>DATJTL010000037.1:0-16597 GCA_035503415.1 Xanthobacteraceae bacterium
GCGACATGAAAAATGACGCCCGCGCGAGTGCTCGCAGCATTGGTTCTGCGTTTCTTCGTGCCGGCTGCGTGCGTCCTTCACGCTAGCGGGAGCGGTCATGGCAACGACGAAAGAAACGCAGGCCCAAGCCGACGCTGAAGACGCCCCAGAGGGCGAGGCGGCAACAAAAGTCCCCGCAGTGCTGAAGTGGCTGTCGCTCAAGCTCGTCGTCATCGCGGCGGCAGCAGTCGTCGCCTTGGGCGCGGTCGGTGGCGGCGCCTACTACTTCGTCGGCAGCCGCAGCGAAGCGGCGCCCGCCAGCAACGTCAAGCCGCCGGTCTATCTCGATATGCCTGAGGTTCTGGTCAATCTGTCGTCGAGCGGCAGCGACCGTACCCAGTATCTGAAGGTCAAAGTCGTGCTCGAACTGCCCAACGAGGCAATGAAGACGCAGATCGAACCGTTCATGCCGCGGCTGATGGACACCTTTCAGACCTACTTGCGCGAACTGCGCGCCACCGATCTCGACGGCTCGGCGGGCCTTTATCGGCTCAAGGAGGAACTGACCCGGCGGGTCAATGCCGCCATCGCGCCGGAGCGAATCAACGCCGTGCTGTTCAAGGAGATCGTGGTGCAGTGATGAGCGCGGTTGCGCGTCACAGCAAAGCGGTTGCTCCGCAATCCATAACAACAGGCGGCGGAAGGGCGGGGCGCGTGCCCGTTACCAGTCCCCGGAAAACAAAAGCGACGATGGCCTAACCGATGGCGCAGCAGAAAGACCAGATCGACCAGGACGCACTCGCCGCCGAATGGGGCGTCGCGCTCGAAGCCGAACAGGAAGCCGCCGCCGAGGCCGAGAAGGTGGCTGCGCCGCAGGAAGCCGAAAGCGGCGCCGAGGCAATGGCGGCGCATTGGGCCGCCATGGTGGACGACGGCCATCTGATCCCCAACACCAAGGGCGGCGCCGAGCGTATCCTGACCCAGGACGAAATCGACTCGCTGCTCGGCTTTTCGCTCGACGACATTTCACTCAACGACAATTCCGGCATCCGCGCGATCATCGACTCGGCGATGGTCTCCTACGAGCGGTTGCCGATGCTGGAGATCGTCTTCGACCGGCTGGTCCGGTTGATGACCACTTCGCTGCGCAATTTCACCTCCGACAACGTCGAAGTCTCGCTTGACCGCATCACCTCGGTGCGCTTCGGCGACTATCTCAATTCGATCCCGCTGCCGGCAATTCTCGGCGTGTTCAAGGCCGAGGAATGGGAGAATTCCGGCCTGGTCACGGTCAATTCCAGCCTGATCTATTCGATCATCGACGTGCTGCTCGGCGGCCGCCGCGGCCAGACCGCGATCCGCATCGAGGGGCGCCCCTATACGACGATCGAGACCAATCTGGTCAAGCGCATGATCGAAGTCGTGCTCGCCGACGCCGAGCTCGCCTTCAAGCCGCTGTCGCCGGTGAAGTTCAACATCGACCGGCTTGAGACCAATCCGCGCTTTGCTGCGATTTCGCGGCCGGCCAATGCGGCGATCCTGGTGCGGCTGCGCATCGACATGGAGGATCGTGGCGGCAACATCGAGCTGCTGCTGCCTTACGCGACCATCGAGCCCATTCGCGACGTTCTGTTGCAGATGTTCATGGGCGAGAAGTTCGGCCGCGACCCGACCTGGGAAGGCCATCTCGCCACCGAGATCGGCCAGGCCGAAATCGCAGTAGACGCCGTGCTTTACGAGGCGCGGTTGCCGTTAAGGCGGATGATGAAGCTCGACGTCGGCGACACGCTGATGCTCGAATTGAAATCCGACGCGCTGGTGATCGTGCGCTGCGGCGACATCACGCTCACCGAGGGCCGCATGGGCCGCGTCGGCGACCGCGTGGCGGTGCGCGTCGCCAAACCACTACGCAAACCGAGCACGACCTTCGCCATGTTCGAAATGGCAGGCGGCTCCAACAATCCAATGGAGGCTCAATGAGCGACGGCTTAGGACTGATCATCGAAGGTTTGGTTGCAATTCTGCTCATGCTGACAATTGGTTATTGCATGATGCTCAATCGGCGCCTGAAGCTGCTCAAGGCCGACGAGGACTCGCTTCGGGCAACCATCGCCGAGCTGATCACCGCCACCGAAATTGCCGAGCGCGCCATTGCCGGGCTCAAAGTCACCGCGCGCGAATGCGATGCCGGATTGGGCGAACGTCTCACTCGCGCCGAACGATTGAACGCCGACCTCGACCGCAAGCTCACTGCCGGCAAGGAAGTGCTCGCGCATCTCTCCCAGATCGCGAGCGCCGGCCGCCGCCCGGAAGAGCAGAATCAGCCGCTGCAGGACGCGAAAGCGATCGCCGCGGCCGCCCAGGCCTTCTCCGAGCGGCTGCGCACCAAGGTATTCGGTCTGGCCGCGTGATGCGAACGGGGCTTTCGTTTTTCGGTCCCCGTTTGGCGGTGGAGGAGTCCGCATGATCCGCTACATCCGCGATCTGCGCCTCATTCCGATTGCGCTGATCGCCAGCGCCTGTCTGCTGGTCCTCAAGATTGCCGACCTTGCCCTTGACGGCGGCCGCTGGTGGGCGGCCGACCACGCGCCGATGAACGAATCCGGCACGACGGTCATTCGCACCTCGCCGGATGCGCCGCAGCCGCCGGGCGCGAAACTCTCCTGGGCGCAGCAGATGTTCAATTTCCCCGGCGGGACTGGGGTCACACCGGAGGGCGGCATTACCCCGGCCGAGCGGGCGAAAGCCGATCGCGGCAATACCGCGGTGGTGAATCCGGACATCACCGGCTCGATTGCAACGACGCCCGCCGCCGGCACTCCCGCTCCTGCCGGCGCGCCGGGCGCTCCCGCCCAGGTCGGCAAACCGGCGCCGTCGCCGGACGGCGTCGTCATTCCGACATCAGACGTGTCGCAGCCCTCGGGCGCCGAACGCGCAATCCTGGAGCGGCTGGCGCAGCGCCGTCAGGAATTGGATGCGCGAGCGCGCGAGCTCGACATTCGCGAAAGCCTGGTCAAGGCCGCAGAACAGCGCATCGACGCCCATCTCGCCGAGATCAAGGAGGTCGAGGCGCGCATCAAGACTGAAACCGTGCAGAAGGATCAGGCCGAAGCGGCACGCTTTAAAGGCCTCGTCACCATGTACGAGAACATGAAGCCGCGCGATGCCGCCAAGATCTTCGACGGCCTCGACATGGATGTGCTGATCCAGGTCGTTTCGCAAATCAATCCGCGGGCGATGGCCGACATCATGGGGCAAATGGCGCCGGAGATGGCCGAGCGCCTGACCGTCGCGCTGGCGAGCAAGGCGCAGGAGACGGTGAAGAACGATCCCGCCGAACTGCCCAAGATCCAGGGCAAGCCGACTACGCCTTAGTCAGCCTTTTGCTGCGCGGGCGACTTCTGCCCCGCCCCAGGGCCGGTATCGGAATTCTGGCCGAGCGCGGTGAGTTCAGCCTTCGCCGCCGGCAACTCGACGTAGCCTTTCGGGCAACCGCTCACGGCGAGCCGGAACAGTCGCGTGGCCTCGTCCTTGTTGCCTTGCGCCAGCACAAACTCGCCGGTGTAGAAGTCAGCCTCGCAGGACTGGTTGATCTTAATGCGAGGGTCCGGACTGTTGGCGGCCGCCAGTACGTCGTTGGGGCTGGATTGTCCGAGGTAGAGGCGCAGGATCGGTACCGGCCACGTCGTCATATCGATGTTGGCGGTCGTTTGGGCGAGGCGGCTTGGCTCGTTGCTGCGCTTGTCGACGATCTCGAGCCAAAGCGCCATGTAGGGATATCGAGGCTCGAGCGTGCTGTCTTGCTCGAGATCGGCGACCGCTTTGCTCAGAGAGCCGCTGTAGAGGTAGGCGAGTGCGCGGTTGAAATGGGCTGGGCCGTTCTTGTCGTCGATGCTGATGGCTTGGCTGTAATCGGCGATAGCGCGCGTATTGTCGCCCTTGCCGAAATAGGCAAAGCCGCGGTCGACATAAAATGACGCGCGCTTGGGGTCGAGTTCGATCGACTTGGAGAGGTCGGCGATGGCGCGATCGTAGTCGCCCAAGTTGTCGTAATCATTGCCGCGGCGGTCGTAGCTGTTCGAATCGTTTGAATTGAGCGCGATCGCTTTGGTGTAGTCGTCGATCGCCCGATCGTATTCGCCAAGTTTGCTGTAATTGTCGCCGCGATGCCTGTAGGCCGCGGCGTCGTTGGCATTGAGGGAGATGGCGCGGGTGTTGTCGGCGATGGCGCTGTTGTACTGGTCGAGCGAGTAGTAGGCGATGGCGCGATCGACAAAATAAACGGCAACCATGGGATCGATCGCGATCGCCTGGCCGTAATCGGCGATCGCCTTGGCGTGGTCGCCCATATCGTCATAGGCGTTGCCACGGTCGTCGTACGCGTCGGAGTCCTTGGAATTAAGCGCGATCGCGTGGTTAAAGTCGGCGATCGCGTTCTGATACTGTTCGATCTGGTAATAAGCGTTGCCGCGTGCCTTATAGGCATTGGCATCGGTTCGCCCGAGCTTGATCGCCGTGCTGTAGTCGGCGATGGCGTGCTCGTAGTCCTTGCCCTTCGCATAGACCTCGCCGCGGTCCATGTAAGCATCGGCGTCATTCTGGTTGAGCGAGATCGCCTTGGTAAAGTCGGCAAGCGCGCTGTTGCGATCGCCGCTGTCATAATAGGCCGTGGCGCGCCCCTTGTAGGCGTTGGCGTTGCTAGGATCGAGCGCGATCGCTTTGGTGTAGTCGGCGATCGCATGTTCGTAATCGTTGTTGTCCAAATAGGCGCCGCCGCGGCCCCTATAAGCGTCGGCGTCATTCGGCCCACGCTCAATGGCCGCGCTGTAATCGTCGATGGCTTCGCTGTAGTCGCCTTTTTGGTCGTAGGCGGCGCCGCGGCTTTTGTAAGCGTCGGCGTCGTCCGGATGTTCGGCAATGGCCTTGCTGTATTGGGAGATGGTCTGGTCGAGGCCGCGATTTTTGATGGCGTCGTCGTCTTGCGGATTGATGTCTATCGCTCGGCCGTAGTCGGCGATTGCGCTGTCGTAATTGCCCACCTTGTCGTAGGCGTTGGCGCGGTCGTCGTAGTAAAGGGCGTTTTTCGGATCGAGTTGGATCGCATTGCCGTAGTCGGCGATCGCACGCTGGTACTCGCCCTTCTTGCGGTAGGCGTCGCCGCGGTCGGCGTAGTAGAGGGCATCTTTGCCGTCACGCGAAATGGCCGCCGTGTATTCGGTAATGGCCCGGTCGTATTCCTTCTTGTCGTAGTACATATCGCCGAGGGCGTCGTAATAGGACGCTTTTTCCGGATTGAGCCTGATGGCTTCGCTGTAATCGGCGATGGCGTCGTCGTAGTCGTTGAGGTGATCGAAGGCAAAGCCGCGATCGAAGTAATAGACGGCGTTGGTCGGATTGAGCGTGATCGCGGTGGTGTAGTCGGCAATCGCCTGGTCGGCGGCGCCTCTATCGCGGTTTGCATCGCCGCGGTTGTCGTAGGCGGCGGCATATTTCGGGTCCAAGCCAATCGCCTTGGTGTAGTCGGCGATCGCGTTGTCGTAGGCCTTCTTGTGATAATACGCGATGCCGCGATCGTTGTAGAACGAGGCGCTGCTGGCGTCGAGTTCGATCGCCTTGGTGTAGTCGGCGATCGCGTTATCGTAGTCGCCGTTGTCGTCGTAAGCGTCGCCGCGATTGTCGTAGGCGTAGGAGTAGTTGGGCGAGAGCTTGATAGCTTGCGTGTAATCGACGATCGCGTCCTTGTAATCTCTCTTGTCGAGGTAGGCGTTGCCGCGGCTGTTGTAGGCGTTTGCATTTTTGGGATCGAGCTGGATCGCCTTGTCGAAGTCCTTCATCGCCAGGTCGACTTTGCCCTCCGACCGATAGGCCACGCCGCGTCCCTGGTAGGCGTCGGAAGTCTCATTGTGGGTGATAACGATCGTGTAGCTCTGGATTGCCAAATCGTACAATTGCATCTGCAGATCGGTCGGCAGAGCGCGCACGCGAGGATCTTGTCCCGGGCCGAACACCAGCGAATAGGCAATCTGGGTGGACGTCGTGACCACCGTCTGAACCTCGTCGTTGGCCTTCTTGAGCTGGTCGTTGGCCGCGGTGAGCCGGTTGTTGATCGCGGCCAGCTGGTTACTTGCAGTTTGGGCCATATGCCACAGCGCAAACCCGACCGCCGCGGCGATGGCGAAGACTGCGGTGATGAAGCCGCCGGCGATCTGCATGCGCCGCCGCGCCCACTGCCGCTGCTGTCGCTCGGTGTCGCGCGCCTGTCGGCTCTCTTCGACAAAGGCCATCGCCTGATCGAAACCGGGGTGGTAGCGGGTGGCCCAGGCGGCGTTGGGTTTTTCCCCCTCACGCCAGCGCAAATCCGTTTCCAGGTCCGGATCGCGCAGCAGCGCGGCGGTTCCCTGGGCGTGCAGGACGGCGGTGTCGGCAAGCCGGCGATAGACCCGTGCCGATTCGGCTTCCTCGTCGACCCATTTGCGCATGCGCCGCCAGCGGCGGATCAGGCTCTCATGCGAAATGTCGATCAGCGATTTGGCGCTGAGCGGGACGTCGGCTGGCGGCATCAGAAACGATCGGTCGGGCCGGCGGAATGCCTCCACGACCGCGATGATGTCGTCGACCGGGCTGCCGGTGATCTCGGCCAGCGCCGCCACGTTGGTCGGGCGGCGGATCTCGATATTGTCGGCGGTCTTCTCGGTCAGCGCCTGGAACATGCGCCGCGCAATGTCGCGCTGGGCGTCGTTGGCAAGGCCGTCGTAAGCCTCGTCGGCATGCTGCGACAGAGCGTCGGCCATGCCGCCGATCGCCTGATAATCGTCGACGGTGATCGGACGAGAAACGCCGCCGTGTGCCTGCCGGTATTCCCAGCAGCGCATCAGCACATGCTGGAGGATCGGCAATTCGTCCTCACGACCGGCGACATCGGCAATCAGGCGCTCGGTCAGATCGAGCGTCACCTCTCCGCCGTAAAGCGAAGCCGGACGGCGGATCGCCCGCGTAAGCCCGTCGCGATCCATGCGCGGCACGAGATATTGGGTGCGATTGATGGCCTCCGCGAGCCCGTCGAAGCGCGCGCATTCGCCCAGATATTCCGACCGCATGGTGACGACGACGTGGACGGCGGCGCTGTCGCCGGCCGGCTGCGGCGGCGCCGCGTCGTCGCTGACGATCTCGGCGCCGCTGCGCACCAACAGTTCGACGAACAGCTCGGCTTCTTCGCGGCTCGTTTCCTTCTCGAAGCGGAACAGCTCTTCGAACTGATCGACCAGGACGCAGACACGCTGGCCGGCCATTCCCTTGAGCGTTCCGGCGATGCTGGACAGCGTCGCGCCGCGCCGGTTGAACAGTCCGACGATCTGGCCGACGCGCTCGACATCGTCGCTGGTGCCTTCCAGCCGCGCGAATTCCTTGGCCAGATTCCATAGCGGCCCGCCCGAGGGGCGCATGGTGCAGGTACGCCACGGCACGCCGGCGCGCAGGTGCTGCCGCGCCAGCTTGGGCAGCACGCCCGCGCGCACCAGCGACGATTTACCGGAGCCGGAGGAGCCGTAGATCATCACCAGGCGATGGGCGGCAAGCCGGTCCATCACCTCGTCGATCATCCGCTCGCGGCCGAAGAAGATCGACCATTCGTTGGTATCGAACGGCCGCAGGCCGGGATAGGGAAGGGCAGGCCTGGCCGCGGTGAGGAAGTCGTTACGCGCGGACTCTGGATTGCTCATGACGCGGCAACCGGCTGCGCACGGACCTGATCGAGCCAGCCGCGAAATCTGCCCGACCACGAATCGTCGGCGAGATCGAAGCGCTCGATGCCGCAGCCGGACACATCAATTGGCAGCGTTTGGCCCGAGTGGTCGAGCACCGCGCACGGCAGCGGCGCGCCGCGGGCCGCCTGGATGCGCTCGCGTTCGTCGATGCCGATTTCAAGCAGGTCGCCGATAAAGCTCTCGTCGCCGTTGGCGCGCACCAATGCCATCGCGTCGCAGTGCTTCGCCGTTTCCATGCGGGCGCGGCTTTCGCGTCCCCAGTCGGCAAGCTCGCGGCCCGGATCGGCCACCGTGCTCAGCGGCGCGATGCCGCGCTGGCTGAGAAGGCGCTTGACCTCGTCGCAGAGCGAGGCTTGCCCGGCACGGGCGTGAAGATAAACGCGCCGCGGGCCGGCCGGCGAAGTCGTCGCAGCGGCGGCCGCTTCCATTTTGCTGCGGCGCTCGGCGTTGTCGCGCAGTTCGCGCAGCCGTTTGGTAAGCGCCGTTTGCAGGCGCCACAGCTCCTGCACATAGGCTTCGCGGTTGGTTTCGCTGCCCCGCCAGCCATAGGGCATCGCATCCAGCCGGTCATGAAACTGAAAGCCCGGCAAGGCGTGACCGCGGGTGTCGCGCAGAAATTCCGGCCAGTTCTTCTCGTCGGTGCGCAGCGCTCGGATGATGAAGACACGGCCCTGGTCGCGTTCGCGATCTTGCACTTGCTGGCGAAACCACTCCAGCTCGTCCTTGCACCACGACGACGCCAGATAGCGCGGCGACATGATGAGCATCAGGATGCCGGAGCGCGATACCTTGCCGCGAAGTTCGTCGGATATGTGGATGGTGGGGTCGATCTGCTCGTCCCGCCAGATGTGCAGATCGTCAAATTCGGTGTCGACCGACCGGACGTCGGTTTCCAGGCGGCGGACGAGGTCCAACGTCCAGTTTTTGAGCGGCGTGTCACCGCCCTCGGCCTGCGCGCCGTGCGAATAGCTGACGAATACGTCGTATTCGAAAAACGGCAGGAGAAATGCCATCTCCTAAACCTCGGTAGCGTAACCCCGATTTCCGCTCCGACCTGATTTTAGCGTCCCATGTGCCGGTGTCGAGACCTATGATCAATTGCTTGATCTGCCGTCCGGCCCCCCTTTTCTGCTCGGTGCGCCGGGATAATATGGCAAAAACCGAGAAATGCCGGAGAAGCGCTCATGTTCCTGCGCAATTATTGGTACGTTGCGGCGAGCGACGTGGAGATCGGGCGAACGCCGCTGTCGCGAACGATTCTCGGCGAACCGGTCGTGCTCTTCCGCACCGAGGCGGGAAAACCGGTCGCGCTCGAGGACCGATGCGCGCACCGGCACTTGCCGCTGTCGATGGGCAAGCTCTACGGCGACGAACTGCAGTGCCATTATCATGGACTGCGCTTTTCCACCGACGGCCGTTGCGTGCGCATTCCGGGCCAAGAGCACATTCCGCAGGGCGCCAAGGTACGGGCCTATCCGGTCGTCGAGCGCTATCGCTGGGTCTGGATCTGGATGGGCGATCCGGCCTTGGCCGATCCCGACAAGATTACCGATTTTCACTGGTTCGACGATTCGCGCTGGGGCGCCAAAAGCTCCTATCTCCACGTCGAGGCCAACTGGCAGCTTGTGGTCGACAATCTTCTCGATCTCACGCACCTCGCCTTCGTGCACGACACCACGATCGGCAATATGGCGCTCGCCGAACATGCCAAGGTGAGCGTGACGCGGGCGCCCAATAATGTGGTGGTCACCCGCTGGATCATCGATCAGCCGCCGCCGCCGACCTTCAAGAAAGTCGGCGGCTTTGCCGGCAATGTCGACCGCTGGCAGATCATCGACTTCGTCCCGCCGGCGTTCTTGCGGCTCGATGTCGGGGCGACGCCCACCGGCACCGGCGCGCCGCAGGGAAAGCGCGTAGGCGGCATCGGCATGCGCAATCTCAACGCCATCACGCCGGAGACCGAGACCACGTCGCACTATTTCTGGGGGCAGGCGCACGATTTCGACGTCGGCAATGCCGAGACGACCAACCGGATTTTCGAGCAGATCCGCACCGCCTTCCTGGAGGACGTGGCGGTATTCTCGGCGCAGCAAAAGAACCTGAACATCTTTGCCGCGCCCACGCAGATCGATATAGCCGCCGACGCCGGCGTCATCGCCGCTCGCCGCATCCTGACGAGACTTTATGATGAGGAGCAGGCGGGCGGCCACGTCGCCGCGGCCGAGTAGGGCGCAGCGGCCGGCTTCGTCCCGCTGCGCGGCCTTCGGCCAGCGCCATAAGCTCCTGGAATCATTGAAAAAGCTGTTAATCCCCCGTTAAACGGGCGGCCTTACCTTGGGGACTCGCCGGTGACGGGCGCCGGCGCGTCGCGGCCCGATGTCCCTGAGCGCGAGTTGAGTCCTGGTCATGGCGTGCGCTGGCATGCACCCGGCATCCGCTGATTCCTGCGCCGTCGGGCGTGCAGCATCTGCGACGACGCCGTCGCGGCGCCCCACGCGCTGGGCCGCCCGCCTTGCATTCCTCATCCCGTTGCTGATCGCCGTGTTGGGCGCGCAGCGCGCGGCTCTGGCTGATCCAATCAAAGCCAGCGTCAACGCGAACGCCAGCGGCGGTTTCGCCCGCTTGGTCTTCACCATGAGCGATTACGACGCCGCCACCATACGCCAGCAAGGCAGCGTCCTCATCATCACCTTCAAGGAGCCGATCGATGTTTCGGTCGACAAGCTTGCCGCGCAGGTGCCCGATTACATTGGCGCCGCACGGCGCGATCCCGACGGCATGGCGGTTCGGCTGGCGCTTGCCCAGAAGGTAACGGTCAACGCCATCGCCGCCGACGAAAAATATTTCGTCGACCTGTTGCCCGCAAATTGGAGTGGGTCGCCGCCGGGGCTGCCGCAGGAGGTCATCGAGAATCTCGCGCGCCGCGCTCGCGAAGCGGAAAAGCTCGTCGCGCGCGAGCAGCGCCTGGTGGCACTGGAAAAGATTCCGCCGGTGCGTGTGCGCGTGGCGAGCGAGCCGACGTTCACGCGCTACGTATTCGTCATTCCCGATCAGATTTCGGTCGAGGCGGCGCATGAGAAGAGCGGGCTCTCGCTCACCTTCGACGCGCCGCTGCGGTTCGATCTCGGCGACGCCGAAGCATCGCTGCCGGCCGCGGTGCGTGCCATTGCGGTGAAGCTGCATGACGGTTCGGCGACGGTTCATTTCGACCTGAACGGCGGGGCCGAGACTCGCACCTTCCGCGACGAGAACGGTTACGCCGTCGATGTCGTCGGAGCCGGCGCGAAGGCCGCCGCTGAGAATCCTGCATTCGCGTTGCCGGCCGCCCTGGCGCCGCTCGCCAGGCCATCGCCACCCGCACCAGCACCTGCTGCAGGATCGCCACCTGCAGCATCGCCTGCCGCAGCGCTGCCTGCCGCGGCATCGCCATCAGCGGCATCACTTGCCGTAGCGGCGGCATCGCCCGCAGCAAAAGCCACGCCGGCCGTGACAGCACCGGCATTACCGGTCGCGGCCGCCGCGCCGCCTTCGCCGCCGGCAAAACCGACCGCGCTACCGGCCGCGGCGCCCAACACGCCCGCACCGGCTGCCCCCGCCGTGGTCAAAGCCAACGCGCAAGCTCCTGTCGAGAACCAAAAGCCAGCGCAGGCTCCCCCGGTTGCGGTAGCGGCGCCGGCGTCACCTGCGCCTGCCAATCCACCTGCTCCAAAGCCCGCGATCACCAAAGAGGCGGCGAAAGTGCCGCCGGGTAGCCAGGCGACCGGCAAGATTCCGGTCGAGCTCGCGCGCGATGGCGTGAAGTTGAAGCTGTCTTTCGACTTCATGGCGCCCGTTGCGGCCGCGGTCTTCGACCGCGCCGATACGCTGTGGTTGGTATTCGACGCCAGGCAAGACATCGATCTGAGCGCGCTCAAGGACGAAGCGAGCCGCACCATCCGCAGCGCCGAGCTGATCCGCGCGCCGGACGCCGACATCGTGCGCATCAAGCTCGACCGCCCGCACCTGTCGAGCGTCACCACCGAGGGCCCGGTGTGGATCCTGGAGATCGGCGATTCGGTCGCCGAGCCCATGCACGCGCTCGATCTCGAGCGAAATCTGATCGGGCGCAATCGCTCGACCATGACCATTCCGCTCGAGGCGCCGCACGCGCTGCACCGCATCACCGATCCGGAAGCGGGCGACCAGCTTCTCGTCGTCACCGCCTTCGCGCCGGCGCGCGGGGTGATTCACACGCAGAATTTTCTCGAATTCCGCGCGCTCGCTTCGGAGCAGGGCGTGGTGGTGGAGCCGATCGCCGACGATATCACGCTTGAGCTGGCGCCCGACAAGGTCGTGATCGGCCGACCGGGCGGTCTGACGCTGTCGAGTTCGCTGCAGTCGGTATTGCGCGGCACCGGCTTGCGGCCGCTGACCTTCGATCCGCAGCTCTGGGGTTTCGACCGTAAGGGGTCTTACGAGGAACGCCAATCCGATCTCATCGCCGCAGCGGCGGCGGCGCCCGAGAACAAGCGTCTGCAGCCGCGCCTCGATCTCGCCCGCTTCTATCTGGCCCGCTCGATGTACGAGGAGGCCAAGGGCGTGCTCGACGTCGTGCTCGCCGAGGAGCGGCCGGCGTCGGAGGACGTGTCCGCCATCGTGCTGCGTGCCGTCGCCGAAATCATGATGGGCCGGCCCGCCGCCGCCCTCAAAGACCTGTCCGATCCCGCCGTCGGCGATCAGCACGATGCGCCGCTGTGGCGGGCGCTTGCTTACGCCCGGCAGGGCAAGTGGCAGCAGGCGCGCCAAAGCTTCAAAAACGTCGAAGCCGCCATCGCCACGCTGCCGATCGAGCTGCAGCGCTTCGCGCTCAAGGAAGAAATGCGCGCTTCTATCGAGGTCGGCGACCTCGCCGATGCCGAGAACGAACTCAACGACCTGGAGACGATCGGCATTCCGCACGACATGCAGCCGGCGATGTCGGTGCTCATCGGCCGGCTCGACGAAGGTCTCGGCCGCAACGAGGACGCGCTGACCGCTTACCGCGCGGCAGCCGATTCATGGGACCGACCCGCCGCCGCGCAGGGACGGCTGCGCGAAACGGCGCTGCGTTATTCGCTCGGCGATCTCAAGCGCGACGAGGTTGTCAATTCGCTCGAATCGCTGACCACCGTCTGGCGCGGCGACGAAACCGAAATCGAGGCGCTGAAAATTCTCGCCCGGATCTACACCGAAGAGGGCCGCTACCGCGATTCCTTCTACGTCATGCGCAGCGCCATGGCGGCGCACCCGGATTGGGACATGACGAGAAAAATCCAGGAGGAAGCGGCGAGGACGTTCGATTCGCTGTTTCTCGCCGGCAAGGGCGACTCGCTCTCCGCGATCGACGCGCTCGCCTTGTTCTACGACTTTCGCGAACTTACCCCGATCGGCAGCCGTGGCGACGAGATGATCCGCCGCCTCGCCGACCGGCTGGTTTCGGTCGATCTGCTCGATCAGGCGGCCGGCCTGCTGCAATACCAGGTCGACAACCGCCTGCAGGGCGCCGCGCGGGCGGAAGTAGCGACGCGGCTCGCGGTCATCTATTTGATGAACCGCAAGCCGGACAAGGCGGTGGCGACGCTGCGGGCCACGCGCAGCGCGGACCTTTCCACCGAGCTGCACGACGAGCGTTTGCTGCTTGAGGCGCGCGCGCTGTCGGATCTCGGTCAGCGCGATCTCGCGCTCGAAGTGACCGCCGATATCAAGGGGCCGGTGGCGATCCGGCTTCGCTCCGATATTTACTGGGCGGCGCACAAATGGGATGACGCCGCCGAGCAGATCGAACTCCTGTACGGCGACCGCTGGAAGCAGTGGCAGCCGCTGAGCGATGTCGAACGCGCCGATATTTTGCGCGCCGAACTCGGCTATGCACTCGCCGAGGACAAGATCGGCCTCGACCGCTTCGGCGACAGATACGCGCCGAAGATGGCAGGTACGGCGGACGCGCGCGCCTTCGCAATCATTTCGGCCCCGCTCGGCACGGGCGGCGATGATTTCAAGGACATCGCGCACGCGGCGGCGGCCGAGGACACGCTCGACGATTTCCTGCGCGATCTGCGGGCGTACTATCCGCAATCCAATCCGGTCTCGTCGCAACCGGTGGCCGCCGCCTCGGCGCTGCCCGAAACTGCCGCGCCCGCGCCTGCGTCGCCGCCGCAGACCCGGCCGGCCGTGCCGGCGGTTCCCGCTTTGCCCGGTTCGCCGTCGGCTGCGGTCGGACATACGGCCATGCGCTAGAGGAGCTTGTCGGGCCAACAGTGCTCATGCAAGCTTGATTGCTGCAGCTTAACGCAGCGAGGAAACATGAGTGCGGTCGCACAAGCCGGCGCGCGGAACGACAACGAACTTTCGCAAATCCGCACCGATGTGGTGGGCAGCCTGTTGCGGCCAGCCGGCCTGAAAGAGGCGCGCGTGCGTTTCGACGAGGGTGCGATCACCGCCGACGCGTTGCGCGCGCTCGAGGACGCAGCGGTGCGCGAGGCGGTGCGGCTGCAGGAGAGCGTCGGCCTCGACGTGGTGACCGACGGCGAGATGCGGCGGCTTAACTTTCAGGACAGCTTCGGCGGCTCGGTCGAAGGTTACGACGCGAACCGCTCGACGCTGAAAGTGTACGAAAAACGGGTCGACGGCGCGTCTCCCGGCCGGCGCTGGGACATCCGCGAGATGCACGATGCCGGCACTGCGGTCTCGCATCGGCGCCCGGCCAAGAGCCGGCTCAAGCTTGCGCACAATCTCCCGCTCGACGAATACCGCTTCGTCGCCGGGGTGGCGCAAAAACCGGTGAAAGTGTCGCTGATCGGACCGGACCGCATTTCGCAGCGCTTCGCCTATGAGGAGTCGCAGGCGGTCTATCGCGACATGGACGAATTTCTCGCCGATGTGGTGGCAATCGAACGGCAGATCGTGGCGAGCCTGATCGAGGCCGGCTGCCGTTACGTGCACATCGACGCGCCGGGCTTTACCGCTTATGTGGATCCGCCCTCGCTTGCGCAGATGCGCGCGCGGGGCGAGGACCCGGAGCAGAATTTCGCCCGTTCGCTCAAGGCCGAGGCGGCCGTGATCGCCGATTTTCCCGGCGTTACTTTCGGCATCCATCTGTGCCGCGGCAACCAGCGCAGCATGTGGCACCGCGAAGGCAGCTACGATGCGATCGCCGAGCGGCTGTTTCACGAATTGCCGCACCAGCGCTTCCTGCTCGAATACGACACCGAGCGCGCCGGCTCGTTTGCACCGCTGCGTTTCGTGCCCAAGGGCAGGGTGGTGGTGCTCGGGCTCATCAGCACCAAGGGATCGGAGCTCGAAAGCGTCGAGGCGCTCAAGCGCCGCATCGGCGAAGCGAGCAAATTTCTTCCGCTCGACCAGCTCGCCATCTCCCCGCAATGCGGCTTCGCCTCCGACGTGGTCGGCAACCTGCTGTCGCCCGACGATCAGAAGCGCAAGCTCGAACGCGTCGTGGAGACGGCGCGGGCGGTGTGGGGATGACGGCCAGCAGTTCCTGCACGCGTTCGAATTCCTTGTGCGCCTTGGTGCTGGAACTCACTCACAGCAATGAGAGTCCAGGCGAGGGACGCCGTCACGATCCGTAACTCTGGATCAACGATCCGGCAACCAGCGTCCAGCCGTCGACCAGGACGAAAAATATCAATTTGAACGGCAGCGATACCACGACCGGCGGCAGCATCATCATGCCCATCGACATCAGCACCGAGGCGACGACGAGGTCGATGATCAGGAACGGCAGGAACAGCAGAAAGCCGATCTCGAAGGCGCGTTTGAGTTCGGAAATCATGAAGGCCGGAACCAGAATGCGCATCGACAGATCTTCCGGCCTGGCCGGCGGCGCTTCGCCTGAAAGGTTCACGAACAATTTCAGGTCTTCCTGGCGCACGTTCTTTTCCATGAACGCCCGTAGCGGCACGCTGGCGCGCTCGAATGCTTCGTTGACGCTGATCTGGTTGGCGATAAGCGGCTGCACGCCGGCATCGTAGACCTTGTTCAGCACCGGCCCCATGACGAAGGCGGTGAGAAACAAGGCGAGCGAAATGACCACCGAATTGGGCGGGGCCGTCGCCGTGCCGAGCGCGGTGCGAAGCAGCGACAGCACCACGACGATGCGGGTGAACGAAGTCATCATCACCAGGATCGACGGCGCCAGCGACAGCACTGTCACCAGCGCGATCAACTGGAGGACGCGCTCGTTGAGGCCGCCGCCGGCGCCCTGACCGAGATTGATGCTGATATCTTGCGCGGCGAGCGGCGTCGCCGAAACTAGAAGTGCCGCTACTGAGGCCGCCACCGTTGTTACCCGGACGCGGCAGCCCCAAAGTTTTTTCATCAGCTGGTTTGCATCAGTTCTTGCTTGTCGGACGGCCTAGGAGGCTCGCCATTTCCTGTTCGAGGCTGTCGTAGAACTTCTTGCCGGCCCCGGCCTGCTTGGCATCGGTGCGCCCGGCCTTTGCCTCGGCGGGACGTGGGGCACGGATCGAAACGGCCGGTGCGGGCGTCGGTGCGGGGTCGGCGCCGGCTTCGGCATGTTCGTCAGCCGGCATCGGCGCGCGCGGCATTGGCGCGGGCCGTGCCTCGTTCCGCTCCGGTTTGGCGTTCGGCTTGCGGAGCGCCGCCTCGAGCCGGTGCGCCATTTCGGCAAGGGTTTGCTCGTCGGAATCCGTCTCCGCGACGGCCGGTTCCTCCGCCGCAGGACGCGGTTCTTGTCGCGGTTCGATGCGGGGTTCGTGACGCGGCTCGGGCGAACGCGGTTCGGGTGCATGCGGCCGCGCCATTGTTTGCGGGCGGCTGCGCGGCGGTGCGACCGGCTGGGCCGACAATTCGTCGGCGAG
>DATJTL010000038.1:0-6079 GCA_035503415.1 Xanthobacteraceae bacterium
CAGATACATGACGGTATCGCGGATATCGCGATCCGGCGAGATCTGCCGCAGGATCGATGGCGTGAGCGAGAAGCCGGAGCCGGCGCCAAGCGCCGGAATGAGGCTCGCAAACAGCGAAAGCACTTCGGCGACCACCCAGGTGCCGACGGCGAAATAGGCGCCGCGCAGCCGAAACACCGCAAACGAGATCGGCACCGCCATCAGCCCCGCGAACGGCCCGGCAATGGCGAGCGCGAGAAAGACGTTCAGGTTGAGCGGACCGGTCAGATAGAACAGCGCGTAGCCGCCAAGCCCGACATAAGCCTGCTGGCCGACCGATACGAGGCCGGCATAGCCGGCGAGCAGATTCCAAAGCTGCGCCAGCGCGAGGTAATAGGCCATCTCGCCGACGAGCCGCATGTCGCCGGCGTCACCCCACCACGGCATGGCGACCAGCACCGCCAAGAGCAGTGCTGCGGCGAGTACAAAAAAACGGCTCGCTTTGGTTCCACGCTCGACCCGAACGGCAGGCACGCCGGCATCCATCTTAGTCCCTCGTGCGTGGAAACAGCCCGCTCGGGCGGACAATGAGGATGGCGAGAAAGGCGAGATGGCCGGCGAGGATTTGCCAGTTCGGATCAAGCGCCGCGCCGATCGCCTGGGCGACGCCGAGCACGACGCCGCCGATCAGCGTCCCCCACAGGCTGCCGAGCCCGCCGATGATCACCGCTTCAAAAGCCAGAATGAGACGGATCGGCCCCGCCAACGGCGCAAAGATGGTGCGGATGCCAAACAGCACGCCGGCGATGGCCGTAAAGACCATCGCGATCCCCAATGCCAGCGCGTACAGCTTGCGGTCGTCGATGCCCATCAGTTCGGCGGTGCCGGGGTCGTCGGAGACGGCGCGAAAGGCGCGGCCAAGCCTGGTCCGGTAGAACAAGAGCTGCAAGCTCGCGATCGCCAACACCGCCACCACAAAGACCAGGAGCGGATAGATTCCGATATCGATGCCGCCCGGCAGACGCAGGCTCGCGGTCTCGATCGCACCTTCCTGCAAACGGTGGTCGTAGGCGCCGAAACCCTGCAGCAGCCCGTTCTGGATGATGATCGAAATGCCGAAGGTGACCAGAAGCGGCGGCAACAGTCCGCCGCTCAAGGTGGAGTTCAACAATCCGCGTTGCAGCGCGTAGCCGAGCGCGAACATCACAGGCACCACGATGAGCAGGCTTGCGAACGGATCGAGCCCGGTACTCTGCGTGACGATGAGCCCCACATAGGCCGCCAGCACGATGAGGTCGCCGTGGGCGATGTTGACGAGCCGCATAATGCCGAACGACATCGACAGACCGATGGCGAACAGCGCGTAGAAGCCGCCCAATAGACCGCCCTGGATGAGAATGTTGAGCCAACCCATCGGCGCCGCCCTATAGTCCGAAATAGGCCGCTGTAATCGCGGCGCGGTCGAAATTGGCGGTCGGCGCGGCTAGCGCCAGGCGGCCTTCCTGAAAACAATAGAAGCGGACGGAAGCATCGAGCGCGCGGTTGATGTCCTGCTCAACCAGAACGACGGTCGTACCCTCGGCCGTTATCGCCCCCAGGCACTGGTAAATGTCGCGAATGACGACTGGGGCGAGACCCAGCGAGAGTTCATCGCAGAGAAGGAGCCGCGGATTAGCCATCAAGCCGCGCCCGATCGCCGCCATCTGCTGCTGCCCGCCGGAGAGCGCCGGCGCGGGAAGGTGACGCAAATCATACAGGCGTGGAAACAGCTCATAGACCCGCTTGAGCGTCCACGGCCCCTTGCGCTCGCTGTGCGTGCCGAGCAGCAGGTTCTCCTCAACGGTCAGGCTTGGAAACAGGCGGCGGCCTTCCGGCACCATGGCGATGCCGAGCCGCACGATCTCATGCGGCGGCAGATGGCCGACCGCCTTGCCGTCGAACACCACCGCCTCCGCCGCGCTTGCGATCGCGCCGGCGACCGTACGCAGAAACGTCGTCTTGCCGGCGCCATTGGCGCCGATGATGGCAACGGTCTCGCCGTCCTCCACAGCGACGTTGATCTCAAACAGCGCCTGGAAGTCGCCGTAGAAGGCGGACAGATTGTGGGTCCGCAACAGGCTCATTGCACCGGCATCCCCATATAGACCTCGCGCACGCGCGCATCTCCCATCACTTCGCGGGGATCGCCCTGCGCGAGAATCTGGCCGAAATTCATCACGATCAGCCGGCTCGCCACCGAGAGCAGCGCGTGCACGATGTGCTCGATCCACACGATGGTGGTTCCGCGCGTGCGAATATCCTTGATGGTCTTGACCAGTTCGCCGCACTCGTACTCGGTCAGGCCGCCGGCGATCTCATCGAGCAGGAGGAGTTTCGGCTCGACCGCGAGCGCGCGGGCGAGTTCCAGGCGCTTGCGCTGCAACAGCGTCAGCGTGCGCGCCGGCACGTTGGCCTTGTCGTAAAGTCCGGTCATCTTGAGCACCTCGGCGCAACGCCGGTAGCTTTCCCGCTCCGCGCTGCCGCCGCCGTAAATGGCGCCGACCAGCAGATTCTCGAACACGCTCATGTTCGCGAACGGATGCGGAATCTGATACGAGCGGCCGATACCCAGCCGCGAGCGCGCGTGCGGCGCCATGAACGTCATGTCGGTGCCGCCAAACGCGATGCGGCCCCTGCTCGGCGCCACGTCGCCGGCAATCAGATTGAACAAGGTCGTCTTGCCGGCGCCGTTGGGGCCGATCACGGCGAGCGCCTCGCCGCTTTCGACGGCGACACTGACGCCGTCCACGGCTTTGAGCGCGCCGTAGAACTTGGAGACGTTGTCGAGCTGAAGAAGAGCCGTCATGAACGATTTCCGCAGGCGACTTTCCCTCCTCCCCGCCTGCCGGCAAACGGCGGGGAAGGAGGATAGCGACGGTTCTTTGCTTCACCCGTTGGGTTTTTACGAATATTGAATCGCGGAGAACGGTCTGTCGAGCGGGATATTGGGCGCGCTCTTATTGAAGACGATGTTCAAGTCGTACTTCCACTTCGTCCCCTTTTCCCATTGTCCGCCGACCACCGGCGTGGTGCAGACATTGGGCACCGGATTGGTCGGACCGCCTTTCCAGGTGATCGGACCGACAATCGAGTTATAATCGGTCTGCGCGATGGCATCGCGGATCGATTTCGCATCGAGTTTCTTTGTCCGCTTGAGCACGTCGATCGCAACTTCAAGATTGGCGAGCTTGAAGCCGAGCGGCTGCGTCCATTGCTTGCCGCTCGCCTTCTCGTAGGCGTCGCAATATTCCTGCGCCGTCTGCCCGGTCAGGCTCGACTTGAAGGGGTGATGGTGCGACCACCACACTTCGGTCGACATGCCGGCACCACGGTCACCGAGCGCCTCGACCGCGGTGGGGAACAACAGTGCCTTGGGCGGCGTCACGATCTTGGGCCGGTAACCCTGCTGCGCGCATTGCGTCCAGAAAATCGCGAATTGCGGCGGATTGAAAATCCCGCAGACAATATCGGCGTTTATGGTCTTCAATTGCGCGATCTGCGCGGTGAAATCGTCCGACAGCGGCGGATAGAGGCCGAGATAATGCACGTCGAAGCCGTGGCTCTTGACGGTGGCGGGCAGTCCGTGCACCGGGTCGCTCGCCGCGATGCCGTCGGGATCGTTGGTCAGCATCACGCCCACCGTCTTGTTGGTCGGCAGCGTCAACCACATTTCGGCGAACATGTTGGCGACCATGTCGAAGCCCCAGAAGAAGTGGTAGGTCCAGTCGAACCCCTTCTTCGGATCACCTTTGCGGCCGAAGAACCAAGCCTGCCAAGGATCGTCGGAAGTGACGCAGGGCACGCCGTTCAATTCGCATTGGTCGGCCACCGGATTGGTCGTGTCCGAGGTCGACGAGGCGATCATGATGTCGACGCGCTCGTTGTTGATCAGATCGGCCGCTACATCCGCCGCACGGTTCGGATTCGATTGGCTGTCACGGTTGAGGATCTGAATCGGGTGCTTCTCGCCGGCCACTTCAAGCGTGCCGCCCAAAAATTTGGTGACTTGGTCGGCTACCCACTTCGAGGGCTCACCGAATGCGGCGATCGGGCCGGTCTCCGGCGTGATCTGACCGATCTTGATCGGCCGCGGGGCTGCGCGCGAGGATTGAAATACCCATGGTGACGTGATGGCTGCGGCGCCGCCGGCGGCGATCAGTTTGACGACTTTGCGGCGCTCGGAATCGACTTTCGTCCCTTGACCGGCATTCGACTTTGGCGAATCGATCTTCATGTTCCATCCTCCCTTACGGCAACAATCGCCCAACTTTTGCGCGTGGGCTGTGGGACCGGCCCCACCATCATTGCAGACCGGGCAGGATTAGGCCACCGCTTCCTCATTGGTTTTTTGCCGCAGCGGCCCCCGCTGCACGCCCCCGGTTGCATTCGAAGCAGCGATGGCTTGGGCGCCGGACAGTGCTACTGTGGCGGCCAAAACCCATTCAGGCAGGGGAGGATTCCGATGCGACGGCTCATCACACTTGCATGGTCGGCGCTTGCGAGCGCGGCGATCGCGGCAAGCTTGCAGTTCGCTGGCGCTGCCGCGGCGCAGGAAACCTATCCGACGCGAACCGTGCGTTTCATCTTGCCGTACGGCGCCGCCAGCGCCACCGACATCGCCGCGCGCATGTTTGCAGACCGGCTGAGCCAACTCTGGGGCAAGCCGGTGGTAGTGGAAAATCGTCCGGGCGGCGACGGGCTCGTTTCGATGAACGCGTTTATCTCCGCCAATGACGACCATACGCTATGGTTCGGCCCGGCTGCCGCCTTCACCACATTGCCTTATATGCACGACACTCTGTCGTCCGATCCGGGCCCCAAAATGACCCCGGTTGCTAGCGTGGTCAACGTCGCATTGGCGGTGTCGACGCCAGCCGCTATGAAGATCGACAGCATTGATGCGCTGGTCAAACTGGCGCGTTCCGAGCCCGGCAAGCTCAATGGCTCGGCGGCAAACGGCGTTTCAGATTTTCTGTTGTTCGGGTTTTTCAAAAAACTCGGCCTGGAGGTCACCGAGGTACCGTACCGCGACATCATGCAGGCGCCGAATGATCTCGTCGCCGGCCGCATTCAGGTACTCTCAACCTCGATTGCCGTGGTGCAGCCGCTGGCCAACGCCGGAAAGATCAAGATTTTGGCCGTGAGCAGCCGGCAGCGGGCGCCGAGCCAGCCGGACGTCCCGACCGCCATCGAAGCCGGGTACCCGGATCTGACGTTCGAAAGCATCGGCGGAGTGTTCGCCCCGCCCAGCATGACACTGAAGGTGCGCAACCAGATCGCGGCGGATTTCCAAAAAGTCGCGCAAGATAATCCGGAAATCGGCAAGCGGCTCAACCTGACCGGACAATTCGTCTCGATCCGCGGTCCCGCCGCGTTCGGCGCGGCCATCAAGGAGCAACGCGACAAGCTTGCCGAGTTGGCCAAGATCCTGGGAATAACCGCCGCCCGACCAGAGGGCAGATAGCGGCTTTCAAACCGCAGCTATTCCGCTTTCTTCCACGTCAGCTTGACGCCGCCGGCGGCGCCCGACGCGTTTACGTTCTGCACGACCAGTTCGTCCCCGTTCAGGCTGATCAGCCGTTTCACGTCGCGCCCGGCATAATCTATGCCGCCGCCGCCGCTGCTCGCTTCGACGTGCATTGTCAGCGATTTGTCGGCGTCGCCGACACTGTAAGTGCCGAAATAAGCAACGCTCCTCGCCGTGCCGGAGCTGACCACGATGACGGAGAAGCGGCCTCCGGGATCGAGGAACATCGAGCCTTTCGGCTCGGCGCCGTAAGGCGTCCTGGTGTCGACCTCGACCGAAGCCAATTTCCAAGCGCCTGCCAATCGACTCTTGAGACCACCTGCCGGCGTCTGCGCTAATGACGGCAGCGTGACCACCAAACAAATGAGAGCGGCGAGCGACGCGCAGCCCGCCAAATGCCGCGCTGCATATTTCATGATCCGCGCTCCCATCGATCTGCAGCCAGTCACCGCGATGTCAGCAGCCACAGCAGATTGAAGGGATCATATCAGAACTGCTGCTTTCGTCGAGGCGCAAGCGCTGTTATCATATCCG
>DATJTL010000039.1:0-5697 GCA_035503415.1 Xanthobacteraceae bacterium
GAGCAATCGATCGCGACGGTTGTTGCGCGCTGGCGCGGCACTGCCCAGAGCACCAAACCGTTGCCGGCGGCGCCGCCATTGGCCGATCTGCAGGCGCGCTCCAACGATCTGATCAACTGGTCCGCGCCGAACCATCGCTGAGGACCATCAATCAAAGAGGGGGCAGCGCGGCGGCATCATGGCAGCGTGACCATGCCGCTCCAGAATTGCCGCTGATCGCCGGTATCGACGTCGTATTTACGAATGAAAGAGAGCTCGCCGTTATCGGCGATGCGAAAGACACTCAAGCCGGCCGGGACCGACACGACGCGGTTTTCCTCCAGCACTGGCGCTGTGGCGACGCTTGCCGCGACCAGCAGGCGGCCGCTCGGATCGATGCCGAATGTGCGCAGTTCGACGCTGTTCCCGTCAGCGTTCTGGATCAGCGTCGGCTCGCCGGTGCTTTGATCGATGGTAAAGACAGCGACGTTGTTCTTGCCTCCGATCACCGCCGCTTTGCCTTCGAAACTCGAACGATCGGATGCGCGGTTGGTCACATAGACGAACCTGCCGCTCGGATGCACATGAATCGCGCCGGCTGCCTGCCGCATCATCGGCTTTCGATCCGACAGTGTGTCTTTGACGAACGTCGGTTCGCGGCCAAGGCCGGTGGCAGAGCCGAGCCCGTAAACGTAGAGCTTGTTTTGCCGCTCGATCGAAACGAAGGCCCACGGCTTGGTCGGGTGAAAGTCGAGGTGACGCGGACCGAAGCCGAGGCCGTTATTCGGCGCGATCGAGGCGAGATTGCCCAATACGCCCTTACTGAAAGCGAATGTCTTGATCGCACCGGGATCTTCCGCCTTGCCCGGCTTCGCGTCGTTGCCGCGCGTCACGAGTGTTACTTGCCCGCGCGACGGCGTTTCCAGGATTTGGTGCGCGTAAATGCCGGTATCGATATTATCCGGTTGCGCGACGGCCGCGCCGATCGTGCCGTCGCCGTCGAGGCGATGCACCGTGATGCTGCTCGGATCGTTGTACGCGGTCAGTAAATACGAGCCGCTTGCGTCGACGCTGACGTGGATCGGGCGCGAGGGCAGCTCGGCTGCGGTTCCGTGGTGCCGCAGCGCGCCGGTCGCCGGGTCCATCAGCAATGCGTTGGCATAGTGCTTGTCGCCGGTAAGCCCCGGTCCGCCATTGCTCGAGACAACATAAAGATAACGGCGCGAAGGATGTGGCCAGGCGTATTGGATGTTCGCCGGCAGCGTGACGGAACCGCGCTTGCTCAATTGCGCGCCATCGGGGTCGACATCATAAAGACAAAGCTCCGGTCCGATGCTGGCGTAGTAGACCGTTTTAGGCATGGCGGTTCTCGCTTGTGAATCGCTTCTCTGCGGCCCCGTTGTGCTGGGCCATTTTAGATCGGAACCATTGCGTAGCTCGGAGCCCGGTTCCTTTCATCGCTGCATTGCTGCCAGTCGCGAACGAAATCGGCGCGAAAAAAGCCGGGAACGCGCCTTTTGCGCGAGCGTTACCCGCCCGTATGTCCGGACAGGAGAAAACAACAGGAGCAAATAATGTCGACAATTAAAACCCTCGCGCTCTCGGCCGTACTGTTGGCAGGTGCTGCCTCGATGGCGCTGGCGCAGCAGTCTCAGTCGCCGGGCAATCCGGCCAACAATGCGGCTGCAAGCGGCGGCAGCGGCACCCACCAGAACTCGCAAGTGGCCGGAAGCGGCGGCAACACGCAGAAGGTCATCAAGAATCAGAACGGCTATCGGCCACAATAGTGGTAACAGCGCGTGTTCCAAAGCCCGGATTGCAAGCCTCGGCAATCCGGGCTTGTTGCGTTTGTAGTGGCGTGCTCGGGGCTTGCCGCTGCTAGCCGCCGTCAACCGGCTCAAGGGCGCTTTGCAACCCGCGAATTAGCGCCTCTATCCGAGCGATCGAGCGGAAATTTTCCGGCCTCATCTCGCGCTCGGGAACACTGAGATCGAACTCGGCCTCGACCGACAGCATGAGGTTAACGATGTCGAGTGACGACAACCCGTTCTCGGCAAGATCGTCATCGCGGCCGATATCACGGTGGATCGAGCGCTTGGCGAAGATTGCCCGGACCAGTGCCGTCAAGCGCTCATTCATGTCCGAATTGATGCGATCAACCACGCCAGACATCCCCTAAATACCTCCGCCGACGGATATTCACCGTGATGCCACTATCAGATTAACCGCTGGTGACCGCGGCACTACGAATTTCTGCGCATCCCGCATCACGCTAGTAACCTTGACGGGAAAGAACAGCGCTAATTCCCATTAAATGACACGTTGAATTGGCCATTTACGAGGTACGTTTTGCTACACGCCGATCGCCGCCGAGGCCGATTGCGAACAAGTGTTCCCTGTCGTGAGCGCATCCATGAATATTCGCACTGCGCCGATCAAAGATGTCCCCGAGGCTGCCGGCGCTGACGCCTTGCGTGCGCGGGTCGACAAAGTCGTGGCGGTGGCGGCAGCCCATGCTGCGTCGGTCGACGGCCAGTCGCGCTTCCCGAGCGAGGCGATCGAAGCTGCGCGCGCCGAGCGGCTCCTCGGCATCGCGGTGCCGCGCGAACTCGGCGGCGAAGGATTGGAACCCGCTGACGTTGTCGATGTCTGTTACGCGCTCGGCCGGGGGTGCGCCTCGACCGCCATGATCTATGCCATGCATCAGACCAAGGTCGCCTGCCTCACGCGCCACGGGCGCGGCAGCGCCTGGCATCAGCTCTTTCTGCGCCGGCTGTGCGCGGAGCAGTTGCTGCTGGCGTCCTCGACGACCGAAGGACAGGCTGGCGGCGACGTGCGCAACAGTGCGGCGGCAGTCGACGGCGAAGCGCGGATTACGCTGGAACGGCAGGCGACGGTCATTTCGTACGGCGAACAAGCCGACGGCATCGTCACCACGGCGCGGCGCGAGGCTGGCGCGGCCAGTTCCGATCAGGTGCTCGTCGTGTTTCTTAAGAGCGATTACACGCTCGATCGACTCAATGGCTGGGACGCGCTCGGCATGCGTGGCACCCGCAGCGCGGGCTTCAAGCTCGCCGCCGCAGGCTTGCGCGAGCAAATTCTGCCGGCGAGCTACGAGAAGATTCACAGCCATACGATGATGCCGTTCGCGCATCTCGCCTGGAGCGGCGCGTGGGCCGGCATCGCTGCTGCCGCGGTCGAGCGCGCCCGCGGCTTCGTGCGCAAGGCCGCGCATCGATCGGGCGGCACGCTGCCGCCGGGCGCCGCGCACTTGACGCGCGCAAGCGCGAACTTGCGTACGCTGCGCGGCCTCATCGCGGCGGCGCTCGAGCGCTTCGAGCTCGCATCGCAAGATGCGGCAACGCTCGAATCCATCGACTTTCAGACCGGCATGAACATGCTCAAGGTCAATGCGTCGGAGCTCGCCGTCACTATCGTGATGAGCGCGATGCAGGCCTGCGGGCTCGCCGGTTACCGTAACGACGGCGAATTTTCCATGGGCCGCCATCTGCGCGACATCCTGTCGTCGCCAATTATGATCAGCAACGACCGCATCCTCGCCAATGTCGCGGCGGCGGCGCTGTTGGGTGGTACACCGGCATCGCTGCGCGATTGAGTTCGCGGGGCGCAAGCCGATCGGAAAGAGGCTGGGGCGGCGAAGAGTAGAGCTGGAGGCGTTGCTACGATGAATGTGGCGTTCAAACAACCGGTCAAAACCCCTCGCTCCCTCGACTCGATAGCGGAGGCGCTGCTGGTGCCTTCGGGCATCGACGGCGTATACGCACGCACCGCGACATTCGAACAGGTCGTCGGCGGACTGACCGACCTGATCTCACAGTACCGCGAGCCGAACACCGAAGTCCTGCGCTTTCCGCCGGTGATGAGCCGCCGGCAAGTGGAGAAATCGGGCTATCTGAAGAGTTTTCCGCACTTTCTCGGATGCGTGAGCTGCCTTGCCGGCGCGGAACCGGAAGTTCGCGCCGCCGTCGAGCGCCACGAAACCGGGCAGGATTGGACAACGGCGCTTTCGCCCGCCGATCTCGTGCTCAGCCCGGCTGCTTGCTATCCGATCTACCCGCTGGTGGCGAGCCGCGGTCAGGTGCCGGCGCAGGGCCTTCTCTTCGACGTCGCCTGCGATTGCTTCCGCCGTGAACCGTCAAAGATGCTCGACCGGCTGCAATCGTTTCGCATGCGCGAATATGTTTGCATCGGCGCACCCGGCCAGATCGATGCTTTTCGCCAGCGCTGGATGAAGCTCGCGGAAACGTTTGCCGCCCGGCTGGGCCTGGACTGGCGCATCGATCACGCCAGCGACCCGTTCTTTGGCCGCGGCGGTAAATTGATGGCGGCAAGTCAGGTCGAGCAGGCGCTGAAATTCGAGTTGCTCATTCCGGTGCATTCCGACGAGCAGCCGACCGCCTGCATGAGCTTCAACTGTCATCGCGACCACTTCGGCACCGCCTGGAACATCTTTATCGAGACCGGCGAAGTCGCGCATACCGGCTGCGTGGCCTTCGGCATCGACCGCTTGGCGCTGGCACTGTTCGCCACGCATGGGCTCGATCTGCCGCGCTGGCCAACGAGCGTGCGCAAGGCGCTTTTTGAGAGCGCAAACTAAACGAAGAGAGCGTTACGCTCGCTCGCTCGCGGACTAAGTATTGCTACCGGTTGCGGGCAATGCGGCGTTAAACGCCGATCACTGCGTATTCGGTATAGGCAAGGTCGCCGAGGCGCGGACGTTGCGGGCCCTTGAAGTATTTCGGCATGCGGCCGCGGCGAAAGACGCCGATCAGTCCGGGGATGGGGCCGTTTGCGTCGACGACGGCAAAGAATATTCCGCGCCGGGCGAGCAGGCGTCCGAGCGGCCCGGCAAAACGGACAAAGTCGGCCTCGTCGCGGCAATAGATGAGTTGCGCACACGGCACGAGTTTTTTGGCGCGCCGCGGGCGGAATACGAACGGGTAGGCGCGTTCGGATGTCGCGCACCATAGACTGATGCAGCCGAGTTCGGCGTGTTGCTTGAGGATTTCCTCGTCGGACGGATCAAAGTCGACATCCGGCCGCGTCTGCGCGTCGAATACCCGCACCTCGCCGCTGCCGGCGAACAATCCGTTGAGCAGCGTCACTGCGAGAAAGACGCCGTCGCAATACCGCGAGAAACCCTGCGCTTCGATGATCGGCCAAGTGTGCGGCGCGGGCGACACGTTCAAGTAGGTCGCCTCCTTATTCGCAAGCGCTCGCGACACCAAAAGCGGCGCGTAGGAGCGAAATGCGGGCTCGACATACCAGCTGGAGAGATTGCAGCGCGGTACGAGTTTGCCGCCGGCGCGTATCGCCGAGCAGATCATGAGGAGCGCGCCGACAGGGGCTTCGCCGCTATCCAGGAGATACCCGTATTTCGGAAGACCTGCCGGCGGTTCACGGCGGCCGAGCTGTGCCAGCGCGCATTGCCAGAAGTGCAGATCGTTTCTGGGGAATCCGCGCGCCAGCAGCGCGGCGACGCCATCCAGATCGGCATCGGCGATCTGACGGCAACGAACTGACGAGAGTGAAGCAACCATTCGCGTTGACCACGATCGTGTCGTGAACTTGATCGTAAGTGTTGCGCGAATATACCGGGACAAATGAACAAACTGGGTAATGCGGCGATGTCGATAAAATTAACCATAATGGATGAGATGGCGAAGGTGGCACGCGAGCACGGCAAGATGCTGGCGC
>DATJTL010000040.1:0-11832 GCA_035503415.1 Xanthobacteraceae bacterium
CTGATGTCGCCCCAGGTCACTTCGGGCGTACGCGTATTGGCGCAGATGACGGTTTCAAGATCGGCGATCAACGCGCCGCGCCGCAAAATCCGCATCGGCGGGATGAGCAGCCCCTCCTGGAACAGATCGGTGGCGTCGCCCGCATTGGTGCCCGGCACTTTGCCGCCGAGATCGGGCTTGTGTGCGGTATTGCCGATATAGCCGACCAGGCGATCGTCGACGAACATCGGCGTGATGATGCAGATGTCGGTCGAATGGTTCTGGCAGGCCTGGTACGGATGATTGACGATAAAAGCGTCGCCGGGCGCCGCGTCCGGGAAGCGACGGCGAATCTCATTTACCTGCGCGGCGAGCGGCCCGATATGCAGCGGCTGCGGGATGCCTTGCGCCACCATGCGGCCCCGCGCGTCGAAGATTGCGAACGTGAAATCCTGGCTCTCCTTGATGATGGTGGAGAAGCCGGTGCGCAGCATGTTCAGCGTGAGTTCACGCGCGATCTGCAGCGTTGATTGGTAGATGACTTCGAGATCGATGGGGTTCATTGTCCACCACTGCCATGACGACAGGGGCAAGCACAATGGCCGTGAACGAGCGATTTGATTTCACCGGACGCAGCGTGGTGATCACCGGCGGCGGCAAGGGCATCGGCAAAGTTTACGCCGAGGAATTCGCCAAGGCCGGCGCCCGCGTCACCGCCGCCGACATCGACGCTGACGCCGCCAAGAGCGTCGCCGCTTCGCTCACCAAGGCCAACCTCGACGTGATCGGTCTCGCCGTCGATATTGCCGACGAAGATTCGACCAAGGGCATGATTGCGACCGTGCTCGACCGTTACGGCGCGATCGACGTGCTCGTCAACAATGCATCGCTGATGAGCGCGTTGCCGCGGCGCTCATGGCTCGAAATCCCGGTCGAGGAATGGGACCGGGTGATGGCAGTGAATCTGCGCGGGATGTTCCTATGCTGCCGAGCCGCCTTTCCGGCGATGAAGGCACAGGCGCGCGGCAAGATCGTCAACATCTCCTCCTCGCGCGTGTGGGAGGGAACACCGAACCGCCTACACTACACGACCTCGAAAGCCGGCGTCATCGGCTTCACGCGCGCGCTTGCCCGCGAGGTCGGCGAATTCGGCATCACGGTGAATGCGGTGACACCGGGCATGACGCAGAGCGAGACGCAGGTCGCCTCTTCGTCAGACAATTATCTCTCGACCCGCATCGCCGGTCGCGCCATCGAACGCCCGCAATATCCCGCAGACCTCGTCGGCGCGGTGATGTTTCTGTCGTCACCGGCAAGCGACTTCATGACTGGGCAGACTCTCAACGTCGACGGCGGCAAGTCGATGCATTGATCGAATCAACCTCCCCCTGAAAGGGGGAGGGAAAGATTTCTGCAGCTCAGAAGCGTCACTGCAGGCGCTTCGCCGCTTCTTCGACGATGCTCAGGTCCGAATATTTCTTGACGTCGAAAGTCCCCTTGGCGAAGCCCAGGTCGTGGGTAAGGTCGACGTTCTTCTGCAATGCGTCGAGGTTCGGCATCATATTGGGATCGTGATAGACGTCACGATGGGTGAACGCCCAATCGAAGATAGCCGGCGGCCGCTTGACCAGGTCGCCGAGGATCTGCATCGCGGCCTGGTGGTTGGCGGGGTCCTCGTACCAGCGCGTAATGCGTAGCGTGTCTTCGTAAAAGTCGACCAAAGCGGCACGGTGCGCGTCGATGAACGGCTTGCGCGCCACCCAGACGACCATGTCCGCGACACCGATGGCGTCTTTCTGAACGAACAAATCGCGGGCGATGCTGCGCAGCGCCGGATCGTAGGAAAACGGCAACACGGCCGGAATGAGATCGACTTTTTTCTCCGCCAGCATCGCCCGCATTGCCGGGAACGGCGCCTCGACGACGGTGTAGTCGCGGTTGGGCTCAAGCCCGTGCTTGTGCAGCATCGCCTTCATGGCGACATCGACGGCGCTGCCCTCCGCGTTGGTGGCAACGACCTTGCCCTTGAGGTCCTCGATCTTCTTGATCGGACTGTCCTTGAGGACCATGAATTCCTGCGAATAGTAGTCGGGAACGCCGTCCTGGAATTCGTCGGAGACGATGCGCAGGTCGTTGAGCCCGGCGTTCTCGATGGCGATGCCAAGCGTCGAATAGGCGAGATTGGCGATCGCGACCTGATTGTTGGCAAGCGCCGTGATCATCGGCGGCGTGCCGACGTAATGTTCCGGCACCATCACGTAGGATTGGCCGAAATGCCGGGCCAAATCCTTCTTCTGCAGCCAGATCGACGCCCAGTTGCCTGGCGCAACCCAGCCTTCGCTGATTTGCAGCGGATCAGCGCCGGCCGCTCCGCCACAGAACAACGCAACGGCCAAGCCCAAGAGGCCCACCGTTGCGAACGTCATGACACGCGTCGTTGCACGCATCGTTTCCTCCCGTTTCAATATGGAGCGCCGTTTTCCAGCGTCTCGCGATTGGCGTCTTTACTGCAGACGCTTTGCAGCCTCCTCGACCAGGCTGAGATCGGAATGCGCCTTGACGCTGAAGCTTGCATTGACGAAGCCAAGATTCTTGGTCATGTCGACGTTCTTTTGCAGCGCGTCGAGGTTCGGCACCATGTCGGGATTACGATAGTAATCCTGTTTGGTGAACAGCCAGCCGAAGCGCTCCGGCGGCTGCTTGGTCAGTTGCGAGGCGATCGCTGCCGCTGCGTCGTGATTTTTCGGGTCGAGGTACCAGCGCTCGATACGCATCGTGTCTTCGATGAAATCCACCAGAGCGGCGCGATGCGCATCAATGAACGGCTTGCGCGCGGTCCAGACGATGAACTGCGAAACGCCGATTGCATCGTGGACGGTAAACAAAGGCCGCGCAATCTTCTGCAGTTCCGGGTCGAGCGCGAACGGCAGCACCGCCGGAATGAGATCGACCTTCTTCTCCGCCAGCATGGCCCGCATGGCAGGGAATGGCGCCTCGACGATCGTATAATCGCGGTTTGCCTCCAACCCGTGCTTGCGCAGCATGGCGCGCATCGCCACGTCTACGCCGCTGCCGATCGCGTTGGTCGCGACCACCTTGCCCTTGAGGTCCTCGATCTTCTTGATCGAGCCGTTGGCCAGGACGTCGTAAGTGTCGTCGCGATGGCCGGGAGTGCCGTCCGCGAATTCGTCGGCGATGACCCGGATATCGTCCAGACCGGCATTGGAAATGGCGATCGGCAACGTCGAAAAGGCGAGATCGCCGATCTCCACTTCATTATTGGCGATGGCCGTCACCATCGGCGGCGTGCCGGCGAAATGGGTAGGCTCGAACACGTAGGACTGACCGAAATGTCTGGCGAGGTCCTTCTTCGCCAGCCAAATCGAGGCCCAATTGGCCACTGGCGCCACCCAGGCGCCGCGGATTTTCAGCGGGTCCGCATGGGCCACTCCGGCGAGCGCAAGAGCGCAAACGGTCGCCAGCATCAACTTCACAGAGCGCATCAAGTCCTCCACGTGTAAGCGCATCAATTCACTTCAGCCGCTTGGCCGCCTCTTCGACCATGCTGAGGTCGGAATAAGCCTTAACGTCGAAGCTCGCCTGCGCATAGCCGAGCTCTTTGGTCATGTCGACATTGCGTTGCAAGGCCGCGAGGTCCGGCAACATATTGGGATCGCGATAGGCGTCGGTCTTGGTGAAGACCCAGCCCATGCGCGCGGGTGGCGCTTTGACAAAGCGGGCCGCGATCTGCACTGCCTCGTCATGGTTCTTCGGGTCTGTGTACCAGTGTAGGATGCGCAGCGTATCCTCGAGCCAATCGACCAAAGCGGCGCGATGGGCGTCGATAAAGGGTTTACGCGCCTGAAAGCTGACGAACTCCGACTTGCCGATGGCGTCCTTCGCGGTGAACAATGTGGTCGCGATCTGCTGCATTTGCGGATCGAGCGCGAACGGCAGGACATCCGGAATCAGATCCACCTTGTGTTCCGCGAGCATCGCCTTCATGGCCGGGAACGGCGCCTCGACTTCGGTGTAGTCGCGGTTGAGCTCCAATCCGTGCTTGTGCAGCATCGCCTTCATGGCGATATCGACGGCGCTGCCCTCGGCGTTCGTGGCGACGACCTTGCCCTTGAGGTCTTCGACCCGCTTGATAGGGCCGCCCTTTAGGACGGCAAACGGGATCGTCCAATAATCGTCGACACCGTCCTGGAAGTCGTCGGCAATCACGCGGATATCGTCCAATCCGGCATTCTTGATGGCGATCGGCAGGGTCGAAAAAGCAAGATCGCCGACTTCCACTTCGTTGTTGGCCATCGCCGTGACCATCGGCGGCGTGCCGGCGAAGTGCACCGGCGTGAACACGTAAGACTTGCCGAGATGTTGGGCGAGATCTTTTTTGTCGAGCCAGATGGAAATCCAGTTTGCGATCGGCGCCACCCAAGCCACACGAATCTGCACGGGATCGGCGCGTGCAACCCCGGCGCCGAGCAGCAACAACGCCAATCCAGCCAGTCCCATCCTCGCGCGCATTGTCAGCCCTCCCCAATTGGCTGTGTTTCGTCCCGGAAGTCCGAGCGCTTGATCCGCGCTTTTGGCCGATAGTGGGCGCAAACGGGGATGCGGCGCAAGCCGATCGCTTGCCGCACCATGCGGGGCTTAGGTCGCCACCTGCTATGCCGCCTCTTGATGCCAGACCAAGATCCGGCGGCGGAGCACCGCCATGGCCTTGATAAGAATGAAGCCGACGATGGCGATCTCGACAATGCCGGCGAATACCCCGGGCGAATTGGCAAAGCGCGAGGCACCCATCATGGCGCCGCCGAGGCCGTAACCGCCCATCACCATCTCGGCGATGATTTCGACAATGAGCGCGATCGGCAGCGCGACTTGCAGGCCGGTCAGGATTTGCGGCGATGCCGCCGGCAGCACGATCTGCCACATCAGCCGCCGCTCGCTGGCCCCCATATTGCGGGCGGACCAGAGAAGCTCCTTCTCGACCGCGGCGATGCCGGCGAGCGTTGCCGTCACCACCGGGAAAATCGCGTCGAACACCACGATGGAAATCTTGGAAAAATCGTAGAGGCCGAGCCACAGAATAATGACCGGCAGAAAGGCGATTTTCGGCATCGGGAAGCCGACCGAAATAATCGGATCGAAGAACCAGCGCACGAGGCGCACACGCGACATCAGCGTCGCCAGTGTGATCCCGCCGACTGCGGCAATGAAGAAACCGGTCATCGCCCGGTAGAGCGTCAGCGCAAGGTTGATCCAAAGATCGCCGGACATGGCATCATGCTTGATGTACTCGGCCACCACCGTGAATGGCGGCAGCATGAACATCGTCACCCGGCCGCTGCGCGCGAACAGTTCCCATGCCAGCAGAAACATCAGAACGGAAAAGATGCCGGCGCCGCCGCGAAAGACGAGGTCGAGACGCCGCGCCGCCGCTTGCGTCACGTCGGTTTCCGCGCTCGCCAGCGAAGCCTGATCTTCTACTCGCGCCATCGCAGCAACCATTGCATGAGCATCTGATAGAGACGATCCGCCGCGAAGCCGAGGAAGGCGACGGTGAGCACCACCGCGTACATGCCCTCATATGAGCCGGTGGAGCCGAGGTAGCCGATCAGGTAGCCAAACCCTTGCTGAGAGACGATCAGCTCAGAGCTGACCAGGAGAATGAATGCCAGCGCCAAAGCGGTGCGGATGCCGTTGAGCAATTCCGGCAATGCGCTCGGCATGATCACGTCCCACATCACGTGCAACCGGCTGGCGCCCATGCTGCGCGCCGACCAGACCAGTACGTGCTCGCTGCTACGCGCGCCGTTATAGGCGCCGATGGTCACCGGGATCATGCAACCCAGAAAGATGAGCAGAATTTTCGAGCCGTCGCCAAAACCGAGCCAAATCACTGTCACCGGGATCAACGCAGACTTCGGCAGCGGATAGAACAGCTCCACCAGCGGATTGATGAACACGTCGAGCATCCGCGAGCGCGCCATGGCTATGCCCAGGCCGCCGCCGACCAGGATGGCGAGCAGAAGTCCCATGGAGCCGCGATAGAGCGAAGCCGCGCCGTTATCGATCAGCTCGCCGTCGCGGACGAGATCGACCCAGGCGACCGCCACCTTGCTCAAAGGCGGCAAGGCAAGCGAATCCACGATGTTGAGCCTCGCCACGGCCTCCCAGGCGACCGCCAACAGCACCAGCGGCAGATAGCGCAACAAAGCGGACTTCACGGCGCCTTCACCTCCTGCGCCTTCAAGGCCTCGTCGCGCACCAGGTTCCAGAGTTCGTCGACTTTTTCGACGAATTCCTTCTCGCGTACGATGCTTGGATCGCGACGATCGAATTTGGTGTCGACGATGGCCTTGATCCGGCCCGGCCGCGCCGACATCACCGCCACGCGGTCGGCGAGATAGACGGCTTCCTGCACGTCGTGAGTGACGAAGATAACGGTCTTGGGTGTGCGCTGCCAGATGCTGAGCAGTTCGGTCTGCATCAGAACGCGCGTTTGCGCGTCCAGCGCGCCGAACGGCTCGTCCATGAGCAGAATATTTGGATCGAAAGCGAGCGTGCGGGCAATCGCGGTGCGCTGCTTCATGCCGCCGGAAAGCTGCGAGGGATAGCTGTCCTCGAAGCCTTTCAAGCCAACCAGGTCGATGAACGACTGGGCGCGCTGCTCGCGCTCCACGCGCGGCAGGCCCTGCAGTTCGAGGCCGTAGAGGATGTTGCCGCGCACCGTCTTCCAGGGAAACAGAGCGAAATGCTGGAACACGATGCCGCGATCGGGGCCGGGCGCCGCGACCGGTTTGCCCTCGACCCTGATGCCGCCGGCCTCGATCGGCAGAAAGCCGCCGACGAGATAAAGCAGCGTGGATTTGCCGCAGCCCGACGGGCCAAGGATCGCCAAAAATTCGCGCGGACGGACCTCGAGCGACACGTCGGCGAGCGCGAGCACTGCCTTGCCGCGCGGCGGCCGATAGGTGTGATTCACCCTATCAATGACGATCTGCGCTGCGCCGTCCATGCGTCCTCAACCCTGCCCGGCATGTAAGGCTCCGCCGGCAAGCGGCAACCTAGCCGGTGTGGTCCTTAACACCAAGCCGAGACGATGCCGCGCCTATGGTGCCGCGCTGCCTGGCTAATCTGGTGCGCCGCCCGCCATGACGGGTCCGGCAAAAGCGGGTATATGTAAATCAGCAGATTTGCCTTGGAAAACCTATATGGAACGCTCGTTCAAAAAGGAAGTAGATGCGCTGAGGCTCGGTGACGGCGAGGTGTTTCGCGGCGAAGGCATCCTCGCGGTCACCAAGGCGCTGCTGCAGTCGGGCGTGAGCTATGTGGGCGGCTACCAGGGTGCGCCGGTGTCGCACCTGCTCGACGTGATGGTGGATGCCGAAGACCTTCTCGCCGACCTTGGCGTTCACGTCGAGACCTGCACCAACGAGGCCGCCGCTGCCGCGATGCTCGGCGCCTCGATCAATTATCCGCTGCGCGGCGCGGTGACCTGGAAATCGATCGTCGGCACCAACGTGGCAGCCGATGCGCTGTCGAACCTTGCCTCTCCGGGCGTTATCGGCGGCGCGCTGATCGTGCTCGGCGAGGATTACGGCGAGGGCGCGAGCGTCATCCAGGAGCGCTCCTACGCCTACGCCATGAAGTCCTCAATGTGGCTGCTCGATCCGCGGCCCGATCTGCCGACCATCGTGGGCATGGTCGAGCAGGGCTTCGAGCTGTCTGAGGCGAGCCACGCGCCGGTCATGCTCGATTTGCGCGTACGCGCCTGCCACGTCACCGGCGAATTCACCGCCAAAGATAACAAGAGCGGCGCCTATAGCGGCCGGCACCGCCTCGCGGGTCCGCCGCGTTTCGAATACGGACGTCTTGCCCACCCGCCGGTGATTTTCACGCAGGAGCGACTCAAGGTCGAGGAACGGCTGCCCGCCGCACAAAAATTCATCCGCGAACACAAGCTCAACGAAGTTCTTGCCGGCGCGTGCGACGACGTCGGCATCATCGTGCTTGGCGGACTGACCAACAGCCTCATTCGCGCGCTCGCCCGCCTCGATCTCGCCGATCTCTACGGCGTCTGCCGCATTCCGATCTATGTGCTCAACGTCGCCTACCCGCTCGTGCCGGACGAAGTGAAAGACTTTTGCGCGAGCAAGCGCGCCGTACTGGTCGTGGAGGAAGGATCGCCCGATTACGTCGAGCAGCAGATCAATGTCATCTTGCGGGCTTCCGACATACAGACCCGCGTTCTCGGCAAGGGCGCCCTGCCGAGAAGCGGCGATTACACGTCGGAGGTGCTGCTGCGTGGCATCGCGGCATTCCTGAGTGAGACGCGGCCGGCCGGCATCGACGCCGAAGCCGCAGCGGCGCAGGTGAAAGACATGCTCGCGCACAAGCCCGCGGTCATGGCAGCCGTCGGCGACATTCCCCCGCGCCCACCGAATTTCTGCACCGGTTGTCCGGAGCGCCCGGTGTTCGCCGCCATCAAGCTCACCCAGCGCGAGATCGGCCCGACCCACATCAGCGCCGACATCGGCTGCCACTCGTTCGCGACATTCGCCCCCTTTTCGCTCGGCAATTCGATCCTCGGCTACGGCATGTCGCTCGCAAGCGCCGCCGCTGTCGGGCCGAACATGGAGAAGCGCCCGATCGCGGTGATGGGAGACGGCGGCTTCTGGCACAACGGGCTCATCACCGGCGTCGCCTCCAACATGTTCAACAATGGCGATGGCGTCCTCATTGTCATGCAGAACGGCTACGCCTCCGCTACCGGCCAGCAATATCTGCCGTCGAGCAAGGCAAACCGCAGCGGCACGCCGACCGGCATCAGCATCGAAAAGGCCCTACGCTCGCTCGGCGTCAAATGGCTCCGCACGGTGCGCACTTATAGCGTTGCCAAAATGGTGGCGACGCTGAAGGAGGCAATGCAAACCGCCGAGCGCGGGCTCAAGGTGATTATCGCCGATGGCGAATGCATGCTGGCGCGCCAGCGTCGGCTGCGCGTCGAAAACGCCGAAAAGCTCAAAAACGGCGAGCGGCTGGTGACGGCGCGCTACGGCGTCGACGACGAAATCTGCACCGGCGACCATTCCTGCATTCGCCTCTCCGGGTGCCCGTCACTTACAGTCAAGCCCAATCCCGATCCGTTGCGCACCGATCCGGTTGCCACCGTGATCGAAAGCTGCGTCGGCTGCGGGCTGTGTGGCGAGGTCGCACACGCGGCCGTGCTCTGTCCGTCGTTCTATCGCGCCGACGTCATCAGCAATCCGACCTGGTGGGACCGCAAACTTCATCAACTGCGCGGCGCGGTGATCGGGTGGCTGCGCGGCAGCGTTGAAGCAGATTCACCTTCCGCCTTGAAGGCGAGGCCGACGAGCGAAGCGGCGCCCGCTAACCCTCCCTTTCAAGGGGGGAGGAAATTTGTTGAACAAGCGAGAGCGGAGCAGGTTCGCCCGCTCACGATTCTGATCGCCGCGCTTGGCGGCGAAGGCGGCGGCGTGCTCACCGATTGGATCGTTGCCGCGGCGAGGAGCCAGAATTTCCCGGTGCAGTCGACGTCAATCCCGGGCGTGGCGCAACGAACCGGCGCCACGACCTATCACATCGAACTGGTGCCGAAAGCATTCGCGCCAACGGATTCACGCCGGCCGATTCTGGCGCTGGCACCGGGCGTCGGCGATGTCGATCTCGTCGTCGCCAGTGAACTGATGGAAGCCGGCCGCGCCGTCTCCGGCGGCTTCGTGACGCCTGACCGCACCACGACCATCGCGTCGACCAGCCGCTCCTATCTGGTCGTAGAGAGGATGGCGATGGGCGACGGCCGCTACGATCCCGAACGGCTCATCCAGGCGGTCAAGAAAAATTCGCAAGCATCGCTGCTGCTCGATCTCGAGGCGCTGGCGCGCCAGAGCGGCGCGATGATCAACGCGGTGATGCTCGGCGTCGTCGCCGGCTCGGGTGCGCTGCCGATCCCGGCCGAAGCGTTCGAGGAAGCGATCCGCGCCGACGGCAAGGCAGTGGAGTCGAACCTGCGCGGTTTCCGCGCCGGCCTCTCCGCCGTGCGGGAGGGCGCAGCGCTCCATTCGCACCCTGGCAAGCGCGCACATGTGCAGGTCGCCTCACTCGCCGAACTCGAAGGCGAGATCGATCGGATGCCGGCCGAGGCCCGCGCCTTCTTGACCGAGGGCGTGCGCCGGCTCGCCACCTATCAGGATCTCGCCTACGCACGGCTTTATCTCGACCGGTTGACGGCGATCCGCGACGCCGACGCCAAAACCGGAGCCGATGGACGACTGCTTGCCGAGGCTGCGCGCCATCTCGCCGTGCGCATGTCGTATGAGGACGTGATCCGCGTGGCGCAGGCGAAAATCGATCCGACACGAATGTCGCGCATCGCTGCGCAGATGAAGGTCAAGCCGGAACAGCCGTTCACCGTCACGGAGTTTCTCAAACCCGGCATCGAGGAATTCTGCTCGGTGCTGCCGCCTTGGCTCGCGACTCCGATTCTGACGCTCGCCGAGCGCAATCGCTGGCTCGCTCGTGCCCATTGGGGCATGCAGGTCAACACCGCTTCGATCTTCGGTTACCTCCGCGTTTATCTGCTGGCCAAGCTGCGCGCATTTCGGCCGAAGACCTATCGCTACCGCGAGGAGCAGCGCACCATTGAGAGCTGGCTGCGGCTGATTGCGCAGGCCGCACCGCTGTCGGCGGAGCTTGCGATCGAGATCGCCGAATGTGCCCGCCTCATCAAAGGCTACGGCGACACTCACAAGCGCGGCAGCGGCAATTACCACCTGATCGAGAAGGAGCTGATCCTTCCGGCGCTCGCCGGCGCCATGCCGCCGCGTCAGGCGGCCGAGGCGATTGCCAATGCGCGCACCGCCGCGCTGCTCGATCCGGAAGGCGAGGCTCTGGGCAGGTGTCTTGCCGAAATTCAAGTCCAATCTGCCCGCAGGATTGCAGCCGAATAAATGAGCGCCGGCAGACGATGTCGGCAGCGGAACGAGTTCGCGGGGTGCTGCTTTCTGTAATGTTCCGGTCAAAAGGAATTGCAGATGGCTCGAACCGCAACGCGCCGAAAGACATCACACCGAAAGATATCACACCGAAAGACGTCGCGCCGAAAGCCAGCTCGCGCACCGGCGGGCCACCGCAAGGCTACGCGCTACTGGACCGGCCGGGTGACCCGAGAAAGTAACGCACTTGATCTGGACCAGGGCGTGTTCACTTGGTCCGACCCCAAGCGCATCGCCGCCTCGCTGAAACATTCGGCCGAACAAAGCCATCGCCGCAAGGCGGATCCCTGCCGATCAGCGCTATCGATGCTGGTGTTTTACATCAACCGCGCCGGCAAGAACCTGCCGGTCACCCGGCTCCGTGTCCTGGAACGAGCCAAAACCGAATTGCGCCACCAATTCGGCCGGGAATAGTATCTCCATTACAAGAGATGGAGGGCGCGCCGATGCAGACCACCACGCAGACCATTGCGGCTGGTGTCCAAGACCCGGCAAATCAATTGCGAACGCGGCCGCTATCGCCGGCGCTCGGCGCCGAGATTCTCAACGTCGATCTAAGCCAGCCGATGACCGATGCGCAGTTCGAAAGCATCCGTGATTGCTGGCACGACAATATCGTCGTTCTGCTGCGCAATCAGCGCTTGAGCGAAATCGATCAGGTGCGCTTCGCCGAGCGGTTCGGAACGCTGGCGCTCAGCCACACGCGCCGCTACACCACTGCCAACCCGGCGGTGATGCTGATTTCCAACATCCGCGAAAACGGCAAACAGATCGGAGCGCTGCCGGACGGCGAGATGCAGTTTCACTCCGATCAGTGCTACCAGGA
>DATJTL010000041.1:0-2443 GCA_035503415.1 Xanthobacteraceae bacterium
CGGGAGCGGCATCAAGGCGGAAATTCAGTCCCCAGATATCGCTTCGCTCATCCGGGCTACAGTTGACCGCCCCCGATCGTGATGAATTCGGCCCTCCACTGCCGGATTCATCTGACGAAGGTTGGGAATGCGGTGAGGTTCTTGGGAATGGCTTGGCCAATACTCGGGGCGCGAAAAAAGCGCAGCGCGAGAACGATGGTGCTCGTCATTGCGAGCGCTAGCGAAGCAATCCAGGGGCGGCTTGCGAGGACGGGGAGGCCGCACTGGATTGCTTCGTCGCTATCGCTCCCCGCAATGACGAGTGTGCCGCGAGAACGATGAAGGTTGTCCACCCCCGCGATAGCGAGGGAGGTTCGGGATGCGGGGCGCGGAATCTACGCTGCTTCGGCCCGCGGCAGCGCCGGCTTGCCGCCGATGATGTCGGAGGCCTTGTCGGCCATCATGATCACGCAGGCGTTGATATGGGCGGAGACCAGGTCCGGCATGGCGGAGGCGTCGCAGACGCGCAAACGGTCGATGCCGCGGACTTTCAGATCGGGTTCGAGCACACCGTCCGTGCCCATCGCGCAGGTGCCGGCCGGATGATGGGCGGTGATGACGACCTTCTTGAGCCAGGCGTCGATCTCGGCGTCCGATTTCACTTTCAGACCCGGTCCGATCTCCTCGCCGCGGAATGGATCGAGCGCCTTGTGGAAAGCAAGCTCGCGCGCGCGCTTGAAACCTTCGCGCAGCGTCGGCAGATCGTTGGGCGCGGTGAAGAATTTGTAGACGATGCGCGGCGGCGCCTTCGGGTCGGCGCTGGCGAGCAAAATCTCGCCGCGGCTGTCGGGATGCAGCAGCGTCGGACGGATGCCGTAGCCGTCCAAATAAGCCGGCCGCACCAGCGGAAACCACAAACGCGGATCATGCGAAGTGCCGCGAAACATGAATTCGATGTCGGGCACCGCCAGTTCCGGCCGGGTCTTGATGAAGGCGTGCAATCCGCCCGGCACTACGGTTCCCGGCCCGGTGCCGAACAAATACGCGCGCACCATGCTCACCGCCATGCGGTCGAAGCGCATCTCGCGGTGGAACGAGCCCGGCTGCGGCCGCGTGTAAGTCATGTAGGCGCCGAGGTGATCCTGCAAATTCTTCCCGACCGGCAGATCGGCGGCGACCTCGATGCCGGTCTGCCGCAAATGCTCCGCCGGTCCGATCCCGGACAGCATCAGCAGTTGCGGCGTGTTGAAGGCGCCGGCGGCGAGGATCACTTCGCGCGCCGCGCTGGCGCGCACGGTCGATCCATTCTGGACGTATTCGACGCCGTCGGCGCGGGTGCCTTCGAGCAAGACGCGCGTGACATGCACGTCGGTGGCGACAGTCAGATTTTTTCGCCCGCGCGCCGGTTTGAGAAAAGCGTTGGCGGTGGACGAACGGCGGCCGTTGCGGATCGTGTACTGGCCGCGTCCAAATCCTTCCTGCTGTTTGCCGTTGTAATCGGACGTGAGCGGATAGCCGCAGGCTTGGGCGGCGGCGAGCCAGGCGTCGTAGAGCGCATCCTTGGTCTTGGCGAATTCAGTGCCGAGCGATCCTTCGCCGCCGCGATACGGGTCGGCGCCGTCTTCCCAGGTTTCGCAGCGGCGGAAATACGGCAGCACATCGGCGTAGGACCAGCCGCGCGCGCCCTTTTGCGCCCAGCGGTCGTAGTCGCCCGCATTGCCGCGCGTATAGGCCATCACGTTGATCGAGGAGGAGCCGCCCAGCACCTTGCCGCGCATCGCTTCGATGTGCCGTCCATTGAGGTTCGGCTCGGGTTCGGTCTCGTAGCCCCAGTCGAACATCCCGTATTCGTGCATACGGCCCATGCCGAGCGGGATATGGATGTAAGGGTGCCAATCGCGGCCGCCGGCTTCGAGCAAAAGCACGCTGGCGGCGCCGTCAGCGGACAGGCGGTTGGCCAGCACGCAGCCGGCCGATCCGGCGCCGACGATGATGTAATCGTACCCGTTTGCCGCCATTTCACTCCCCTTGGTCTGATTGCCGCCGCCGGGCGGGCGCTAATCGCGCGCGTAGCCTATGAGTTTTTTCTTCTTGCGGCCGAGTGTGACCAGGAGCATCGACAATGCAGCGAGCACGAGCCAGGTCGGCAGATCGAAAAATGTACGTACGTAGGGATCCCAAGCCCAGAGCAGCTTCTGCTTGAACCAGTCCTGCACCGTATTGAGGCTGTGCTGATCGATATCGGCCCAAAGCTCGCTGACGTGCATGTACGTAAACTGCTGGTTGGCGATCGATTTGGTCCCGTCATAGACGAAGAACACGAACGCGGTGGCGAGCAGGAACAGGCCGAGAAAGCGAAGCAGGAATCGGATCATGGGGTTGTTGCCGGCGGGCTTTCGATTGGCGCGCCCTGCACGCCTTACTCTTCCGCGCGCCCGAGTTCAATGCGTGCCTTTGCTGTATC
>DATJTL010000042.1:0-10892 GCA_035503415.1 Xanthobacteraceae bacterium
TACGACGCTGAGTTCCAATTGCGTCTTTAAAATGCCCACTTCAAAACTACTTCGCCGCATTGACTTTCACCAAGCCGAATGGCGATGGTCTGCCCGCTCTGGGGGAGGGTTTAGCATTCCTGCCAAAGGGCGAGTAACAACAGGGGCAGCCCTTCGTGTTCATATCCTTTTTCCCTCGGCCCAAGCTTTTCATCATATCGGCGATCTGCTGGACGGCCGTGATGGTTGCGCTCTGGTACGCCGGGGGCGATCGGTTCGGCACTCATTTCGGCTTCGCGCTCGCCGGACGACAAGGCCCGGTGGATGCCTCGATCTTCTGGTCGCCGCGATTCTTGTGGTTCTATATTTATTTCACTGTAGCTGTGGCGCTCTTCGCCGGCGCCTGGAACCGGTTTTCGCCGCATCCCTGGTCCAACTGGTCGATTCTTGGTTCGAGCCTCATTCTGTTCGCGTCCTACTTCCAGGTTCAGGTCAGCGTCGCGATCAATAGCTGGTACGGCCCATTTTATGATCTCATCCAGGCGGCGCTCTCGAAATCCGCGCCGGTCACGCAGGGGGAGTTCTACAGCCAACTCGGGACCTTTGCGGGGATTGCGTTTATCGCCGTTGCTGTCGGTGTGCTGACGCGGTTCTTCGTCAGCCATTACATCTTCCGATGGCGCCTGGCGATGAACAACTATTACACGGACAATTGGGACAAGCTGCGCTCCATCGAAGGTGCATCGCAACGCGTGCAGGAAGACACGATGCGATTTGCCTCGACGATGGAGGGTCTCGGCGTCAATTTGATCGACTCGGTGATGACGCTTGTGGCGTTTCTGCCGGTGCTCGTCGGGCTGACGCTCAACGTCACCGAACTTCCGCTTATCGGCCATATCCCGCAGCCGCTCGTCATCGCCGCCGTTATCTGGTCGGTCTTCGGGACGGCATTTCTTGCGCTGATCGGCATTCGGCTGCCGGGACTCGAGTTCGGCAATCAGCGGGTGGAAGCCGCCTATCGCAAAGAGCTGGTGTTCGGCGAGGATGATCCCAGCCGGGCTAATGCGCCGACGCTGAGAGAACTTTTCAGCGCAGTGCGCCGCAACTATTTCCGGCTCTATCTGAACTTCATGTATTTCAATATCGCCCGCATTCTCTATCTGCAGACCGATAACATCTTCCCCTACATCATACTTGGTCCCACCATCGTCGCTGGCAGGATCACGCTCGGGATCATGAATCAGATTCTCAATGCGTTCGGCCAGGTGCGTTCGTCCTTTCAATATCTGGTCAACTCGTGGAGCACGATCGTCGAGCTGATTTCGATCTACAAGCGCCTGCGCGCCTTTGAGGCGCGGATCGAGGGCGAGCCGCTCGCCGTGATCGTCAAGGAAGAAGCAACGCTTGCCGCGAAGGAAGAGGGAGCGCTTGCCGCGGCCGAAACCGTGTGACGTAAAATAGGGGTCGAGCTACCCGATTCGGTGCGATGAGAACCCTCTTTGGCCGCCCTCACTGGCTATTTGGCTCCGGAAGGCTTTCTCGCCGCGCTCCAGCAGGAATTAGGGAGCGCCGTCTGTGAGAGTTACGGCAATCTTGTGCTGGCGGGCGGACCGGCTAGCCCCGTGGCCTGGGCGGCCAATGTGTGGCGCGAGCCGCACCAAATACCGATCACCTCCATCGGCGACGCGGCCAAGAAGCTGCGCGCCATCCAACGCAATTGGGCGCTTTATTCCTTTGCGCACCATCGCCGCGCGGCGCTGATCGCGGACAAGTTGCCGAAGGTATCGGCCAAGCCGCTGGCATTCGGCGCGGGCGTGCCGAAGGCTCCGCTTGGTTCCTGGACGCTGATTGCTCCCGACCTGGTGCTGGCCTCCAAATCGTGCTCGAGCCCATTTCCCGACGGCGAGGCGCGCTTCGTCGAGGATCGCACCGCGCCCAGCCGGGCCTATCTGAAGCTTTGGGAACTGTTCACACTGCTGGAAGAGCGGCCGAAGCCGGGCGACTTGTGCGTCGATCTCGGCTGCAGTCCCGGCGGATGGACGTGGGTCCTGCAAAAGCTCGGTGCGCGCGTTGTCAGCGTCGACAAGGCAGCCCTTGATCCCGCTGTCGCCGGTCTGCCCGGTATCGAATTTCGGCAGCTAAGCGCCTTCGCGCTCGATCCGCGAGCCGTGGGGCGGGTCGACTGGCTGTTTTCGGATGTCGTGTGCTACCCGACACGGCTGCTGGCGCTGGTGCAGAAATGGCTCGCCGCCGGCACGGTTCGCCGCTTCGTGTGCACGCTCAAGTTCCAAGGAGCTACCGACTTCGACGCGATGCGGCAGTTTGCTGCCATACCGGGCTCCCGGCTTCTGCATCTTCACCACAACAAGCATGAGCTGACTTGGGTGAGATGAGCTGGGTGAGATAAGTGGCTGGGCGCTTCGCTCGCGGCGGCAGAAGTTTTTTCTCACTAAAGGGCTGATCTAGCGGACAATCCGGGCGAACAAACTCGCCGCATGTCGGTTATTCCTTGGATAGAGCGGGAAAGCTGGCGCGCTTGAAGCGCCGGATAGCCGCAACAGATCCGCGAGGCGGACATGACGCAAGTCAGCGCATGGCTGGAACAGCACGGCATCCACGCTGTGACGGCAGTCGTGACCGTCGTCTTTGTTATTTTGGCGTCGATCATTATTCTGCTGCTGAGCCGAGGTCTCCGGCGGTGGCTTACCTACGTCCGCGGTCCGCTGCATCTGACGTATGAGACCATCCTCATCATCGGCCGCGTCATCACAGCCGTTCTTTGGCTGATCACGATCTTCATCGTTCTGAGCATTTGGGGTGCCAATCTGGGCGGCGTCTGGGCGGTTCTGGTCAGCGGAATAACCGTGATCGGCGTGGGCTTCCTCGCCACCTGGGCGCTGGTCAGCAATTTTACCGCCTATTTTTTCCTGGTGATGTGGCGTCCTTTTCATTTTGGCCAAACAGTCGAACTCCTCCCCGAAAATCTGAAAGGGCGGGTGACCGACCGGAATCTGTTGTTCACAACGCTGCGCGAAGATAACGGCAGCGTGATTCAGATTCCCAATAACCTGTTCTTCCAGAAAATTTTCAGAGTAAGCGGCCGTGCGGCAGTTGGAGCGCAGGACTTTCCCGAATACGGCGACACTTCGCCAAACCTGCAACAGGCAGACGCATAAGGAGACGTTGACCGTGGCCAGGAAGTCGCTGCAACAGCAAACCGACATGATTGCGGTTGCTCGCATGGCAATCGCGAGCGCGCTTAGGGCGAACTACGGGCAGGAGCCGTCACAGCCCCTTCCCAGCCGAATCGCGCGGCTATTGCGAGAGCAGGAATTGCGTGACCAAGCGGCGGATTGGACGGCCAGTGAGCAGCGATGCCGAGATCGCTAAGCTGAAGTACAATAGCGTTGTCGCGTTCGCGATTGATAGCGTGCTCAACCTGCGGCCCGCTTCACCCGCGCGCCGGTCGCGGCCCCCTGACGATCTTTCATGTTGCGGTAGATTTGGCGCAGGCAGCGCTTGACCACTGCCAACTCCTCGGGCGAAAGCCCCGCGCTGGCAGTGCTTTCGATTGCCCTGGCGGGCGGGATGAGCCGGGCCACGAGCGCATTGCCCTTGGCGGAAAGCGCCACGACCACCTCGCGATTGCTGCTGGCCGAACGCGTGCGCGTGACCAGTCCGGTCCGTATCAGTCGCGTCACCAGCCGTGACAGTGTCGAGGCGTCAATGCTGGTCAGTTCGGCGAGGTCGATCTGCCGCTGACTGCCGTTCGCCGTCAGAGCCGCGAGCACCCGCCACATGGCGATGCTGAGCCCGTGGGGCTCAAGCGTTTCTTGCCCGAACTGGTCGGCAATGATGCCGCCGACGCGGTTGACCAGGTAGGGCAGGTAATCGCCGAGTTCGAGCTTGCCGGGGTGCTTCACGGATCGGTTCCTCGGGGCGGAAGCGGCATCCGGGCCGCATCGGCCCACGCAGTGCGTTCGCAACGGTGCCCTTGACTAGTGTATCTGCAATTGATGTAATTGCAACAATTGACACACCGCCAACGGTCCGCCCGGCGACGGGAGCAAGAACCGAAACGGCCGCGTCCAAGCGCAGGAGGAAACGATGGATTTCGGTTACTTCACGCTGAGCGACAATCACTACGACAACAATACGCGCTCATCGAACCAGTTTGTCGCCGACATCACCGCCGAGGCGTTGCACGCCGACAAGCTCGGCATGCACTCGGCCTGGATCGGCGAGCACCATTTCAACTCGCTCGGCGTGCTGTCCTGCCCCGACCTGGTGCTGGCCTATGTGGCGGCCAATACGAGCCGCATCCGGCTCGCTCCCGCCGTGACGGTGACGCCGCTGCATCATCCGATCCGCGTCGCCGAGCAATGGGCGACGCTGGATCTGCTCTCCGGCGGCCGCGTCGATTTCGCCTGCGGCCGCGGCTACGACCGGCGCGAGTACGAACCGTTCCACGTGTCGTTCGATGACAATCAGGGAATTTTCGAAGAGGGCGTCGAGCTCATCCGCCGCCTCTGGCAGGCCGACGACCGCATCTCGCACCACGGCAAGCATTATTCGTTCGACGATGTGCGCATCACGCCGAAGCCGGTGCAGCGGCCGATCCCGACCTATGTCGGCTCGTTCTCCAAGCCGTCGATCGAACTCGCCGCGCGCCTTGGCTGCGGCCTGATCGTGGCGCCGTTCGCCGCGGCGATGAGCTTCGGCGGACTGCAGCAGGTGTCCGATCTCTATCACGAGACCTGCGCCAAGCATGGCACCAAGCCGCAGCGGCTGATGTGCAGCTACTTCACCCATTTCGCCGACAACAAGGCGGAGGAAGACGCGCAACGGGCGCGGCAGATCCGCTATTACCGCGAGTGCGTCATCCCGGCGCTGCCGGGCGATCCGAAGACCGCGCCGCCGAGCTACCGCTACTTCGTCGACATGGTCGACAAGCTCGGCAAGGTGAAGCCGGAAGATCTGACGGAGAATTCCGTGCTGCTCGGCTCTCCGGCGCGCATCATCGAGACCTTGAAGAAGGTGGAGGCGGCCGGTTTCTCCGAGGTGATCCTGTATTTCAACGTCGGCATGAAGCCGCACCCGCAGGTCAAGGACGAGATGGCCCGCTTCATGGCCGAGGTCGCGCCGGCCTTCAGCGACGGACGGAAAGAGGCCGCTGCGTAATTCCAGCGACAAAAGGGAGGCACGACTTGATCGAGCTGTATCACTTTTGGAGCTCCGTCTGCTCGGTTCGCTGCCGCATGGCGCTGGAGGAAAAGCACCTAAAATGGACCAGCCGCTACATCGATCTATTCAAGTTCGATCAGCTCAAGCCCGAATATCTCGCGATAAATCCTGACGGTGTGGTCCCCACCCTGGTGCACGACGGTGCGCCAGTTCGGGAGTCCACGATCATAAACGAGTACATCGACGCAGCTTTCCCCGGGCCGTCGCTGGTTCCCAGCCACCCGCTCAAGCAAGCGCGCATGCGCGAATTTATCCGCAAGTGCGAGGATGACTTCGACGCGATCGTCAAGCTTACAATGGTCAAATACATTCTGCCGAAACTGCGCAACCGATGGAGCGAAGAGGAGCTGATCAAGCAGGCGGCCCGGCGGCCGAGCCGCTACTATCAGGATATCCATTCTCGCGGTGTGCGCGGAGAAATCACGGCAGAAGAGCTCGCCGGAGCGCGCTCGACCATCGAACACTTGCTCGACCGATTGGAAAATACTTTAGATCCGGGCCCCTGGATCGTCGGCGAAGAATTCAGCCTCGCCGATATCGCGGTTGCGCCATATATGTTCCGCCTCTCGGCACTCGGCAGCGACCAGTTCTGGTCAAGGGAACGCCGGCCGCATGTGCACGATTGGTACGGCCGATTGTCCGGGCGCCCGTCGTTCCAAACAGCAGTATCCTGGCCGGACGAAAGTGGCGGCGGCTATGAGGAGGTTGGCCTTCGCGCCAAGTCCAGTGTCTGACGAAAACTCCGTGCGTTCTCACTGCAGCTTCGGCTGATAAGTGAGCGCGTCGGTCACGGTATCACTGCGCGCGTCGTCGCTCGCCGGCAATTCGCCGGCCGCCTCCAGCACCGGGTAGGCTGCCGAGCAGATATGCGAGTGGATGCGCTTGAGGTCGCTCAGGATATCGAGGTGCAGCGAGGTGGTCTCCAGGCTTTCCGGCCGGCCTTCGCGCAGCCGCTCGAAATGCCGATCAGCCGCGTCGAGCTCCGCCCGTCGCAGCTCCGCCTTCTCCCGCAACAGGCGGCGGGCTGCCGCCACGTCGCCGCGCATAAAGATGCCGAACGCCGCCTGCAGGCTCTCGCAGATCCGTTTGTGGAACGCTGTGAGTTCGGCCGCGCCTTCGGCGGAGAATTGATAGTTGCGCTTGATCTTCTTGGCGGCGAGTTGGCACAGATTCTTGTCGATGATGTCGCCGATATGCTCGAGGTTGATGGTGAACGACACGATCTCCATGGCGCGGCGTCCCTCGGCATCGTCGAGGCTGCCGCGGGTGAGTTTGGTGAGATAGAGCTTGATCGAGTCCTCGAGCCGGTCGACGACGTTGTCGCGTTTGGACACCTCGGTCGCGAGCTTGCGGTCGTTGTTGGTCAGCGCGGCCATGACATCGCGCAGCATGGTCTCGATGACGTCCCCCATGCGTAGCGTCTCGCGCGCGGCATTCGCCAGCGCGAGCGGCGGGGTTTCGAGCGCAGTCTCGTCAAGATAGCGCGGCACCGACGGGTCATCCGGCCGCTTTTGCTGCGGCAGGACGCGCACCAGCAACTCGGCAATGGGGTCGAGCGCGCCGATGAAGATCGCGGCCAGCGCCACGTTGAACAGGAGATGAAACTGTGCCGTCATCATCGCCGCGTTCGGCTGCAGCGCGCTCAGTTCGCCTGCAATCGGGCGCACGAACGGCAGCACAAGAGCAACGCCGACGATACGGTTCATGAGATTGCCGATCGGCAGGCGCCGGCTGGCTGGATCGCCGGACTTGCCGGTCTCGAGCAGCGGATTGACGGCGCTGCCCAGATTGGCGCCCAGCACGAGCGCCAGCGCCGCTTCGGGCGTGACGAAATGCGAGGCGGCAAGCGACATGACCATGAGCACGATGGCGACGCTGGAATGTGCCGCCCAGGTCAGCACCGCGGCAATCAGCACGCAGAGCACGGGATCGCCGGTGATCGCGGCGATCACCGTCTTCGCCGCCGGTGCTTGTTCGGCCGGCGCCAGCGTGCCGATCAGGATGTGCAGCGCCAGCAGCATCAGGCCAAGCCCGATGGCGATGCGGCCCAGCGCCCGCGAGAGGTTCTGCCCGCTGGCCCGGAACGCAACGACGCCGGCGATGAGCAGCGCCGGCGCGGCCACCGAGATGTCGACGGAGAAGACCTGCACGATCAGGGTCGTGCCCACGTTGGCGCCGAGCATGATGGCGAGTGCGGGGACCAGATCGACCAGGCCATCGGCGGCGAGCGAAGCGGTCATCAGCCCGGTGGCGGTGCTGCTTTGCATGATGGCGGTCAGCACGAGCCCGGCGCCGAACGCCTTGAAACGGTTGCTCAGGGCGTGTGCGAGGAAGCGCCGCAGATTGGGGCCGAACGCGCGCAACACGCCGCTGCGGACCATGTGCAGGCCCCACAGCAAGAGCGCCACGCCGCCCATCAGGTCAATGAGGACAATCGATCCCATCGCGCCACGCACTCTTGAGTTTTGTTAGGTTCGACAATCGGCGCGGACGCCGAGGTGTCTGCGGCGCATGTAGACCCGTGCGCCGGCCGGCACAACCCTGAAAGCCAAACCATGATGATTGGGATTTCGGCGCTGCGGCGCAGATTTGCCGCGCGGATTTTGCTCCGCCGATCCGGGGCTACACGAGATTACGGATCGAGCTCGGTGTCCCAGTACAGATAATCGAGCCAGCTCTCGTGCAGATAATTTGGCGGAAACAGCCGGCCGTTGCGGTGCAGGTGCTGCACCGACGGCTGGAACGGCTTCTGCGAGGGCCACATGTTCGACTCGGCCGAGGTCAAGTTGCCTTTGCGCAGATTGCACGGCGAGCAGGCGGCGACGACGTTGTCCCACGTAGTGTGGCCGCCGCGCGAACGCGGCAACAGATGATCGAAGGTGAGATCGTCGCGCGTGCCGCAATACTGGCAGGAGAAACGGTCGCGCAGAAATACGTTAAAGCGCGTGAAGGCCGGATGCGTCGTCGGCTTCACGAACGTCTTCAACGACACCACGCTGGGCAGCTTCATCTCCAGGCTCGGGCTGCGCACCGCGCGGTCGTAATTGGCGACGATGTTCACCCGATCCAGGAAGACGGCCTTGATGGCGTCCTGCCACGACCACAGCGAGAGCGGATAATAGCTTAGCGGGCGGAAGTCGGCGTTGAGCACCAGCGCCGGAAATCCGGACGGCGAAACGGAATGCGATCCCGCTGGTGACACCTGAACGTTCAAGAGCCGGTTCCTGTCTCGACTCACCATGCCGCAATGCGGCGCTGGAGCCTAGTTTATAGGGGGAGGTGACAGGATTGTGAAGCCCGCTCCGATGGTTATGCGCCTTGGCAGGCTCGGCCGCGGCTTCGCACAGGCCACATTGGCCGGCGGGCCGCGCCACGCGCGTTCCTTCGGCGCCGCCTAGTGAACATGCTGACAGCTCAACTCCCCGCAGGCAGAGGCAACTCGATCGTGCATATCAGCCCTGTTTTATGGAACTCGCGTTTGACGGTCGAACCCGAAATGGCTCGGTCGATCAGCACGCTGCCGAAACCCTCGCTCCTGCGCCGCTTGACCGGCGGGCCGCCCTGTTCCTGCCAGACGACTTTCAGAATGGGCGGATCGCGGGTCGAATCCAGGCTCCAACTAAGGTCGACGCTGCCGGCCGGCACCGAGAGCGAGCCGTATCTGGCGGCGTTGATCGCGAGCTCGTGCAGGATCAGTCCAAACGGAGTGGCGAGGTCGGCAGGCAGTGTCACCGGGGCGCCGCTGATCCGCACGTGGTCCATGATATCCGGCCGGTAAGCCTCCAGCTGGCTTTCAGCAAGCGCGGCGAGATCGGCGCCGTGCCAATCCGAATTGACCAGCAGCGTGTGGGCGCTGGCGAGCGCGGCGAGCCTGCCGTCGAACCGCTCCACAAATTCCCGGCTCGATGTTCTGGTGCGCAGCGATTGATGTGCGACCGCCTGCACCACCGAAAGCGTGTTGCGCACGCGATGGGACAGTTCGCGAAGCAAAAGCTGCAGGTGCTTCTCCCATTGCCGTCGTTCGGTGACGTCGCGGGTGCTTTCCAGGGCGAGGCGCTTTGCGCCCATGGTTTCCAGCACGATGCGCGTTTCGATCGTAAGCACGCGACCGTCCTTGGTGCGGTGCCTGACCTCGCCGCTGTAATGTCCATCGGCAAGTAGTTTGCTGCGCAGCTCGGCGAACGAGGAACCCGGCACCTGCGTCGCCAGCAACTGGTCCTTCCTGCGGCCGATCGCCTCCTCGCGGCTATAGCCGTAAAGCTCCTCGCTGCCGCGGTTCCAGAGCAATATGCCGTCATCGAAATCCCAGATGAAAATCGGATCGCGCGACAGCTCGAGCAAACGCTGATCCTGGCGCAGCGTCTGCTCGCTGCGGCGCCGCGCCTCGTCGGCGGCATGGCGTTCCGTCACGTCGATGAAGGCGATGACCAGGCCGTCGGCCTTGCCGTCGACCGTGCGGTAGGGCCGCATCCGCATGTCGAGCCACGGTCCCGCACGGCTGTGCACCTCGCGCCGGAGCGGTGTGAGGTCTGTAATCACCGCACGCGCATCCTTCGCCAGGTCCTCATAGTCGAGCTGATCGGCGAAATCGGCAATCGAGCGGCCTTTGTCGGCCCCGGCGATGCCGGACACCTCGGCGGTGCAACCGGTGCAACGCTTGATGTGCAGGTCAGAGTCGAGAAACACCGTGGCGATCCCGGTCGCCGCGACAAGATTGTTTAGATCGCTGTCCGCCCGCGAGAGCCCATCCCGGGTGAATTTGGGTTCCGCGCCCATGGTCTGCGGCTCCTCCTTGACCGGCTGCAATTCGTTCTCCGATAACTCCAAGTTTTCCTGTTCGACGTGTTCTGGTTCGACGTGTTCTGGTTCGACGTGTTCTTGTTCTAAATGTTCGGAGGTCGAGCGGCGCTTCCCACCGATCGATTTCAGTTCGTGACTTTCCCCGGCGGTGAAAATCGCCGAGCCGCCTCCGCCGCCTTCCGGCGTCGGCGTGACCATCTCATCGCTTTTGTCGTCCTTTGCCATCGCGGTACGACGCCTGAGCGCCCTGCAAGGCTGAGCCGATGCAAGGCTGAGCCTATGCAAGGCTGGGCCTATACAAGACAACGCGGATAGTGCCGCCGAGTTTGCCCAGCCTGATGGCGCAGAAATTCGCTTCCCACCTGGCCGGGAACTCGCGAAGCGAATTCAAACCCAACGCCCGACGAGCGCCGATGGTTGCCGGCGGTCCTCTAATTCTAATGTGCGCAGGAGAGGCCTGCGAACGCGGATGCGAACGTTTGAGTCGGAGCGCAGGCGCGATGCGGTGAGGGATTCTCGCAGGCGCGACAACACGCCGCCGCTCCTTTTGCAAACCGGCTACTTTTGCAAGCTGGCTACTTTTGCAAGATGCGGGGAGGGTGAAGAAGAAGAGTTGAGCTCCGTGCCGGCGAGCCGGCCGAGGGCGCTGGTCCGAGGTCGGCGTAGATCGGCTCTCCGGGCGTCGGATCGGCCGTGTCGTGGCGTTGCGGCGACGGCAGGCGCAGCGACAGCCGGCAATGCAGACCACCCGGCGCAAACTCAATGTCAACGGCGCCGTCGAACTGGCGCAAGCCCATGCGCAGCAGCACCGTGCCGAAGCCCTCGCGCCGCACGGCTGCCGGCTGCGGACCGCCGCTTTCGCGCCATTC
>DATJTL010000043.1:0-19724 GCA_035503415.1 Xanthobacteraceae bacterium
CGGCGCAAGGCCACATGCTGACCATGTCGATGCTGCAGGCCAGGCGGCCGACGCTGTGGGACATGCAGGAGGACCTGAAAAAGTTCTCCGTGCCGCTCCTGATCATCTGCGGCGACGAGGACGAGACATGCCTCGAAGGCAGCGTCTTTCTCAAACGCACCGCGCCGACGGCGGGGCTTCTGGTAATTCCGCGCTCCGGCCACACCATCACGAGCGAGGAGCCCGACGCGATGAACGCGGCGCTCGCCGACCTGTTCGCCGCCGCCGAAGCCGGTCGCTGGCTCGCGCACCGCAAGCCGAGCTAAATGCGAAGTGATTGAGCGACTACTTCGCGTCGTGAAAAATGATGCCGAGCGTATGGCGGCGGCCGGAGCGAAGTCGGCTGACGCCGTGACGTAGATTGACGCGGTAGGTGCCTTTGCTTCCTTGCACCGGCCGGTTGGCCACTGCGAACAGTACGGCGTCGCCTTGGGCGAGCGGCACCACTTCGGCGCGGCTCTGCATGCGTGGACGCTGCTCGGTGAGCACGAACTCGCCGCCGGCGAAGTCGCGGCCCGGCGCGGACAGCAAGACAGTGACCTGCAGCGGGAAAGCAAGCTCGCCGTACAAATCCTGGTGCAAACAATTGAAGTCGCCAGGCACGTATTGCAACAGGAGCGGCGTCGGCCGCGCCTGCCCGGCGGTGTGGCAGATCTTCAGATAATCGGCGTGCTCGGCTGGATAGCGCGTCGCCACCTTCATCCGCTCGTTCCAGGCATTGGCGATCGGCGCCACCCGCGCGTAGAGCGCGCTGCGCAATACGCCGATCAGATCGGGCAGCGGATATCTGAAATATCTGTACTCGCCTTTGCCGAAGCCGTGCCGCGCCATGATGACTTGGCTGCGGAAATTCTGCTCGTGCGGGTAGAGCGCGGCGATGTCCGCGCACTCCTTTCCACCAAGCAAACCAGGCAAAATCGCGCAGCCGTGCGCGTCAAGCTCGGTACCGATTGCGTCCCAGTCGTAATGATCAACGCGTTTTTCCGCGGCTATCACGGCAAGCGCTCCAAACCTGCTGTCATTCGAGTTTTCAGCAGAAGGGTAGTGCGCTGGCTTGCGAGCGCCACCCGAAATCTGCGCCGTGATACCGGCAAATGCGATGGCGATAGCTGCACGCAGGCAAGCACGCTGGCCGCGAGCGCGGCGCCTGGTCGCGGGCGGCGTGCCGAGCGCTGGACCTTACCACCATTGCTTACCGTCTCGCCCTCCTGCACTATCCCCGCCAAGCCGGGGTTGGGCGAAGCATAAGTCTTCGAATGAGGGAGAGATTGATGAGAAATTGCCAAGGCGCGCCGCTGCAAGCGGCCGGCGCTGCGCTGGTTGTGGCGACGCTTGCGGCGTTCGCGGTGCCGGCCTCGCCGGCCTTCGCGCAAAGCGCGCCCATTGTGATGAAGCTTTCCACGGCGACGATCAACGATACGCAAACCGAATGGATGAAGCGCTTCGCCGCCGCCGTCGAAAAGGATTCCGGCGGCCGCATCAAGGGCCAGATCTATCCGGCGAGCCAGCTCGGCTCCATACCGCGGCAGATCGAAGGCACTCAATTCGGCGCAATCCAGGGCTGGATCGGACCGCCGGAGTTCCTGGTCGGCATCGACGAGCGTTATGAAGTGCTGAGCGCGCCCGGCCTGTTCTCCAGCCGTGAGCAATACCAGCATACGATCGACGATCCGGTCGTGCGCAACCTGGTGCTGGGATTGGGCGCGAGCAAAGGTTTGATCGGTGCCGGCATATTTCCGATCGGCCCCTCGTCGATCGACACGCGAAAGCCGGTGAAGCGGCTCGCTGACTATTCGGGCCTGAAAATCCGCGTGTTGGCGTCGCAGTTCCAGACCGAGCTGATCAAGCGGATGGGCGGCTCGCCGGTGTCGATGACGCTTGGCGACGTACTGCCGGCGCTGCAGCAGGGCGCCATCGACGGCACGCTCACGACTGTCACCCAATACACGACGCTACACTACATCGACGCAGCGAAATACGTCGTCGAGACCGGCCAGCCTTACGTCAGCTCCATCGCGGTGCTGAGCAAGAAGTGGGTCGACGGACTGCCGCCCGATCTGCAGAAGATCGTGCGCGACGATGCCGCGAAAGTTTCGCAGGACGTCGTCCCCTTCATCTATCAATTCTATGATGAGCAGAGGAAGATCTGGCTCAGCCAAGGCGGCAGCCTGACCAGTCTGCCGCCCGACGATCAAGCCGCGATGATGGCGAAGATTTCCACCATCGCGCAGGATGTGTCGGCGTCGAAGCCGGAGCTCAATGCCGCCGTGAAGATCGTGTTTGGGGTGGCGGCAAAATACAAATGACGCGGTGATCGGCACCGCACGCGCGCAATCCGCGTCCCCGCCGAAGCGGGGACCCGGCTCTGTTGGACTCGGCTCTGTTGGACCCGTCTCCGGTGCTCACTCTGGATTCCCGCTTGCGCGGGAATGAGCGGAGTTGAGTGCAAGCCCCCTGAGCAGCTCGCGCAACCGTGCCGGTGAGACCGGCAGCCTCGTCACCGCGCCCGGACTTTGCAGCGCGTCGTCGATCGCCGAAGCGATCGCGGCGCCGACCGGATTGGCGCCGCCTTCGCCCGCGCCTTTGAGCCCGAGCGGATTGAGCGGGCTCGGCGCATCCTCGGTGATCAGCGTTTGGATCGGTGGAATCTCCCGCGCCGTCGGCATCAGATAATCGGCGAAGCTCACGCTAAGCGGCTCGCCGCTTGCGTCATAGACGAACTCTTCGAATAGCGCGCCGCCGAGGCCCTGCGCGAAGCCGCCTGTGATCTGGCCTTCGACCAGCATCGGATTGACGGCGCGGCCGATATCGTAGGCGACGAGGTAGCGTTCGACAGCGACCGCGCCGGTGTCACGATCGATGCGCACCACCGCGATATGGACTCCGTAGGGGTAGGCCATATGGCTCTGCTCGACCCAGCCTTCGGCGGAAAGTCCGGGCGCCGCATCGCCGACTAGCTTGGCGCCTGGCGAAAGCGCTGCCGCGACCGCGCCGAGACCGATCGAGGGTCCGTGCGCGACTTTTCTGTTCACGACCTTGCCGTCGACGATAGCCAGCGCCTGCGGGGCGCTCTGCAGCAGCGCGGCGGCGGCGGCGATCGCCTTGTCGCGCAGCTTTGTTGCCGCGACGCGGGTTGCTTCGCCGGTCATCACCGTCACGCGCGAGGCGAAAGCACCCAGGCCGAAGGCGATGCGATCGGTCTGCCCGTGGATGACGCGCACGCGCGCATAATCGACGCCGAGCGTGTCGGCGCAGATCTGGGCGATCGCGGTCTCCATGCCTTGGCCGATCGATGCCGCGCCGGTGACCACCTCCACGGCGCCGCTCGCGTCGATGCTGACGCGCACGCCGTCGTATGGACCGAGCCCGCTCTTCTCGACGAACATGGCAAGCCCGGCGCCGACGGCTTCGCCGTTGGTGCGCCGCCGGTGCAGTTCATCCTGCAGCGCCCGCCAGCCGGCCGCCTGCAGCGCCTTGTCGAGCAGGCCGGCATAATCCCCCGAATCGTAGGTCAACTCGGTGCCGAGCGTGTCGAGCGTGCGCTGGTAGGGCATCTGACTTGGCGCGATGAGATTGCGGCGTCGGATTTCGACCGGATCGAGCGCAAGCCGCGCCGCGATCGCGTCCATCAATCGCTCGCGCACGAACGTGCTCTCGTAGCGTCCGGGCGCCCGATAGGTGCCGCACGGCGTTTTGTTGGTCAGCCGGATGCGGCCGATCATGCGATAGGCGGCGAGCCGATAAGGCCCCGGCAGCATCGCGGCGGAGAGGTCGGGCACCGTCGCCGCATGGGTGCGCACATAGGCGCCCTGGTCGTGAAAAAACTCGCCATCGATGGCGAGCAGATGGCCTTGCGCGTCAACGGCCGCACGGACGTGAAAAAGCTGTTGGCGCGAGTGATTGGCGGCAAGCAGATGCTCGCGCCGGTCCTCGATCCATTTCACCGGGCGGCCGAGGCGCAGCGCGGCGACGCAGACCAGCACGTCCTCCGGATAAAGCTCGCCGCGCACGCCGAAGCCGCCGCCGACATGGCCTTCGTAAAGATGCATGGAGGAGGGCGCGCGGCCGAGCATGCGGGCGAGACTGTCTCGGTTCCAGTGCGGCACCTTGGCGGCGCCGTGCAGTTCGAGAATGCCGCGTACCTGGCGTGCTATCGCGCCGCGGGTCTCCATCGGCACGCCGCTGTGGCGGCCGATGCAAAGATCGAGCGCGACGACGGCGTGCGCGGCGGCAAAGGCGGCATCGACGTTGCCGAAGCCCTTGCGGAGCGTGGTGACTTCGGTGGAATGGGCGTCATCGAACGTGCCGGGCGGCACATCGGCGGCGAGAATTGCCGGCAATTCGTCGAGTTCGGTAGTCACCAGGTCGGCGGCATCCTCGGCGAGGTAGGGGTCGGTTGCGAACACGGCCGCCACCGGCTCGCCGACGTAGCGCACCCGATCTGTGGCCAGGATCGGCTGGCGGAAAGGGTCGAGCCCTTCGACGCGGGTGAGGCGAAAATCGATCGGCGGAATGTCGGCGACGTCGGCGGCCGTCCACACTGCGACGACGCCCGGCGCCGCGCGCGCGGCGCGCGTGTCGATGGCAGTGATGGTGCCGTGGGCGCGCGCCGAACGCACGACGCGCATGTGCAGTTGATGGGCAAAGGCGATGTCGGCCGCGAACCGGCCGCGCCCGGTGACGAGGGGCGGATCTTCGAGCCGCGGTACCGAACGACCGATAAAGCCCATCGCCCTCAGCCTGGTCTCTGCTCAACTGTCATCGACACGAGAGCATAGTCTGATCGAATCGATGGCGCTGTCAAAAGCAAGGAGATCATTCGCGCCGTCGCGATCGACGGCATAGTCGCGCTCTCCGACGCTCACTCCGCTATCCCGTCCAGATGCCGCGTCTCGTTTATTCGCACGACGCAGATTTTGCCGCCATCGATATCGATTTCGTTGAGGCAGCATGGCGCCTGCGCGATGCGCCAATAAGACGACAGCGGCAGATCAAGACATTGCAGCAGCAAAACCCGGTTCACGCTGTCGTGGCCGACCACCACGACGGTGTCAGCGGGATGGCGCGCAAGGAGGAAACGCAGCGTATCGGCGGCGCGGGCCGCCAGATCCTGCAGCGATTCGCCGTTCGGAAAGCGCACCAGCTGCGGCGTGGCGAACCAAGCGGCAAACAGCGCCGGATCGTCCTTTCTCGCATGGTCGAAGGTCTGAAACTGCCAGGCGCCGTAGTCGAGATCGATCAGATCGCCGCAGACTTCGGCGGCGATGCCGCAGGCTTTGGCGATGGCGGCGCCGGTTTCGACGCAGCGTCCGAGCGGGCTCGTGTAGATCTTGCTTGGCCGGAATGCGCCGGCAATGCGTTCGGCGACGGCGGCAGCCTCGCGGCGCCCGCGGGCCGTGAGGTCGAGCGGCTGGCGGCCGCGGAAGCGCTCGGGCGTGATGCCCTCGACGTGGCCGTGACGGGTCAGCAGGATTTTGGTCATGAGTTGGAGGGTGCCTTAGGCGCCGGCGTCGGCCTCACATCGTCACACCCGCCGCATCGGTAACGTCCATGCCAGCAACGTGCCCATGCCGGTAAACGCTGCGATCGTGAAGAAGGCGGCGCGGAAAGCATCGCTGATTTCGGCGTGCACCGCGGCTTGGCGCGCCGGCGCCAGCGTTGCAATCGCGTCAGGTCCCTGCTCGATGATGGTGCCGAACAGGCTCGCCGTCTCGTGGTCGGTGCTGGCGAGAATGGCAAACAGGATTGCGGCGACCAAAGCGGTGCCGAAGGCAGCGCCAACCGAGCGGGAGAATTGCACCATCGCGGCGCCGGTGCCCAAGCGCCGCGGCCCGGCCACCGATTGCACCGTCAATTGCACCACGCCCATCACCGTGCCCATGCACAGCGCGATGGCGCCCCACGCCCAGGGCAGTTCGCCGACGCTCAGGTGAGGCGTCCAGAAAGCGAGCGCGAGGAGGCCGAGCGTCGCGGCGATCAATCCCCATGACGGAAACACCGCCGTCCATCCGGTCCGTGTCACGATCTGGCCGGTGATCAGCGAGCCTACCCCGATGCCGAAAGTCAGCGGCAGCAGCATCAGGCCGGTCTCCGCCGGCGCAGTGCCGCGCACGGCGCGCAGATAGATCGGCAAGAACGTGATCAGCGATACCAGCGCGGCGCCGTGGCAGGCGGCAAGCGCATCGCTGCGCCAGATCGAAGGCTCTCTGAACAGGCGCGGGGGAATGAGTGGAGAGGTGCTGCGGCCCTCCTGCCAGATCAGCGCCCCCAGCGCCCCAAAGCCCAGGGCGAGCAGCCCCAGCGCCAGCGGTACGGCGCTCGCTTGCATGCGCTGCAATTGCTCGAGCGCGAGGATCACCGGGCTCACGAACATGATGAACAGGAGAAGGCCGGGCGCGTCGAAAGTGGTGCGGCGGCGGTCGGCCGGGTGCGAGGCCAGCCGCAACACAAGCACGACCGCGGCGATTCCGAGTGGCACGTTGACGAGAAAGATAGATTGCCAGCCGAAGGCCTGCGTCAGATAGCCGCCGGCGACCGGACCGAACGTGCTGGAGCTGACCGATATGCCGGCGAGGTAGCCTTGATAGCGACCGCGTTCGCGCGGCGGGATGGTTTCCCCGATCAGCGCTTGCGACAGGGTCATCAGCCCGCCGCCCCCAAATCCCTGCAGCACGCGAAAGGCGGTCAGCCATTCGATACTGGGCGAGATCGCGCACAGCACCGAGCCGGCCATGAAGATCGTCAGCGCCATGATCATCATGGAGCGCCGGCCGAAGGTATCACCGAGGCGTCCATAGACCGGCGCGGCGATGGTGTTGGCGATCAGATAGGAAACCACCACCCACGACGCCCGCTCGATATCGCCCAGATCCGAGGCGATGGTCGGCAGCGCGGTGGCGACGATCGTCTGGTCGGCGACCGCCAGAAACATCGGCAGCATGATCGAGGGAAAGACGGTGAGGAAAAGCAGCTTTGGCGGCTTACCGTCGTTCGCGTGATCTTCCGCCGCGCCGGCCGCTGGCTCTGCCGGCGTCATCGGCGTGCCGGCCGAGGGCTCGGCGGCGGGGCGTGCTTCGGCTGGCTGATCGACGGAATGATTCATGAAACTGTGCTTGGAAGGGTGCTTGCCGAATGACTCATCGCGAAGAGTTGATGGCTGCGCGGCCTAAGCCGTTGCACACGTCTGGGCTCGAAATGTCTTTATTCCCCAAATCTGTATTCCCCAAATGTCCATTCCCCAAATCTGTTCTTCCATTCGAGCCTGCCTGCATTGCGCTTCGATGCAGAACGAAAAGCCGATCCGCCGCAACGACCCGGTTCCCGGGCCGTTGTGACAATGTGCGGACACAGCGTGGCTGTTCTCCAGACGCCTTCAAAGCGCCCGGACGCGCTGTATAGTAAGCCGATTGAGGGTGGGCGTCATCGCGTTCCGGCAACTCCGGGGTGTGGTCCGTCGGCTGGGCACATAACCACCACATAAACAACGGGAGCTACCCCATGCCTCAAGACAATCCACGCAGCGACAATCAACGCACCGAGAGCAGAAGCGGGGAAAGCACGCGCAGCGAACGTGCGCGCGAAAGATCCGCAGGCGTCATCAGTCCGCCGTTCGGCGAGATGGGAACGCATGGCATCACTGCCGGTCTGCGCCTGCAGAAGGAGATGATCGAGCTTCTGTCGGAGATGAGCCGTGAATGGTATGCGCGCGCGACCTCTGAGGCCGAGCTCGCGATGGGGCTATCGAACAGGCTGACGGCCGCCCGCTCGGTGCCCGATGCGCTTTCTGCCTATCAGGAATGGCTGAACGAATGGATGGGTATGTTCGGCGAAGACAGCCGGCGTCTGGTTTCCGACGGCCGCAAGCTCATGGAAGCCAGTGCGCGCTGTTTTTCCGACGCGCCGGTGGCGATGAGCTGATACCTTTGCGGGGAGCATTACCCGCAGGGACGATCCGGGTGCTCCAGCCGCCAAGGTACTGAAATAAAAACCGGCCGCCATTACTGGCGGCCGGCTCTTTTAGGCACTCGTGAACGAGCGTTAGTCAGCCGAGAAAAGCGACGCGTTCCTGTTCACGCGCTTCTTGCGCGCTCTTGGGCTGTGCCGGCAATTGCAGCACGGTCGCCGGCTGACCTTCACAAAGGAGGGTCAGCAGCACGATGCGCCCGTCGGGAAATTCGAGCGAGTCGTGATGCGCGGCCAGCTTGTCCTTGTTGACTTGGCGGAAGATGGCCGTCTGGTGGTTGATCGTCTTAGTCTTCCAGCCGAGCAGGCCGGCCGGCAGGCACGCTACCTCGCCGGAGAAGGCCAGCTCCGTTCCCGGCATCAAGCACACCGCCATTCCGGGATCGTCCGCGGATGAGAACCCGCGTGTTCCCGTTCCGAAGTCGCGGGTTACCAGCTTGTCTCCTACTTTTGCCGGCCGCGACCGAACGCTTTGAAGGCTAAAGTCACACATGGCGACTCCTTTCTTCCCAGGTCTCGTCTTCCCTGGTCTTCCGTTACACAGCCCCTCCAACCCCTCTGACAACGATTTCAAGCAAGAATGGTGCCGTCCGCGTTCAACAAAAGGACGTTGGCGCGAGAGCGCGGCCGGCAACACCGTTGCGGGGTATCGTCTGCGGGTTTGATGGCGGCAAAACGACCGGCCTGAGGCGTTAATTACGCCGTTGGCCATCGCGCGCCTCGTCTGCCAACGCTGCTAAGCTGCCGCACAATCGGGCACAATTTGCATATTGGTGTCGCAGCGCGGCTGCGCGCCGCAGGCGCCGGCAGCCACAATCCGTGCGGCCTGATCAAATCGAATCACCCTAGGGATTCGCGAAGCACGCCATTGCGTGGCGGCTGCAGCCCGGCGGCGGCGCGCCGCAATTTGCCGGCGACGGCCGCCCCGAGCCGGGAGACTTTATAACACTTATAATCTGAGCCTATTTGACCGTGATGCCGCCCACCATCCCGTACCAATCGTGGTCGGCGCAGCGCAGATCGTAAGTCCCCGGCTTTTCCGGCGTGAAGAAAACGTCCTTGCTCTCGCCCGGCTGCAGCAGCACCTCGCTGTGCTCACGGTTCAGTACGTCGGGATTGGCAAGAGCGACGGTGGCGAAAAATACCGGCGCGGTGAATTCGTGGGTCTCTTTGCCGTGATTCTCCAGATGCAACTGATAAGGGACGTCATGCTGAAAAGTCAGGTGATCGGGCTCGAACTTGTAGTCGACCATGATCACGTCGACCTTGACCGGCTGCGGCGCCGCGTGCGCCATCGACGCGGCGAGGAGGATGGCGAACGGCGCCCACAGGCGGCGCGGCGCGCAAGCCTGATGCCAAGCCTGATGCCAAGCCTGATGCCAAGCCTGATGCGGTATCAAATCCAAAGCTCCCCCCTCGGATTTGTTTTTTGCCGGTGTCTCTGAATTCTGGGGCATTTCCCGTTCAATTCGAACCACCTAACGGAATCAGCCGACGCGTGGTCTACTCATCAATGCATGGCGGCGGCACGGCCGCCGCCGGTTGCGACACGCTTTATCAGCAACAGGACGATCGGCACGAGCAGCGCGGCGAAGAGGAACCAGGTGTGGAATATGTCGATATAGGCCAAGAGCGAAGCCTGTCCGCTGACCATCTGCCCGATATAGCCGTAGGCATGGGATAGCGCCGCCGCCGGCGGGGCGCCTTGCTGCGTGAAGTATTGGGTGATCTGTTTGACGGCGTTTTGATACGCCGGCGAAGAAGGAACGAGATTGCTCACCAGCCGCGCCTGATGAAACTGGCTGCGCTGCAGCAGCTCGGTATTGGCCAGCGAAACGCCGATGCTTCCCCCCAGATTACGCGCGACATTCATGAGAGCCGAGCCCTGACTGGTCTTGCTCTGCGGCAGCCCATCGTAGGCGATCGTGTTGATCGGGATGAACAAGAACGGCAGCCCGATCATCTGATAGACGCGGATCAGCGCAAAAAAGCCGAAGCTCGCGTCGGGAACCAGATTGGTCGAGTACCACATTGCCAGCGCGATGGCGCCGAGCCCGAGCGCGATCCAGTATTTGGGCTGCATCAGCCCGGTGACTTGTCCGGCGATGGGCATCATGAACAGCATCGCCAGCCCCCCCGGCATGATTGCGAGACCGGAGAGCTCCGCCGTATAGGGAAAGTTGGTCTGCAACAGCTGCGGCGTGATCTGGGTTGAGCCGAACAGGATGGCGCCCACGGCCAGCATGATAATGAACGACATGCCGAATTGGCGCTGGCCGAGGAGACGGATATCGACGATCGGATCGTCGTCGGTAAGCTCCCAGACGATAAAAAAGATGAAGGCGGCCGCCGCGATGGTCGCGAACGTGATGATTACGGTGGAGTTGAACCAATCGTCCTCCTGGCCGCGATCAAGCACCCATTCCAGAGAGCCGAAGGTGACGGTGATCAGCGCAATTCCGATCCAGTCGATATGCAAACCGCCGGCGAGGCGTTGTCGTCGCTCCTCTTCGAGTGCCTCCGGTTCGACGACAAACCACTGCACCAGCGCGAGCGAGATGATGCCGATCGGGACATTGATGAAAAAGATCCAGTGCCAGGAATAACTGTCGGTGATCCAGCCGCCGAGCGTCGGCCCCACGGTCGGCGCCACGATCACCGCGATGCCGTAGAGCGCAAACGCCTGGGCGCGCTTCTGCGGCGGAAAAGTGTCGGCGAGAATCGCCTGCTCGCTGGTCGGCATCCCGCCGCCGCCGAGACCCTGCAGGATGCGGCAGACGATGAGAGCGCTGAGATTGGGCGCCAGTCCGCACAGCAGCGAACTCGCAGTGAACAGCGCCACGCAGATCATGTAGAAGCGCTTGCGTCCGACGACGTTGGACAGCCAGCCGCTCACCGGCAGAATGACGGCGTTGGCGATCAGATAGGTGGTCACCACCCAGGTGCTCTCGTCGATGCTGGCGCCGAGACTGCCGGCAATGTAGCGCAGCGACACGTTGGCGATGGCCGTGTCGAGCACGACCATGAAGGTTGCGATGGAAACGATGATGGCGACCAGCCAGGGATTGCGGTCGCCGGCGGCCGAACGGCTCGCATTCCAGCCGCCGTGTTGGCTGGCAGCGCTGCCGGCTTCGCTCATCGCAGCCGCACCGTCGGCACCACCGACATACCGGGGCCGAGCAGCACATCGGGCGGCTGGTTGAATACGATCTTCACCGGCACGCGTTGCACGATCTTGACGTAATTGCCGGTCGCGTTCTGCGGCGGCAGCAGGCTGAACGCGGTGCCGCTGCCGGCCTGGATGCTGGCCACATGGCCGTCAAACGTTCGGTTCGGATAGGCGTCCACCGTAATGGTCACAGCCGCACCGGGCCGGATCGATCCGATCTGGGTCTCCTTGAAATTGGCGGTGACCCAAACCTCTCGCGGCACGAACATCATCAGCGCCTGGCCGGGCGCGGCGTAGTTGCCTTTTGTGGCGGTCAGGTTGGTCACGTAGCCGTCGACCGGTGCGGTGATATTGGTGCGCGACAGATTGATCTGCGCCTGGTCGAGGGTGGCGCGCATCTGCTCGAGCTGCGCCTGTGCCTGCAGCTTCTGGCTTTGCAGCACAGGAAGCTGTTTTTCCGTGGCGACCGCATTGGCCTGCGCGGCGTCGAAGCTCGCCTGCGCCTGGAGGAAATTGGACTTGTATTGCTGCGCCTGCTCGACCGTAACCGCGCCGCTCTTGACCAAGTCCCCGTAGCGTTGGTCCTGCTGCTGCGCAAAGGTGAGGGCGGCCTTCGACTGCGCCACCTGCTTGTTGGCCTGGTCGATGCGCGCTTGCTGCGCGCCGATCTGCGCGTCGATATTGGCGATGTTGGCCAGCGCCTGATCGGCTTGCGCCTTTCCCTGGTCGACCTGCGCCTGGAAGTCGCTGCGCTCGAGCGTGACCAGCACAGTGCCTGCCTTGACGAGCTGATTGTCGGTCACCGGCACGTCGACGACCTGAGCGCTGATCTGAGAACTGATGGTGACGGTGCGCGCGTCGATGAAAGCGTCGTCGGTCGATTCGTAACCGCTGGTGTTGACCCACCAGGCCACGACGCCGACGCCGACGGCGATGCACGCCGCGGTGACGGTCAGTACCAGCCTGCGACGTTTCCGTAACCTATCCAGCCAGGATTGCTTGCCGGGGGCGCGCGCGTCCGGCGCTCCGCCGCGTGCTTGCGTCGCCTCTCGGTTCGGCGCCGCCTCGTTGCGGCGTTCGTCGCTGACGCGCTGATCCAAATCCGCTCCACTGACACGTAAACGTCGACCGCGCCGGTGCGGTTCGCCGCATGATGAGGCGAAGCGCGGCGCATGCGCCCAATTAGCCAGTTATTAGCCGGTAATGGGTCGTCAGGCCAGTCAGGAACGGCCAGTTGGATGCACGGCGGCTGAGATTTTGCCCACGAACTCGCCGAGTTCTGCCGGATTGAGATCGCTGACCGCCCAGAACTCGAGTCCCCCTTCGGACCAGTGGCGGACGTTATAACCCTGCACGGTCCGGGCGCTGACATAGGCGTGCGCGCTCCCCAATCGTTGGGCGACGAACAGATTGATGATGTGCATGCGGCGGCGATAGACGACCGAGGCCACCGGTTCGCCGTCGATGTAATCGAGTCGGCCGCCGAGCAATGTGAAGCCCTGGGCAGTCAGGTCGATGACCGGCGGGGCGACGTCAACCTTGCCGTCGAACCAGGGTTTGACCGTGTGCTCATCGCTGGTTTCCACGTCCATTAGATGGCCGGGTTGCAGCGAGCGGATATGAGCCGAGACGACGTCATCGGCGATGGACTGTTCTCGATTGCCGCCAAAGACGGTGAGCATGAGGCCTGCGGCGGCGGCGCCTGACAGCACCGCACCGCTGGCAAAGCCGCCGAAGAAGCTCCGCCGTGACGGCTGGAAGAACCGGCGCGGTGGGGCGGTGATCGCCGGCCGCGGCAGCGCGGCGTCGAGCCGTGCGCGCAGGCTCGCCGGTGCGGCCTCTTTCAGATTGGCGGCCGCAAAGGTGTCGTGCATTGCACGAAAAGCCTTCAGCTTCTCCGCACAGCCGGAACATCCCGCCAGATGCGCCTCGACGTCGCGCGCGTGGCCGGCATCGAGTTCGCCGTCGATCAGCGCGTGCAGCAGGACCTCGCATTCGGCGCAGTTCATGACGCCGCTCCTTCCGCGACGTTCCAGGCCGCGCGCAACATCGCGCGCGCCCGCGCAAGCCGTGACATCACGGTTCCGACCGGCACGCCGGCGACCTGCGCGATCTCCTGATATGACAAATCGTTGATCTCCCGCAGCACGATGATCTCGCGGAACTGCTGCGGCAGCGCCGCGACGAGCCCCCGGATCGTCTCGTCGTCATGCGCGCGCAGCAGCGACGTTTCGGGCGAGGCCTCCGGCTCCTGCCACAACGGCGCGTCGCCCGCGGTGGTCTCCGCCTCGCATTCCTCGGGCAGCTCGCTGCGGCCGCGGCGCGCGAATTCGGCGTTGCAGACGTTGCGCAGGATGCTGAGCAGCCACGGCTTCATGGCCGGACCGCGATAGGAATCGAAATGACGCAGCGCGCGCAGATAGCATTCCTGCGCGGCGTCCTCGGCATCGGCAGTGTTGCGCATGAGATAGCGTGCCAGCGTGAACACGTCGTCGAGATATGGCAGTGCGGCGTCGCGAAAACGCCGCGCCCTGTCTTGCGTGTCATCGGCATAACTCGCCATCACGTTACGCTCGACCGGCTGACTGTTCCGGCTTCCTCCATGACCCGCGCCGGTTACGGGTGGGCCTGCGGGGGAAGCTCGCAGCCGCGCCAGCATCATGGCTTGCCGCTGCTGCCGGTCGCCGCTTCTACCACGATCGTTCCCACCATGTGTGGATGTATGTAACAGAAGTACTGATAGGTACCCGGTGTGGTGAACGTGAACGAAAAGCTGTCGTCCGTGTCCAAGGCCTTCGAGCGCGTGAACGTGTTGGTCGACGAGGCGATCCCGTGCGGGATGTCGTCCTTGTTGGTCCAGGTGACCGTGGTTCCCGCCTTCACCGTCAGGGCTGCCGGATTGAAGGTGAAATTGTCGATCGACACGGCGCCAGCCGTCACCTGCTGGGCGAAGGCGGGCAGGGCGAAGTGGGCCACCAAAGGAGCACTCGCCGCGCCAAGCGCGCCCGCGACAAGCGCGCTTCGCAAGGTAGACATCGGCATGGTGCAGGCCCCCCATTAGCTCTTGAGCGGCGCGTCGATGATGGCGAGCCGCTGTTGGTTTTGTTTGTAGGTGACATTGGCGACACCGAGCATGCCGCGCAGCTGTTCGGCCGGAACCTTCATCGGCCCCGGTGAGGGCGCCGAACCCGGCGCCGGCTGCGGAAAGGCGGTCGAGCGTGCGGTGTGAAAGGTGACGTTGCCTTCGACCTTCTGCATCACCTGGTGGATATGGCCGTTGAGTACGGTCACCGAGCCGAACCGCTTGAGATAGGAGAGCGCGCGCGCGCCGTCGTCGGTGCCCCAGCCCCAATTGGGGTAGACGGTCCACAGCGGAATGTGAGCGAACACCACGATCGGCGTTGAAGCCGAGCGCCCCTTCACGTCGGCCTCGAGCCATTCCAGCTGCTCGTCGCCGAGATTGCCGAGTCCGCCGGCCTTGAGATCGTGGACATTGACCAGTCCGATGAAGTGCACGCCGTTGGCATCGAAGGAGTACCAGCCGGCGCCCTTGGTGCCGCGCCCGTAACGGTCGAGGAACAGTTTCCGCTCGGCATCGACGAAGTCGTGCTCGCCCGGCACGTAATGAACGTCGAGCCGCGTCTCTGAGATCGCCTTGTCGGCGTCGTCGAACTGAGAGGCGAGCGATAGATGGCTGATGTCGCCGGTGTGAATCATGAAGGCGGGCTTCACCGGCAGCGCGTTCACCTTGGCGATGCACTCGCTCAAAGTGCTTACCGAATTCGGATACGGCGTCTTGAAGTCAAAGCCGATATGACTGTCGCTGATCTGCACGAAGGAAAGCCCGCGCGCCTCCTGCGCTGCGGCCTCGCCGATCAGACCCACCGAGTGCGGAACCCCGCCGGAAATGGTCCACAACACGCCGGTGCCGACCCAGGTCATGCATTCGAGCACCTTGCGCCGGTTCGGCCCATCGTCGCGTTCGCTCATGTTGATCTCCTCTGTCAGCCATGACGGCTCCGCAGACGAGATCGGCCTTCCTCGCGCTTTATTCCCGCGGCCGGATCATTTTTCCTGGGCAGCGTCGGGGGCCGGCTGCTATACCGGCCGTCCGGTCCAAAAGCCGCGCCACCGAAAGTCGTGCCGGGCGCGCCAGAAACGCGAAAGAAATGCTGCAATCGTCAGCACTTCCATCGGTGGAATCGCGCAGGTCGTGGGTGGTCGCCACCGTCGCGCTGGTGATTATGGCAGTTGCCTTCGGCACGCCGTGGATCACCGTAGTCGCGCTCAAGGACATCGCTGCGGAGGTTGGCGGCGCGCGTTCGATCCCAGCTTTTGCCGGCGCGCTGGTCTGGTTCGGCGCCGGCGTCGGCGGCATTCTCATGGGCCGCATCGCCGAGCATGTCGGCGTGCGCTGGACTGTGTTCGGCGGCGCTCTGATGATCGCCATCGGACTCGCGCTATCGACGTTCGGGCCGTCGCTGCCGCTCTTCGTCGGTCACGGCCTATTCATCGGCGTCCTCGGCATCGGCGGCATCAACGCGCCGTTCTATGTGTATGTCAGCCGCTGGTTCGATCGGCGGCGCGGTTCGGCGCTGGCGCTGATTTCGAGCGGCAGTTTTCTCGCCGGCGCGATCTGGCCGTCGATCTTCGAACGCCTGATTGCGTACACGGGATGGCGGCACACGATGCTGTCCTACGCGGTGGTCGAACTGGTGATCATCGTGCCGGCCGCACTCATCGTCCTCGATGAGCCGCCGGAAGTCACTCACCACGTCGAGCACAAGAGCGCCGCGCGCACTGGCGGCACGGTGCTGGGCTGGCCGCCCAATCTCGTTTTTGTCCTTCAGGCGTGCGCGATCTTCACCTGCTGCGTGCCGATGTCGATGCCGCAGGCGCATCTTGTCGCGTTCTGCAGCGACCTCGGAATCAGCGCCGTGCAGGGCGCGGCGATGCTGTCGGTGCTGCTCGGCGCGGCGTTTGTGAGCCGCCAGGTGTGGGGCGCGCTCTCGGACCGGCTCGGCGGCCTTTACACGATGCTGGTAGGCTCGGCGTGCCAGACCGCGGGGCTCGCGGCTTTTCTGCTCACGCAGAACGAGTTCGGCCTGTTCACCGTCTCGGCGGCGTTCGGCTTCGGCTTCAGCGGGCTCGTCCCCGCCAACATCCTGACCGCGCGCGAACTATTCCCGGTCCGCGAAGCTTATTGGCGCATTCCGACGCTGCTGCTTTGCAGCGGCACCGGCATGGCAACCGGCAGTTGGATCGGCGGCGTGCTCTACGACTATTTTGGCTATTACGCGCCTGCCTTCGCCGCTGGAGTGGGCGTCAGCATGATCAATTTCACGATCATCGCCACGCTCGCCTTCCGTCGCAGCCAGACTCCGGCCGTCGCCTTCTAAGGCTACTGCGCGTTGTAAGGTACGTCGATACTGTTTCATCATCATTACGAGGAGTTTTGCTTCGCTCGGAGCAAAATTATTGACAGAACTCCGCCAAAGGAGCGCTGAGGTCTAAAACATCCAAGCGGGAATACTGAAAGCGTGCTGTCACACATGATCGTGAACCAAATAAGAACAGCCCGTCGATCGCAGGTAATCTTATAGTGTCATAATGTGGCGGGCCGGAATTTGGCCGGCGCTTAGCCTGAACTTAGCCTGAACTTGGTCTTGTGTGCCGCCCGTTCCTGTCGTACCTAACATAACGTCAGCGTTGCGTATTTGGGTGTAGCCGATGGGTAAGTTTGTCGGCGTTGCCGTGGTGCTCTTTATGCTGGCGGTGCTGGTCGTGGCCCTCGCGCAGGGCCCGGAAATGGCCGCACTGATCGCCGCTTACCGCTCCGAACCGTTGTTGGATGAGGCCGCATGGGCGGTCGTCGTGCTTGTGCCGCTGTCGATGCTGCTGGTGGCGGTGTGGCTGTGGGACCGGCTGTTGCGGCAGCGCCAGGCGTTCACGGCGCTCGAACTACGGCTCGACGGCGTGCGCGGGCGCGTAAAGGAGCTCAATAGGGCGCAGGTTGACGTCGACGCCGACGTGCAGAACCTCACTCGCAGCGATCCCGAGGATGCGATCGCGGAGCTGCAGCGGCGGGTCGCCGAGTCGGAACGCTTCGCCCAGATTCAGCAGAGCCGTACCGAAACGGTCAATCTGGACGCGCGCATCGACGCGCTGCGCAGCCAGCAGCAGGGCTTAAAGGAGCGGCTTGGCCCGGTGCTCGAGGCCAGGCGCTCGATCGAACACGTTTTCACCGAGCTCGACAGCCGCCAGCGCGACATCGACCGCTCGCTCAACGAAATCGCCAGCGGCGACGACGCCACCGCCCTCGACCTTCGGCTGAAAAACCTCGTTGAATTTGCCAGGCTCGGCAATGCCCGCTGCGATCAGATCGAACAGGCTTCGAAAACCGTCGCGGCGCTCAGCGAGGCGTGCATGGAGCTGCGCGCGCGGCTCGCTCCTTTTGCCGCAACCGAGGATGGCATCACCAGCCGCGTGCGCCGGCTCGGCGAAGAGCGCGACCGGCTTACTGCCGAAATCGAGTCGCTGGAGCGCGCGCCCGAGGGTTCGCTGTCCGAGCGCGTGCAAGGGCTCGCCGCCGACAAGAAGAAGCTCGATGACGCCATTGCGCATCTGCATGGGCAATTTTCCGAGCTGGCGACGCTGCGGAGAGACGTCGGCGGCCTGTTCGCCGCGTTCGACCGCGCGCTTAACGCGATCGCGACCGTGCGGACCGAAGAAGGGGTGGCCGGCATCGACGCCCGCTTCGAGGAACTGTCGCGTTTCGTCGAGCAGACGCAGGCCAGGTTCGATGACCTCGATCGGCGTGCCGGCGCTTTCGCGCAGTTGAAGACCAGGCTCGGTGACCTGCAGACGCGCCTTGCGCCGCTGGATTCGGAAGAGACCGGCGTGGTCCGCCTGATCAAGGACCTGGGGGACATGCGCGAAAAGCTCATCGACAAAATCCGCGGCATCGAAGGCGGTGAGGAGGGCGACCTCGCGGCGCGGATCAAGGACTTCGCCAAGACCAAGCACGAGCTCGAGAACCGCGTGGCCGGTCTCGCCGACCAGTTCACCAAGCTGTCGACCATGCGCAAGGATATCGCCGGCCTGTTCGACAAACTGAGCGGCGCGGTCAACGCTTCGGCCGGTTGATTCTCGTGCCCGCGCGCCGGATCACGGCGCCGCCCGCAATAGCAGCATCAGATATCTGACTTGCCGGCATCGCACATTAAGTCGCGCGGATATGCCTTGCGCAGAAGGCTGCCGCGCGGCACATTTGCGCCAATGCGGCGCGCGCCGGATAAGCGACGCGCCGTCTTAGGGAGGTCGGAATGAAGCGCATCTTACTGTCCAGCGTCGCCGCGTTGGCCCTGGCTGCATTCGTCGCGGGGGCGCCGGCGCGCGCCAGCGCGCAGAGCGTTCACGTCAATAGCCATGACATCGGTGGCGTGGTCACCGGGCCGCATGGGCCGGAAGCCGGCGTCTGGGTGATCGCCGAAACCCATGATCTTCCCACCCGCTTCGCCAGGATCGTGGTCACCGACGATAAGGGCCGCTACGTGGTGCCGGACCTGCCGAAGGCCAAATACGATGTGTGGGTCCGCGGCTATGGGCTGATCGATTCGCCCAAGGTTGAAGCGGACCCCGGCCGACATCTCAATCTCACCGCCGTCCCGGCGCCCGATGACGCCGCCGCGGCACAGTATTATCCGGCGATCTACTGGTTCGCGATGTTGAAGATCCCGCCGGCCAGCGATTTCGGCGGCAAGAGCGATATTCCCGCCAATGTCACGCAGCAGGAGTACCTGACCGCGATCAAGAATCAGGGCTGCGTCGGTTGCCATCAGCTCGGCCAGCTCGGGACGCGGACAATTCCGGCGGCCTTCGGTACGTTCAAGACTGGCGAAGAGGCCTGGGCGCGGCGCATCCAGTCGGGTCAGGCCTACCCGAACATGATCAACATCATGGGCAGCTTCAACAACGTGCCGCTCAAGTACTTCGGCGAATGGACCGACGCCATCGCGGGCGGTGCGCTGCCGTCCGCGAAGCCGCCGCGGCCTGAGGGCGTCGAGCGCGACGTCGTGGTCACGCTGTGGGATTGGAGCACGGACAAAAAGTATCTCCACGACCTGATTTCCACCGACAAGCGCAATCCGACCGTGAATGCCTACGGCAAGCTCTACGGCTCGGACGAGTATTCGAGCGACCATTTGCCGGTGCTCGATCCGCAGACTGCGCAGGTCAGCTACATCACGCCGCCGGAGGACCCGAGCGTGCCAGAGGCACTCGGACCGGGCCATGCCGCCGCGGCCAAGCCGATCGCGCCGTCAGCCTATTGGGGCATGGAGCAGATCTGGGACACCCGGGTGAACAATCACAACAGCATGCTCGATTCGCGGGGCAGGCTGTGGCTCACCGGCACCAATCACGCCCCCGGCACGCCGACCTATTGCCGTGCGGGTTCGGATAATCCGTACGCCAAGATCGATCCGATCACGAAGAACGAGCGCCAGCTCGTGATGTACGATCCGAAAACGCAGAAATGGACCTTCCTCGATAC
>DATJTL010000044.1:0-9894 GCA_035503415.1 Xanthobacteraceae bacterium
TTTTAAGGCGTTGTCGCTCGGCGCTACGGCGGTCGGCATCGGCCGGCCGGCATTGTGGGGTCTGATCGACGGCGGCTCGCTCGGCGTCAAGAGTGTCTACGCACAACTGGCATTCGAGTTGAAGTCGACGATGCTGATGTCGGGAGTGGCCAAGGTCACCGAGCTCAATCGCGATAATCTCGCCAAGGTGTAATCGTCATCGTGATTCCGGCGTCCACCTGCGCCTTGGGCAAGCGGACGCGCCCAAGGTGGCGGGGCCGTAATCCCCTTTATGCGGTTCGGTAAAACAGTTACGTTAGGCTCATGACAAGACTACTTGAGCAAGCGCTCGAGGCGGTTAGCCGCTTGTCGCCGGAAAGCCAGGACGAGATTGCGCGGGCAATGCTGCGACTCGCGGCGACCGATAGCGAGCCTGAGGAAGTCGACGCGGCGCATCTGCCCGCAGTCCTGGAAGGTCTTGCACAGGCCGAGCGCCGCGAATTCGCCAGCGATGCCGAGGTCGAAGCAGCCTTGCGCCGCTTCGATCGATGAAGCTTCGTTTCACGCCCAAGGCGGTACGGGACCTCGCTGACATTGCCGACTACATCTTTGAACGCAATCCGAACGCCGCACTGCGCGTCCGCGCTGCAATTCTCGAAGCGTTGCAAGATCTCGTCCTGTTCCCGGAGCTTGGCAGGCGTCAGAAATTGGCGGGAGTGCGCAAACTCGTAATTCGGAGGTATCCATACCTTGTCTATTATAGGCTCGATCGGTCTGCCGATGAGATTGCCATCCTCACGATTCGGCATTCCGCTCAGGACCGGCCATATGAGGACGCTTAGCAGCAACTGCAATCGAGGCCTTCGGCCCAGACCAGCGCGTTCTTCATGAAGGCCGGCGGCAGGTCGTCCTCGACCACCTCGGCGAGCGGCTTGAAGATCTTGAAATGATGCCGGCCTGCCGCGGTCCAGAACACGATGTGTGTCTCGATCGGCGGGCAGCCGGGCATGCCGCATGCCACCTGCGAGACCATTACGGTCTCCTCGTCGGTGAGCTTGAAGCGGGTCTGCGTCCAATCGCGCACGCGGTCGAGCGCCGCGCCGTCCGTCAAACCCCTCTTGCCGAAGCCCAGCATGGCACCTCGTCGTCATGGCCGGGCATAGCCCGTCGAAGACGGGCGTGAACGCCCTTTAGCCCGGCGCCTTTGATTTTGCTTGCTAACGTATTAAGTCGTGGATGCCCGGCACAAGGCCGGCATGATGCTGGAAAGGATTTCAAGTGGCCGAAAAAGTATTGGCGGCGGTGCGGACCGGACCGAGCAAGACCGAAATCCGCGAATATCCGATGCCCGACATCCCGGAGGACGCCGCGTTGCTGAAGATGGAAGTCGGCGGCATCTGTGGCACCGACGTCAAGCTCTACCAGCATCCGCCGACCAGCGACCCCGTCATCATGGGGCACGAGAACATCGGCGTCATCGCCAAAGCTGGCCGCGAGTTCACCAACCGCAAGGGTTTCAAGGAAGGCGACCTCGTTTTCGTCGAGCACTATGTGATGTGCGGCAAGTGCGAGTGGTGCCATGCCGGCCAGTATCGGCATTGCGAGAATACCAACTGGCGCACCAACCCCGATGCCATCCGTTATGGATACACCTCGGCGAAGAAGCCGCCGCACCTCTATGGCGGCTTCGCGCAATATGTCTACCTGCCGTGGAACGCGGTGGTGCATCACGTGCCCAAGGGCGTGACGCCGGAGCTCGCCGGCTTGGTGACGCCGATGGCGAACGGGGTCGAGTGGTCGCTGTTCGACGGCGGCGTCGGCTACGACTCCTCCGTGCTCATCCAGGGGCCGGGGCAGCAGGGTTTGTCGCAGACCGTGATCTGCAAGCAGGCCGGCGCCTCGCTCATCATCGTCACCGGCACGTCGAAGGACGGCGCGCGGCTTAAAGTCGCCAAGGAGCTCGGTGCCGACTATGTCATCGACGTGCAGAAGGAAGATCCTCTGCAGCGCATCATGGAGATCACCGGCGGAAAGGGCGTCGATGTGTCGCTCGACTGCACGGCCGGCGCCGGCACCATCCCGATCCTGCTCGGCATCGAGGCGCTCAAGCGCAAGGGCGGCACCATCGTGGTGCAGGGCGAGCTGGCGCAGTTTCCAAATTTCCCGCTGGAGAAATTTACGGTGAAGTTCATCACCATGCACTCCGCCCGCGGCCACAGCTACAAGGCCTGCGAATTGGCGCTGGCGCAGATCGCCTCAAAGCGCTTTCCGCTGGAGAAGATCACTACCCATCGTTTCGGGCTCAAGGACGTGGACCTCGCCATCAAATCGGTCGGCAGCCTGCCGGGCGGCAAGCCGGACGTGATCCACGCCTCTCTGATGCCATGGATGTAAGCTTCCGTCCTCGGGCCGCCTGATCGCGCGTTTTCCAATGCGCGTCTTGTCCGCGTCTTGTCGGTGACGCGGAGCTCCGGCGGTTTGTTGATCGCTGAGATTTTTTGATTGCTGACAAGGGTCTGCGGCATTCACCGCAGACCCTTCCCACATGTGCTCGCCAGCCTGCTCGTGCGGAACCTTGGCCGCGGCGCGGAACTTTGGCGGCGCCGGGGAATTTAAGCCCTGGACAGTCGTCTATTCCGGCCAGCCAGAGCATTCACGACAGTGAATGTTCTTTTGGCGTTGCAATGAGCGTTCTGATGCCAAAGTCCGTGGCCGACGCGCGGGATAAAATCTGCTCACTTGGCGTCGGTCGCGCGCTTGTTGTGGTGTGTGCTGCTGCGGCGCTCGGTGGGTGCTCAGGCGGCATATTGCAACCGCAAGGTCCGGTGGGCGCTGCTGGTGCTAAAATCCTGCTCAACGCCGTCGGAATCATGTCGGTGATCGTAGTGCCGACGATTGTGGCTCTGCTGGTCATCGGTTTTTGGTTTCGCGCCTCCAATACCCGGGCGCGCTACCAGCCCAGCTTCGTTTATTCGGGCCGGCTTGAAATCATCGTGTGGTCGATTCCCATCCTCGTGATCATGTTTCTAGGTGGCCTGACCTGGATTGGTTCACACCAGCTCGATCCTTTCGTGCCGATTGCCTCGAATGCGAAAGACCCGCCGCTCGAGGTGCAGGTGGTCTCGCTCGACTGGAAATGGCTGTTCATTTACCCGCAGCAGCGCATTGCGAGCGTGAACGAGGTGGTGGTTCCCGCCGACACTCCGGTGCATTTTTTTCTCACTTCGGCAACCGTCATGAATCAGTTCTTCGTGCCGCAGCTCGGCAGCATGATTGCCACCATGCACGGCATGCAAACGCAGCTGTGGCTCGCAGCCGACCATCCGGGAGACTATTACGGTCTTTCGGCGCAATTCAGCGGTGATGGGTTCTCCGGCATGCATTTCACCGTGCGCGCCGTGACGCATGACGATTTTCAGCACTGGGTCGCCGCCACGCAGCAACAGAGCGGGCCTGTCCTCGACCGCAACGGATATTTCGATCTGTTGCGCGAAAGCTGCAACGTGCAGCCGTTCACCTATCGCAACGCCGATCCAAGCCTGTTTGCGGCCGTTGTGCGTGACCAGCTTCCGTCTGGCCCCGGTCCTTATGTCGGGCGCGCCGGTCCGGGGGTTCGTCCCATAGGGTGCGGCTGACATGTTTGGCAAACTCACCTTGAACGCAATTCCCTTCGACCAGCCCATTCCGCTGGTCGCGGGCGCTTTCGTGTTTTTGGTCCTGATCGCGGTGATCGCATGGGTCATCGTGCGCGGCCACCTGCCGTATCTCTGGCACGAATGGATCACCAGCGTCGATCACAAGCGGATCGGCGTCATGTACACCCTTCTCGGGTTGGTGATGCTGGTGCGCGGGTTTATTGACGCGCTGATGATGCGCTCGCAGCAGGCGCTCGCGTTCAACGCGCCCGGTTATCTGCCGCCCGAACATTACGATCAGGTGTTCTCCGCTCACGGCACCATCATGATCTTCTTTGCGGCGATGCCGCTGATGATCGGGCTGATGAACTTCGCAGTGCCGCTGCAGCTTGGCGTCCGCGACGTGGCGTTTCCGACCTTCAACTCGACGAGCTTCTGGCTCACCGCTACCGGCGCGCTTCTGGTCAATCTTTCGCTGGTCATCGGCGAGTTCTCGCGCGCCATGTGGCTGCCGTATCCGCCGTTGTCGGAGTATCGCTATTCGCCGGACGTCGGCGTCGACTACTACCTGTGGGCATTGCAGATCGCCGGCGTCGGCACGTTGCTGACCGGCATCAACTTCGTCACCACAATCCTGAAAATACGCGCGCCCGGCATGAGCTATTTGCGCATGCCGGTCTTCTGCTGGACCGCGCTCGCGGCGAATCTTCTGATCATCGCGGCTTTTCCCGTGCTCACTGCAACACTGGGGATGCTGCTGCTCGACCGCTATCTCGGGTTTCATTTTTTCACGAACTCGGGTGGCGGCAACATGATGATGTTCGTCAACCTGATCTGGGCCTGGGGTCATCCCGAGGTCTACATCCTGGTGCTGCCGGCCTTCGGCATCTTTTCGGAGGTGATTGCGACGTTTTCCGGCAAGCCGCTGTTTGGCTATCGCTCGATGGTGTTGGCAACGATGGCCATTTGTCTCATCTCGTTTCTGGTGTGGCTGCACCACTTCTTCACGATGGGTGCCGGCGGCAACGTCAACGCCGTTTTCGGCATTGCCACAGCCATCATTGCGGTGCCCACCGGCGTGAAAATATTCAATTGGATGTTCACGATGTACGGCGGCCGTATCCGCTACGACACGCCGATGCTATGGGCCCTGGGGTTTACCGTGACTTTCGTCATCGGCGGCATGACCGGCGTGCTGTTATCGGTCCCGCCGGCCGATTTTCTGGTGCACAACAGCATGTTTCTGGTCGCTCATTTCCACAACGTCATCATCGCCGGCACGCTGTTCGGCGCCTTTGCGGGCATCACTTACTGGTTTCCCAAGGCGTTCGGCTTTCGTCTCCATGAAGGCTGGGGGAAGGCCGGATTTTGGCTGTCGTTCGCAGGCTTCTACATTACCTTCGTGCCGCTCTATGCGGTCGGCCTGTTGGGCATGACAAGGCGCCTGCAGACCTACGACGTGCCCGAATGGCGACCGTGGGTGCTCGCCGCCGGCGTCGGTGTTCTTGTTTTATGCGGCGCGCTGTTCTGCCAGGTGATGCAGTTCATCGTCAGCATTCGCCAGCGCGAATCGCTGCGCGATGAGACCGGCGACCCGTGGAACGGCCGCTCGCTCGAATGGTCGACGGCGTCGCCGCCACCGGCGTTTAATTACGCGGTGCTTCCCAACGTCCAGGGCGGAGAGCCGTACTGGCAGATCAAACGCCGCGCCATCGAGAGCCAGCAGCTTACGGCGGAGCCGGATTACAAGCCGATTGAGCTGCCGCGCAACAGTCCTACCGGATTCATCACCGCTTTCTTCTGTACCATCACCGGCTTCGCGTTGATCTGGCACATCTGGTGGCTGGTGGGTCTGGGGCTCTTCGGCGCCTACGTGGTGTTCGTGTGGTTCGCCTGGCGCGACCGCGAGGAGTACGTGATTCCAGCAGAGGAGGTGGCCCGCGCCGACCGTGCGCGCCGCCGCGCTCGCGAGGAATGGCTTGCCCAGGACGCCGCCCGCGAGGAATGGCTTGCGACCCACGCACACCCCAGTGCGCAACCGGTTGGTCAAGCATGAGCGCGACCGAAGTCCTGCGAACGCCACACCCCCTCGACTTCGACCCCTACAAGGTGGGTCACGGCGAAGGCGGCGGACATGATTATGTGACCGGCCACGGCGAAGGCGGACCGGCATCCAAGCGCGTGATCGTCGGCTACGGCTTCTGGCTGTTTTTGCTCAGCGACATCATCCTATTCTCGTGTTTGTTTGCCTCGCATGCCGTGCTGCAGACGGCAACGGCCGGAGGTCCCACCGGGCCGCAATTGTTCGACCCGATGAGCGTCGCGCTCGAGACTGCGTGTCTGTTGATATCGAGCTTCTTGTGCGGTCTGTCCGCGGTGGCGGCGGGTGTCCGCAATCAGCTATGGACGCAAGTTTTCCTGTTCTTCACTGGCATCTTCGGCCTTGCCTTTCTGCTGCTGGAGGTGCGCGATTTCACTTCGCTGGTCGCGCGAGGCGCCTCGCCGCAGGTCAGCGCGTTCTGGTCGTCCTTTTTCGCCGTGGTCGGCTGTCACGGTTGTCACGTCACCGTCGGCTTGCTGTGGCTCGGCACAATGATGGCGCAAGTTTATTTCAAAGGCTTTCGCCCCAACGTCATGCGCCGGTTGGTCTGTTTCAATCTGTTCTGGCACATGCTTGATCTTATCTGGGTAGCACTGTTCACGATCGTCTATCTCATAGGAGAAGGCAGATGACCGACGAGCGCCATATGGACGAAGAAGGCAATGTGGGCGACGTCGGGCCCGGCTTCATGAATGCGACCCCGGAGTCCATCCGCGAAAGCGTCCAGGGTTATCTCATCGGATTCGTGCTGGCGGCGCTGCTTACAGTCGCATCCTTCTACGTGCTGCGCACCGGCTTGATCTGGGCCCCCGGCATCGTCGTGATGCTGGCGGTGCTCGCGGTGGCGCAGATTGGCGTCCACCTGGTGTTCTTCATGCATCTGACAACGGCGCCGGACAACACCAACAACGTGCTGGCGCTGGTGTTCGGTATCATCGTCGTTGTGCTCATCATCGGCGGCTCGATCTGGATCATGGGCCACCTCAACGAGCGGGTGATGCCGATGTATCCGTCGATGTAGATGCGGCAAGGATCGCGGATGGAAGGCGCGCTAAGCGCGGCTTGAAACCGCGGCGGTTTTGAGCCGTTATTGCCGGTCACAGTGAGGGGGCCGGCAGGATCGCCGGCCAGGATCGCCGACATGGCGAGCATTTGGGTCCGCAAATCAATCGCAGCGCTGGAGGCGGAAGCGGCCGAGCCGGATACGCAGGCCTTGACGACCCACGACGGCGTCCCGCTCAAGCGCAGCCTGTCGGCGCTCAGCCTGGTCTCGCTCGGCATCGGCGACATTGTCGGCGCCGGCATCTTTGTGCTGACCGGCCACGCCGCAGCCGCCTATGCCGGACCTGCGATTGTCTTGTCCTTCGTGTTCAGCGGTTTCGCCTGCGCTTGCGCTGGACTGTGCTACGCGGAAATGGCCTCGACAGTGCCGATTTCGGGGAGCGCGTACACTTACGCGTACGCGACGATGGGCGAACTCGTCGCCTGGATCATCGGCTGGGATCTCGTGCTCGAATACGCGCTGGGCGCGACCACGGTGGCGATCGGATGGTCGGGTTACGTCGTGAGTTTTCTGAAAGACCTCGGCGTGAACGTTCCGACCACCTACGCCAGCTCGCCGCTGTCGTTCGACGCGGCGCAGGGCGGCTGGCACACGACCGGCGCGTTCATCAACATCCCGGCGATGTTCGTCGGCGCGGCGCTCACTGTACTGCTTGTCATTGGCGTGCACGAGTCCGCGCGTGTCAACAACGTCATTGTCGCGATCAAGCTCGTGATCATCCTCGCCTTCATCGCGGCCGCGGCGCCGTTTTTCTCGACCGCGCATTGGGTGGCGGCGAGCAATCCGCAAGGGCACTTCATTCCGCCCAACGCCGGGCTCGGCGAATATGGCTGGAGCGGCGTGGTCCGTGGCGCCGCGGTGGTGTTTTTCGCTTATATCGGCTTCGATGCCGTCTCCACCACAGCGCAGGAAGCCAAGAACCCGAAACGCGACATGCCGATCGGAATTCTCGGCTCGCTGGCGATATGCACCGTTCTCTATCTCGCGGTCGGCTTTGTGCTCACCGGAATCGTCGCCTATGACAAGCTCAACGTTTCAGATCCGATCGCCGTCGGTATCAACGCGATTGGGCTGACCTGGCTGGCGCCTATACTCAAGCTTGGCATCATTCTTGGACTGACCTCCGTGATTCTGGTCGGTCTTCTGGGTCAGCCGCGCATCGTCTATTCGATGTCGCGCGATGGCCTGTTCCCGCGCGCAGCCGGAAAGGTGCATCCGCGATTCCGCACGCCCTATATCACCACCATCGCCACCGGCTCGGTGGTAACGGTTCTCGCCGGCTTCCTGCCGATCGGGCTGGTCGGGGAATTGGTCAGCATCGGCACGCTGTTTGCCTTCGTGATTGTCTGCATCGGCGTGCTGATCCTGCGCGTCATCGAGCCGGATCTCGCTCGTCCGTTCCGGACGCCCGCGGTCTACGTGGTGGCGCCGCTCGGTGCGGCCTCGTCGCTGTTCCTCATGCTGGGGTTGCCGCTCAACACCTGGCTGCGATTTGGAATTTGGCTGGTGATCGGCGTCGGCGTTTATGCCTTCTATGGCATCCGCCACAGCCGCCTCCAGGTGGGGGGCTCCTAAGCAGCGTGGCAGCCCATGCGCTGGCTCTGCTCCGCGGGGCATGCTAGCAGCAGGCGATGGCTTCTATCTTTGTTGCGCGCGCGAGCGCGAATGCGGTCCCGATCTGGTTCGTCACCGCGCAATCCTACCCCGAGGTTCGCAAGCTGATCGGCGCCGAGGCTTGCGCCTTTGCCGACGCGGCAGGCTTTGAACCTAAAGCCGGCCGGCATCTGCTGTTGCCGGGCAAGGCTGGCCATCAGGGTGGCCTCAAGGGTGGTCTTAACGGTGGTCTTGGCGGCGTGTTGTTCGGATTGGAAGGCGCCGGCGAACCCAAAGATATGTTTCTGCCGGGCCGGCTGGTGCAGCACCTGCCTGATGGCGTCTATCGCTTCGCCAACGAGCCGCACGACGCACGGCTTGCGGCGCTTGCCTTCGCGCTCGGCCTTTACCGCTTCACCCGCTACCGCAAGGCCGAGGCGCGCAATATCAGTCTCGATCTGCCTCAGAGCGTCGATCGCGACGACTTGGCGCGTATCGTCGAGGGCGTGACGCTGGCGCGCGACCTCATTAACACGCCGGCGAACGACATGGGGCCGGCGGAACTCGAAGACGCCGCACGCAAGCTCGCTGCCCGCCATGGCGCCAGCATCAGCGCCGTAGTCGGCGACGACCTGCTGAAGCAGAATTTTCCGTTGATCCACGCCGTCGGCCGCGCTGCCACGGGCGCGCCGCGGCTGATCGACATGAGCTGGGGCGAGGCAAGCCATCCGCGCGTGACGCTCGTCGGCAAAGGCGTCTGCTTCGATACTGGCGGTCTCGACATCAAGCCCGACGCCTCCATGCTCAACATGAAGAAGGACATGGGCGGCGCCGCGACCGCTTTGGCGCTGGCGCATATGATCATGGCGCACGGGCTCGATGTGCGCCTGCGCGTGCTTATTCCTGCGGTGGAGAATTCGATCGCGGGAGGTAGCTTCCGGCCGCGCGACATCTACACATCGCGCAAGGGCATGACGGTCGAAGTCGGCAATACCGACGCCGAAGGCAGGCTCATTCTCGCCGACGCGCTGGCGCTTGCCGACGAAGAGAAGCCGGATCTGATCGGCGATTTTGCCACGCTCACCGGCGCTGCCCGCGTCGCGCTCGGCCCGGAGGTGGCGCCGTTTTTCACCGACGATGACGCGCTCGCCGGCGAGTTGATGCAATGCGCCGCGACGGAAAACGATCCGCTGTGGCGGCTGCCGTTGTGGCGGCCCTACGAGTCGATGCTGGAATCGAAGGTCGCCGATACCAACAATGTGGGCGGCGGCCAGGCTGGCGCCATCACTGCGGCCTTGTTCATGCGCCGTTTCGTGACCGTGAAATCGTGGCTGCACGTCGATCTGTTCGCCTGGACGCCTATGGCCAAGCCGGGCCGGCCTGAAGGCGGCGAATGTCAGGCCGCGCGCGCGCTCTTTGCGGTGCTCGCGGCCCGCTACGGGTAGTGTAATGCCCGCGTTCGATCCGCGCCTCACGCCGGCCCGCGCTGATCTCGCGGCGTCGCAGCTTCGAGGCAAGGTCGA
>DATJTL010000045.1:0-6347 GCA_035503415.1 Xanthobacteraceae bacterium
GGCACCGGCGAGGAAGCCGTCGATTTGCGACAGGATGCTCTTGGTCTGCTCGGCCGTGCTCTTGCCCTTGGGGGCGTCGGCGACGATACCGGCGAGATAGACGGTGTCGCCATGGACGACGGCCTTGCTCATGCGCGGCCCCGCTTCATGTCGTTCGATTTTCATCGTTCTTTCCTTCCTCGTTATGCCGTCTCACTAAGCCTTGCCTATTCAAGCCTTGCCTATTCGATCCGAAGTCTGGGCGTGCGCCAAGACCTTGCGCATCAGGCTGGGCAAGGCTTCGCCCGCGATATCTGCAGGCGCGACCCAACGCATGCCGGCAGGCGCGCGCGTGCGCAGCGGAAATGCAGCCGTATAGACGCAGAGTTCAAGTGGAAAATGCGTAAAGACATGGCGCACGACGCCGGCAATGCGTCTCCAGCTTTCGGGCGCTTGGCGAGGAAAGCACGGCGCGCCTTCCAGCGCAGTCGCTTCATCGAAATCGTGCGACCACTGCGTCGTCGGCACCTCGGTCATGCCACCGAGTAAGCCGCTGGCCGGCCGGTTACGCACCAGCAGATGGCCATCGGCTCTGTGCGCAACGAAGGCGGCACCGCGGCGCAGGGCGCCTTCGCGCTTGGGCGTTCGCCGCGGAAACATTTCGGCATCGCCGCGCATGCGCGCAACGCAACCTTGCGTCCACGGACACAGCGCACACGCCGGCTTCTTCGGCGAGCAGATGGTGGCGCCGAGATCCATCATGGCTTGAGCAAAGTCGCCGGTGCGCCGCGGTGGCCTCAGCGCGCGGGCGAGACGTGCAAGTTCCGGCTTGGCCGCCGGCAGCGGCGCATCGATGGCAAACAGCCGGGCGACGACGCGTTCGACGTTGCCGTCGACTGGCGTTGCCGGCGCATCGTAAGCGATCGCGGCGATCGCTGCCGCCGTATAGGCGCCGATACCGGGAAGCGCACGTAGCGCTACTTCATTCGCAGGAAATTCTCCGCCGTGCCACTCCACCACGGCGCGGGCACAGGCGTGCAGGTTGCGGGCACGCGCGTAATAGCCGAGCCCCGCCCAGATCTTGAGGACCTCATCGAGCGGCGCGGCAGCCAGGGCCTCCACATTCGGCCAGCGCGCCAAGAAACGCGCATAGTAAGGCGCGACCGCCTTGACCGTCGTCTGCTGCAGCATGATCTCGGAGAGCCAGACCCGGTAAGCATCGGCTCGCTCGCCCGGCAAAGCGCGCCAGGGCAAGACGCGGCGATGCCGGTCGTACCAGGCAAGCAGGGCCGCGGGCTGCGGCAAGATTTGATGTCCCTCCCCTGCAACGTCATCCGGGGCAGGATCACTGCGCTGCACCCTACCCGAACGCTTCGTGTTCGACCTTCCCCTTTTCGGCGGAGGTAAGGACTTTTTGCTTTTGCGCTTCGCTGCTAGGGTCATTCCCGTAAGCGATGACAGAGCGCTCCGCCGTGAACAAGCCCGCCCGTTCGTTTGCCAAGCCGTTGCGCGATGTTGCCAGCAAGATCATGGGCGAGGCTTTCACCCGGCAGGGTTTTGCCTCGCTCGAGCTGGTGACGCGCTGGAGCGAGATCGTCGGTGCGGAAATCGCCGCACACAGCGAGCCGGTCAAGATTCAGTGGCAACGCTCGGGCCGCGGCGATCTCTCGGGCGCCGCACAGGAGCCCGCCACGCTGGTATTGCGGGTCGAAGGACCGGCATCAATCGAAATCCAGCACCTCACCAACGTGATCTGCGAGCGCGTCAACCGCTTCCTCGGCTGGCGCACGATCGGGCGGGTCGCGCTACGCCAGGCGCCGCTGCGGCGGAGTTCGGGCAAAACCCGGCGGACCCGCGATGCCGCGGCCGTCGCGCGCGTCGCCGCCGACCTGCCGGATATCGCCGACGACGATCTGCGCCAGGCGCTGGCGCGGCTCGGCGCGGCTGTTAAGCGAAGCTAAAGTCTCAAGTATCCCCGGCATCAAGTAGGTCAACTCGATCGTGCGATGAGAGGTTGCCGCAGGGGGTTGGCGTGCGGGCACGCTAATGCCACATTGGTGCCGCAGGAATTCTCGCGATTGCGCAGGATTTTCCGCACGAAGATTAGGAGCTGCCCCTTGTCGCTCAACCGTCGTAAATTGTTCACAGCCGGATCGCTTTCTGTTCTTGCCGCCGCCGGACTTTCAGGCGTACTGCCGCAACTGATCGATCGGGCCAAAGCCGATCCGGCTGCGACCCCGCAGACGCCGGCTGCGACCCCGCAAACGCCGGCTGCGACCCCGCAAACGCCGGCCACGACCACACCGCCGCCCGACGCCACTTTGCTGGCCGAACTGGCCAAGGCCGGCCCCGCCGGCGATATCGTGCTTGGCTCCGACAAGGCGCCGGTGACCGTTATCGAATACGCTTCGATGACCTGCCCACACTGCGCGCACTTCTCCGCGACGACCTTTCCGGAATTGAAGAAGCGATACATCGACACTGGCAAGGTGCGCTTCATCTTCCGCGAATTTCCCTTCGACAAGGTGGCGGCGGCCGCCTTCATGCTGGCGCGCTGCTCCGCCAAGGACGGCGGCAGCGACAAATACATGGCGGTGGTGGAGACGCTGTTCTCAAAGCAGGACGAATGGGTCAACGACCACCCGCTCGAACCGCTGGAGAATATCGCCAAGCAATTGGGATTTTCGGACGAGTCGTTCAAAGCGTGCCTGACGAATCAGCAGGTACTCAACGGCATCGAGGACGTGCGCAATCGCGCCGTCGACAAGCTCGGCGTCAATTCCACGCCGACCTTCTTCGTCAACGGCAAGAAGGTCGTGGGCGACGTACCGATCGAGACCTTGGCCAAGGAAATCGACCCCTATCTCAAGACCGGATAAGGGTTTTTAGCATCGGGAACGAGTGCGCCGGCAGGCCCGATCGCAGCCGCCGGGCGCCGGCAAAGCGGCAAAAGTTGTAAACAAACCGGCGCCGCTGTTGCGCTTGCGACCATGACTATTCATTGTCAGCGCCGATGCGGCAGATGGTAGGCACGCCCACGCTTGGTCCATGGGCGCGAGCGTGGGGCGATTCCCTTCCTGGCCGCCGCAAGGGAACGGACATAAGACTTAGATGAAGCTCACGCGGCTGCGCCTCATTGGCTTCAAGTCCTTCGTCGAACCGACCGACTTTGTGATCGAACCCGGCCTCACCGGCGTGGTCGGTCCGAACGGCTGCGGCAAGTCGAATCTGGTCGAGGCCGTGCGCTGGGTTATGGGAGAAGCCTCCCACAAAGCCATGCGCGCCGCCGAGATGGACGACGTCATCTTCTCCGGCAATACGCAGCGCCCCGCGCGCAATCACGCCGAGGTGTCGGTGCAGGTCGACAACAGCGCGCGCAACGCGCCGGCGGCCTTCAACGACGACGAGACGCTGGAAGTGTCCCGCCGCATCATGCGCGAGCAGGGCTCGACCTTCCGCGTCAACGGCCGCGAAGTGCGCGCACGCGACGTCGCCATGCTGTTCGCCGATGCCTCCACCGGCTCGCGTTCGCCAGCGCTCGTTCATCAGGGCCGCATTGGCGAGATCATTCAGGCACGGCCGGAACAACGCCGGCGCGTGCTCGAAGAGGCCGCCGGCATTTCCGGCCTGCACGCGCGCCGCCACGAAGCGGAACTGCGACTGCGAGCCGCCGAGCAGAACCTCGCGCGGGTCGAGGACGTCATCGGCCAATTGGCCACGCAGGTTGCCGCGCTCAAGACGCAGGCGCGCCAGGCAGTGCGCTACCGCAATATTTCCGGACAGGTGCGCCGCGTCGAAGCGCTGCTGTTTCATCTGCGCTGGACCGCGGCAGGCATCGAACTCACCGACGCGGAGCGCGCTCACGACGAGGCCATACGCGTCGTCGCCGCGCGCACGAGCGAGCAGGCGCAAGCCTCCACCCAGCAGGCGACGCTCGCCGCCGCGCTGCCTCCGTTGCGTGAGGCCGAAGCCAGGGCGGCGGCAGGGCTGCAGCGCCTGATCATCGCGCGCGAAGCGCTCGAGCGCGAGGAAGCGCGCGCCAAGGAGCGTATCGGCGAACTCGACCGAAGGCTCGAACAATACGCCGCCGACCTTGAGCGCGAGCGCGCGCTCGCGACCGACGCCGCGGCGGCGCTGGAACGGCTCGCTGCCGAGGAAGCGACGCTGAAGGCCGAAACACAGGCGAATGCCATTCGGCTTTCCGGCGTCAACGAGCGAGTCGCAACGGCCGACGCCGCGCTCGCCGCATCGGAAAAATCCTTCGCCGAATTGACCGGCGCGCTGGCCGATCTCGCCGCGCGCCGCAATCAGCTCCAGGCGGCCGTCCGTGAGCACGGTGAGCGGGCGGAAAGGCTGCAAGCCGAACTCGACAATATCGAAGCCGGCCTGTCGGCAACCGGCAGCGGCGAGCCCGACCTGCCGGCGCTCGCGAACGTGCTCGCCGCCGCGCAGGCGGCGCTGGCCGAGGCCGAAAACGCAGCACGCGAAGCCGAAATCGCCCACAAAGCCGCGCGCGAACAACTCGATGGGGCGCGGACGCCGCTGGTCGCCGCCGAGCGCAGCGTGCAGCGGCTCGAGACCGAGGCGCGGACCATCAGCAAGCTCTTGGCGGTCGAGAGCAAGAATCTTTGGCCGCCGGTGATGGACGCACTCGGTGTCGCCAAGGACTACGAAAAGGCCTTGGGCGCGGCGCTCGGCGACGACCTCGACGCGCCGGTTGGCGATTCGGCACCGATGCGCTGGGAAGGCGCGGCGAGCGATCCGTCCGATCCGACGCTGCCGGAAGGCACCGCAGCGCTGTCGGCTTTCGTTCAAGCTCCGCCCGAACTGGCGCGTCGGCTCGTGCAAATCGGCGTCGTCGAGCGCGCCGACGGGCCGCGTCTAGCGAAACTGCTCAAGCCCGGCCAGCGGCTGGTATCGCGCGAGGGCGATCTGTGGCGCTGGGACGGCTTCACCGTCGCCGCGCACGCGCCGACCGGAGCGGCACGCCGGCTCGCCGAGCGCGGGCGTTTGCAGGCGATCCAGGACGAACTGATAACCGCACATGCGGAGGTCGAAGCCAAACGGCGCGCAGTCGCCGAAGCCGAAGCCGCGCTTACCGCGGCCGCCGCCGCCGAAACGCAGTCGCGCACGGCCTGGCGCGACGCACAGCATGCAACCGACGCCGCCCGCGAAGAGCATGCGGCCGCCGAGCGCGAGATCGCCCGCAATGCAGCACGCATTTCCGCGCTTCGAGAGGCGCAGGCGCGGCTGAGTACGGGCCGCAGCGAAGCGGCGCTGGCGCGCGATGAGGCGGAGAAAGCTCTCGCCGCGCTGCCGCCCTCGGCCGACCTCGAAGCCAAGCTGAACGCCATCAACGAGGTGATCGCCGGCGAACGCAGCATCTGCGCCGAGGTGCGGGTCGAAGCGCAGGCGATTGCACGCGAAGCCGAGCTCGCCGATCGCCGCCTGCACGCGATCGCCGCCGAGCGAACCGAGTGGAGCGAGCGCAAGGACAGCGCCGCCGCGCAGATCACCACGATCGGCGAGCGCAGCGCCGAGGCGGAAACCGAACGCAACGAACTGAAAAGCGCGCCGGAGAAATTCGCCGAGACGCGCCAGTCGCTGATCGGCGAGATCGAAGCGGCCACGGCGGAGCGCCGTGCCGCCGCCGATCGGCTGGCGGAAGCCGAGACCCGATTGGCCGAAGCCGACAAGGCCGCGCGCGCGGCGCTGGAAGCAGTCGGTGAGGCGCGCGCGCAGTCCGCCCGCGACGAGGAACGCCGCGACGCCGCCAAGCGCCGGCTCGCCGATATCGAGCATGAAATCCGCGAACACTTCGACATCGAGCCTGCCGCCGCCGCCGAACTGGCGGAGATCAAGGCCGATGCCGAACTGCCGTCGATCACCGAGACGGAGGAGAAGCTCGACCGCATCCGCCGCGAACGCGAGCGGCTCGGCGCGGTCAATCTGCGCGCCGAGGAGGAATTGAACGAAGTCGAGGCGCAGCACCAAAAACTGATCGCCGAGCGTGACGACCTGGTCGAGGCGATCAAGCGGCTGCGCCAGGGCATTCACAGCCTCAATCACGAGGCGCGCGAGCGGTTGCTCGCCTCCTTCGCCACCGTGCACGAGAACTTCAAGAAGCTGTTCACCGAATTGTTCGGCGGCGGCACCGCCGAGCTGCAATTGATCGAGCACGACGACCCGCTCGAAGCCGGCCTCGAGATCATGGCCAAACCGCCGGGCAAGAAGCCGGCGACGCTGTCGCTTCTCTCCGGCGGCGAGCAGGCGCTGACCGCGCTGGCGCTGATCTTTGCCGTGTTCCTCACCAACCCGGCGCCGATCTGCGTGCTCGACGAGGTCGACGCTCCGCTCGACGATTACAA
>DATJTL010000046.1:0-4785 GCA_035503415.1 Xanthobacteraceae bacterium
GGACGAAGTAACCCGGTAGGGGCAGCTTTGCTGCGACGCCCGCATCCTCAACATTTTTGAAGGCGCTGCCGAAATCCAGGCGCAGGTCATCGCGCGCCGGCTATTGGACGGATCGAACTAGGCGTGCACTGCAGTCTATTCCGCCTTGAGGTCGGCTGTACTGATCACCTTGGCCCACTTCTCGGTTTGCTCGGCAATGAATTTGCCAAACTCCGCAGGAGTCGTCTCGAACGGTTGCATCCCTAAATCGAGGAGCCGAACCTTAAATGTCGGGTCGGCGAGCGCGGCGGCAATCTGCTTGTTGAGAAGAGCAATGATCTCAGGCGGCGTATTCGCAGGCGCGCCGAGGCCCTGCCACCCGCTCGCCTCATAGCCCGGCACAGAATCGCCTATCGGCGGGAGATCCGGCAAGGTCTCAATTCGCGTCGCTGTCGTTACCCCCAAGGGCTGCAGCTGGCCCGCCCTGATGTATCCCATCGACGAGGCGATCGGGTCGAATATCGCTTGTACCCGGCCGGCAACGAGATCGGTATATGGCACCGAATTGCGATATTGGACCTGGGGCAAATCAATGCCCGTCATCATCTTGAAAAGCTCTCCGTAGAGCTGGGGCGCACTTCCCTGACCGACTGCCGCGAGGTTGATTTTTCCCGGATTTGCCTTGGCGTAGCCGATGAATTCGGCAACGGTCTTAACCGGAACAACAGGGCTTACTTCCAGGACAGCGGGTGTTCGCGCAACGCTGGCGACGGGGGCGATGTCGCGGACGAAGACAAAATTGAGGTTGTCATAGAGTGTCGCATTCCAACAGTTCGAGCCTTGAGCTTGTAGCAGCGTATAACCGTCCGGATGCGCCCCGGCGACTATTTCGGTTGCGACATTGGCGGCGGCGCCAGGACGGTTCTCGACCACGAACGGCTGATCGAGCCGCTCTGACAGCCATCGTGCGGTCAGCCGCGCGATGATGTCGCTCACCCCGCCAGCCGGATAGCCGACGATCAGACGTACTGGCCGCGTCGGATAGGTTTGTGCCAGGGCGAAGCGCGAAAAAGCCGGCAGTGCCGCGGCGCCCGTGGCCACACCCAAAAATTTTCGACGGGAAAAATTTATTGTACTCGCCCGCGATCTTGCGGCGCCAAGCGGGCTGTCCGTCAAGAGACGTTGATATGCCATGCGCGCTCTCCAAAAATTCATGCCACCGAGCTTTAAGGACTTCGCAGCAGGCCATAGCAGGCGTTAAGGGGGCTAAGAACCGCTATCCGTATCACGATAGTCATGATAAAATATCAATAATAAGCGAGAATGCCATGACGCTTTCAACCCGCAGCATGAAGGTCTTTATTCGAACCGTTGAGGACAAGAGCTTTGCAGCCGCGGCACGAGCTCTACTACTGGATCCCGCGGCGGTCAGTAGAACGATCAGAAGTTTGGAAGACGAACTCGGCGTATTGCTCTTTTCGCGTTCAACGCGGGTTTCCAAGCTCACCTCCGAAGGCAAAAAATTCTATCGTGATTGTCAGCAAATCCTGCAAAGACTGGACGCAGCCGCGCAAAGGTTCCGCAATGATGTCAACGACCTTCGCGGCGAGCTCAGAATCGGGCTCGCGCCGACGATCCCTCGGCGAATGGTGACCGCGGTCCTTCCGCAATTTCAGCGTCAATATCCACAAATCGAGCTTCAATTGCTCAGCATCACCGACCCCCTCGAGATCGCAGACGGCAACATTGATCTGCTCTTGCGTACCCGTGCTCTCAGGAAGCGTGGAGGCGCACACAAGGATTTGTCGGGTTTGGTGATGCGCAAGCTCATTCAGTCGCGAATTGTGGTGTGCGCATCGCCTGCATATTTAAGAAAGGCCGGGACACCGCTGACGCCGAACGATCTGGCGCGCCATGCGTGCGTTGCTTTGGTTACTTTGGAGCGTGACGTGCAAAACGAGTGGCCTTTCTCCAAAGCAGGCGTTGTCCAGAAAGTGAAATTCTCTCCCAAGCTTTTGGTGCAAGGCGAGGCTCTTCGTGAGGTAGCGCTAGCGGGTTGCGGCATCATAAGACTGCTCGCCTGCCACGTGCAGGACGAACTTCTCTCCGGCGACCTTGTGCAGATTCTGACCGATTGGAATTGCGGGAGCAGTCCCGCGATTGTCGCGCTCTACCGCAACGCTAAGCCAACGCGACCGCGTGTGAGTGCATTTGTGCAACATCTGGTGCAGGCGTTCCGACCCTACAATGTCGAAACGGCCTGATACGTGGCCACATCTACAGCCCGCCAGGATTGACGGTACCGCTCGCGTCAGTGAATGTCGTTCTATGGACGCGCTCACGACAGCAAAATCAGCAAAGGATCCGGTGCCGGATTCGCGGCAGGCATGGCTGCGTCTGGTTGCGACGATGCTGGTTGCGACCATCGGCGGCGTCGGCATGTGGTCGGTGGTGGTGGCGCTCCCCGCCGTGCAGGCCGAATTCGCGGTGCCGAGGGCGGAAGCTTCACTGCCGTTCACGCTGGCGATGCTTGGACTCGCCGTCGGCGGCGTGGTCATGGGCCGGCTGCTCGATGTCGCCGGAGTCTTGGCGCCGCTCGTTCTCGGCGCCCTGTCGCTATGCCTTGGCTATCTCGGCGCGGCCGCGGCCGGCAGCCTCATTGCGTTCGCGCTCGCGCATGCGCTGATAGGATTCGGCTGCTCGGTGACGTTCGGCCCGCTGATGGCTGACATATCCACTTGGTTTGTCCGCCGCCGCGGCGCGGCCGTGACGTTGTGCTCGTCGGGAAATTATTTTGCCGGCGCATTGTGGCCGCCATTGGTGCAGCAATCGATTGCACATTACGGCTGGCGCGCGACCCATGCGGGCATCGGGCTCTGCTGCGGCATCGCGATGATGCTGATCAGTCTTGTCACCTTGCGCCGGCGGGCGCCGGCCGCGCTGCTCAATGCGACCGCCGCGGCGCCTAAGGGATCGCCCGCGACATTCGGGCTGCCGGCCGGCGCGCTGCAGACTCTGCTGGCGCTCGCCTCGGTGTGCTGCTGCGTGGCGATGTCCATGCCGCAGGTTCATATCGTCGCCTATTGCGGCGATCTCGGCTACGGTGTCGCCCGCGGCGCCGACATGCTGGCGCTGATGATGGCGTTCGGCATCGTCGGCCGTATCGGCTCTGGATTCATCGCCGACCGTATTGGCGGCTTGCCGACGCTGATGCTGGGCTCGGCGCTGCAAGGCGTCGCGCTGCTGCTCTATCTGTTCTACGACGGGCTGGTTTCACTGTACGTCATTTCGGCTGTGTTCGGCCTGTTCCAGGGCGGCATAGTGCCGAGCTATGCGATCATCGTGCGGGAATATTTCCCGGCGAAGGAAGCGGGCGCGCGCATCGGCATCATTCTGATGGCGAGTTTGTTCGGCATGGCGCTTGGCGGCTGGATGTCGGGATACATCTTCGATTTGGCCGGCTCCTACCGCGCCGCATTTTTCAACGGGCTGGGCTGGAACGCGGTCAACGGCACGATCGTCTTGTGGCTGTTGTTCCGCGGCCGGTCGCGCGTCGCCTATGCGTGAGCGCGTGGAAGCGCTGCATGGGAATGCGGGACTGGACTTGTCAGTTGCGGATCGAGGTCGTCTGCATTCTGGGACGGCGCGGGCTGTCCGAGTGCGGATGATAAAGACACGTCGCCCCAATCAGAACAACACTTTCAGGAGCCCGCCGGTGTAGTAGCTGGTCTCGTGCTGATAGGTGATGCCGGTAGGAGTACTGAAAGGAGCAACGGAAGACGGACCAGGCGCCACGATCCCCGGAACTCCGCTATCGTAGTTGAGGCCAACGAAGGTCTTGAGTGCAACGCCCTGCCACAACCTGATGGTCACATCAGTTTCAGCATTGGCAAGCACTGGCGTCGTGCTTCCAAATGTACTTATTGAACTCGTGAAAGCCCCATATTGAAAAACTGAAGCGCTGTCGCTGCCGGATAAAGATACCGTTCGATCGGCGACGCCCACAGATCCGCCGGCACCGACTGCAATCCACGGTGCGATATTTGCTCCGGCATGAAGCCCCAGCGCCGCGCCAAAATCGGTCCACCCCAAGACTGTGTTGGCAGTGTAGGTGCCCGTCCCGGCAAAAGCGACCGTATCGATCAGTTCCTGAGAAAGACTTTGATCGTCATGGGTATGACCGCCAAAGATCGTTAGAAACGGTGTAATTGTCGCGGGGCCATTCTTGAAGTCCGCTGCAACTTTCGCACTGATTTGCCATGCGGCATAGCTCGTGTTCAAACTTGAGCTGAATTGACACGGACTGCCGGGGTTGAGGCATGGCGGACCCGAGACAAGAAATCCACCGCCAATCCCATAGAGATCTGCAAAGTTGTTGCTGATCGACGTACTTCCTGCCGCCGAGCTAGTTGCCTTCACATACGAACCAGCGATTTCGAACCTGGTGAAATTTGTGAAGGCATAGCCGATGCCCCCGCTGACGCCCGAACCAGTCGGACGCGGGCTGTAGGTCTGTACGGCTCCCAAATTATGGATTGAGGCATCGATGCCTATGAAGCCCAGATTGTACGTCGGTAACGCGATTGATTGGTACGAGCCGCCAAGCCAAACATAAAATGGGTTGTTGACTGGTAGAGGCGGCGTATTGGCCGCTACGTCGCCCGCACAAGCGAGCCGAGCCGAAAGCATAAATTCGAGAATGGCAAAAAGGACTATAAGGATTTTGCGCATTCTCTTCCTCAAGGTGCGGCCGGACTATACTACCAGTTAGTAATTCTGGTGGTTTTCGCGCGCAATCCATATTTC
>DATJTL010000047.1:0-3624 GCA_035503415.1 Xanthobacteraceae bacterium
CTCGTATTTGACCGGCACGCCGACAGTGCGCTCGAACGTTGCGTTCATTTCCTCGTTGCTGTCGACGATGGAATGCAGCGTCCAGTGTTTGGTCGAATCCTGCATGATCAGCTGCGTCGCCTTGTCGTCGGCGACGTGATAGTGCCGGCCCTTGCTGGGGCCGTTGCCGATCGGCAAACGCTCGAACAGCTCGTCGCAGCGGTAGAGCGCCTGGCGCAAGGACATCATATTGCCCTCGCCGGCAAGCCTGATGCCGAGCTCCTTGCGCACCGGGCTCGCGCCGCCGTCGCAGCCGACGAGATACGCGGCGCGCAATTCCTCCTCGCCGGCGCCGGAGCGCACGCGTGCGGTGACGCCGCTTTCGTCCTGCCGCAGCGACAGAAATTCGCAGCCGAAGCGGACGCTCACGGCGGGCATCGTCTCCGCCACCGCTTTGAGAAGCGGCTCGAGCGTATATTGCGAGATCAGCTGATAGGGCTCGAGCGGCAGCGTGCCGTCGTTGGTGGCGCGTGTTTCGGCTTGCGCCTGCGCGACCGACGGATAGTGCAGGCGCAGCAGCGGCGGCTCATTGAGCGCGAGCATGATATAGACGTCCATGGGACAATCCGGCCGCAGCCCGGCGGCGCGGATCTTCTCCGCAAGCCCCATGCGGCGGTAGATCTCCATGGTGCGCGCGTTGATGCGCTCCATCTTCGGCAAAAACGCCGGACGCTCCTTCTGCTCGATCAGCGTGCAGTGCACGCCGCGTCTGCCGAGATCGATGGCAAGCGTGAGCCCGGTCGGTCCGGCGCCGACGATGAGCACGTCGCTGTCGCTCATGGTTTTATTTTCTCTGCACTGTCTTCTCTTGCGCGGACGAAGACCGCCCGCGCGGCAAGTCTATTTGTGCGACAAGCCTACTTATGCGGCAAGACGGCCTGCAATTCGGGAAACGGCTGGTAGGCCGCGCCGGCGCATTGTTCGGGCGTGGCATCGATATATTGCTGAGGCTCGCCGCCCAGATAGATGACGACTTTCGTCTTCGGCCCGTCCGGCCGGTTGAACTGCAAACACACGACATAATGTGGGTACGAGCTGTTGGCGACCGGCTTGAGCGCCGGCGCCGCAATCAGCGTGCCGATAAAATCCGAGCGTTCGGACAGGATCGCTCTGAGCATCGTGACGATTTGGGTTCTGTAATTCGCCGGATAGATGTTGGAATCGACCTCCACGTCCGGCTGCTTCTTCTTCGGTCCGCCGAAGCTGCTCAAACCGCTGCTGCAGCCCGCGAGCGCGATTGCCGCCAACAGCACCACCAAAAGTCCGCTGCGTATTTTCATCGCTTTATAGGAAGGTTCGATCATGCCGCCGAGAGCTTCATCATTGCCAGCGCCGCGCGGCCGTTTGGACCATAGGGGTCGCCGATCGACTCCATCATGTCGAAATGACCGTAGTTTGCCGCTTCGATCAGCTCGACCGGTTTGCCGGCGGCTTTGAGCGCCGCGGCAAAGTCGCGGTTTTGCCGCTGAAATTCCGGCGTCTCGTAGCTGCCGTAGGTGACGGTGATCGGCGCATGGACGAGGTCGAGATGGCGCTGCGAACTCATCGCCTCCTCCATGTCGTCGGTGAACTTGACGTAGTTGCCGCGTTTGGAAAGGCGGACCGCTTTTAGGTCGTACATCCCGCTCATGCACAGGCCGCCCTTGACCATGTCATTGGGCAGACCGAATTCTTTCTGCCAGTCGGTCACCAACGCGACACCGCAGAGATGGCCGCCGGAGGAATGGCCGCCGATATAGAATTGGCTGGCATCGCCGCCGAAGCTCGCGGCATTCTTGTACGTCCAGGCGATGCCGCGGCGCACTTGCTCCGCCATGACGCGGAGATCGCCGTTCGCCTGCTTAATCGCGATGAAATCCAAGAGCACCACATGCGCCCCGGCGTTGACGAACATTTCCGCCAGATAGGCGTAATTCTTGGCTTCGCCGCCAAGCCAGGCGCCGCCGTGAATGAAGACGAAAATCGGCGCCCGCGGGCGCTTCGCCACGAAGATATCGAGCTTCTCGTCCTCGGTTGGCCCATAGGATACGCGGCGCGGCGGACCGAGATGCGCGCGCGCGACCTCGCTGTTGCTGGTACAGCGCGCAAGGACCTGCCGGGCGAGCGGCGCGTAAGTGAATTGATCGTAGGCGGAGTCGAGCTCGACCTGGTCCATGTTCAGCCAGACGCTCGGCCCCTGCGGGTGCTCGGGGGGACCGATATGGCACTCTTCGGCAAGCGCGGGGGTTGCCGCCACCGCCGCCGCTGCGCCCAGCACGAGCCGCCGCGAAACCGCTTTCGCGCCACCGCGCCGGGAGGCGCTGCCGTCGAAGTTCATGGAATTCCCCTGATCGAAGCCCCAAAGAATATTACACCGGCGCCGGCGAGGGTTCACCCCTCCGGGACCGGCCCGCACCAGCCGGGCAGGTAATCGGCATCCATGCTTTTCGCCAATTGGAGCGCTTTTTCGACGGCGGCCTCGAAATCCTGCCCGATCAGCTTGCGTTTGACCCGGCGGCGCAGGAAATCCGCCCAGAGAAATTCGGAATAGGGCGTGGTGTCCTTGGCGAAGCCGCCGGCGCGGCGCAGTTCGCCGGCAAGCGAGCGGAACGGGTCGTCGACCATGTCGGTCACCGACTTGGGAATGTCGTCGTAGTGCCGGCGGACGCCCTTGGCGTCGAACGGGTGCATCCAGTTGTGGCTGTCCATGACGATCCAGAACGAGGCGGTCTCGAGCTTGCTCAGATTGGCGACGACGGTCACCGCCACGTCCTTGACACCCTCCTCGTGCAGCGCGCGGGCGAGGTGATGGTGGTCGATGATGAAATGCCGCTGTTTGGGGCCGAGCACCACCGGCATCATGTGCTTGCCGAGGAATTCCGCGCCCTTCTTGGTTCCTCCGGTATCGCGCCAATGTTTGCGCTTGGCGGCGACCTCACGCATGCCGACGGTGATCTGGGTCGGGCGCAGGTCGACGATGGGGACAGTGCTCAACAAGGGCTCGCGAACCATCGGCGGCTCCTCAATCGTGAATTGGGCCAATCATAACGTCATGGGTCATAAGGTCATGGGTCATAAGGTCATGGCTCATAAGGTCACGGGTCCGGCCAAAAAGTAAACCTCCCGGCGACCCGCTGGGAGGGTACCCCCCCCAGCGGGGAGGCCGAAGCAAAGGACCCCCGTTCTCGCGGGGCGTTTTTGCCTTCTCCCCGCCGCGCTGGGAGAGGTGAAGGCAAGCGATCTCGTTCTCGCGGCGCGTTTTTTGATTCGCGCCCGAGTTATGGTGACGGCAAACGTAGCCCGGGTTGAGCGGCCCTCCTACGCTCGCGCGGCGAGCTTCGGAGGGTTTGAGTCCACCAAAGCGCAGAGCGCGTAGGTGGAAGCGAAACCCGGGGGACGGCAGTACGGTCTCAAACGCGGCTCCCGGGTTTCACTTCGTTCAACCCGGGCTACGAAAGAACGAAAGAAAAAAATGAAAGGAGGCAGAACGCCGCCAGGCGCGTATTTGTAGTTTCCGCGCCTGCGGGCGCGGCACGCGCTCATCGGAGCGCGCTCGCCTGACGGCGTTCCGCCGCGGCACTTACGGCGGCGAACTAACGCCACCGC
>DATJTL010000048.1:0-3975 GCA_035503415.1 Xanthobacteraceae bacterium
GGTGCGCGGGGCGGATGGACATTTCCGCTTCGTCGACCGGCTCAAGGACACCATCCGCCGCCGCGGCGAGAACATCTCCTCGTTCGAGGTCGAACAGGTGCTGCTAAGCCATCCCGACGTCGGTAACGCGGCGGTGTTTCCAGTGCCGTCGGAACTTGCCGAGGACGAAGTGATGGCGGCCATCGTGCGCCGTACAGGCAGTGCGCTCACCGAAAGCGCGCTCGCCGAATTCTGCCGGCCGCGGCTTGCCTCTTTTGCCTTACCGCGCTTCATCGAGTTCGTCGATGCGCTGCCGACAACGGAAAGCGGCAAAGTGCAGAAATACAAGCTGCGCGACCGCGGCGTGACGGGGCGGACGTGGGATCGCCAGATGGAAATAGCCGCCAAGCGATAAAAGGCCGCCATTTGCAGGCATGACGGCCCAATAAATGCAGGTATAATCGTCGCGTTACCGCCGGGCTGGAGGAGCACAAAATGGCGTTTACGCTGCAGCGAAGGTCTTTTTTGCAACTCGTCATGGGCACGCTCACGGGCACGGCCGCGACCGTTTCCGCCCCGTTCGTCCGCGCGGCCCCTGCAGCAGACGCCGCCACGATCGGCTGGCCGAATGACGTTCCCTCATGGGATCCGAACCAGCGCTTCACTCCCGACGCGCAGCCGATCTTCAAGGCGGTGTTCGACCAGCCGCTCGATCAGGACCCGCAACTCAAGCTCATTCCCCATCTCATCAAAAGCTGGAGTCTGGCGCCCGACGCGCTGAGCATGGCGGTCGAACTGCGCGGCGACGTGACCTTCCACAACGGCGACAAAATGAGCACGGAGGATTTCCGCTATACGTTCTTCGAGCGCATCAAGTCCGGCACCAAGCTCGACACCGCCAATTCATGGCGCAAGGTCGACGACATCGTCATCGAATCGCCGACCAAGGCGACGATGAAATTCAACGCGCCCGACCCGACCGCGCCGCAATGGATGGCGTTCCTCGGCAGCTACATCGTGCCGAAAAAATACATCGAGACCGGCGGCCTCGACAATTTCATCAAGAAACCGGTCGGCACCGGACCCTACAAGCTCGCCGAATACGAGCTCAACTCGCGCATCGTGCTGGAGCGCAACGACGCCTATTGGGGACCGAAGGCCAGCGTCGCCCGCGTCACCATCGAGATCATCAAGGACCCCTCGGCACGCGTCGCCGCGATCCAATCGGGCCAGGCCGATTTGACCGTCAACCTGCCGGTGCGCGAGGTGCAGCGCTTCCAGAGCGAGGGCAGCTTTGCCGCCGAGATCGACCCGATCACGCGCGTGATTCTGCTCAACGTGCGCGCCGATCTGGGATTTTCCGACAAGAATGTTCGCCTCGCCGCCCATCACGCCATCGACAAGGCGGCCCTGTCGAAGGCCTTCTATGGCGGCGCTGCCGTGCCGCTCTCCGTGTTCGCGACGCCGGGAACGCCCGGCTATCTGCCCGATTTCAAATTCCCCTACGATCCCGATCTAGCCAAGCAGCTGCTCGCCAAGTCGGGCTTCGGTCCGGACAAGCCGGCGAAGATCGGCTTTGCGACGACCAACGGCCAGTTCCCCAGCGACTACGACATCGCGCGCGCGATCGTGCAGATGTGGAAAAAGGTCGGCATCGATGCCGACCTGCAGGTGATCGAATACGCGAAATATTTCGAGCTCAACCGCGGCAACAAGCTGCCGGAGGCCACACTCTACAGCTGGGACAATTCCACCGGCGATCCGGAGATTTTCTCCGGCTACATGCTCAATCCGAAAATGCCGTTCTCGCCGTGGAAGGATCAGGATATCGGCAACAGGACGCTCGCGCTGTTCAACATCGCCGACTACGATAAGCGGATCGCGGGCTACCGCGAGCTGGAACGGTATGCGGTCGAAAACGGCGCGTGCATGCCGCTGCTCCAAAGCGTCGTGACGCTCGTGCGCAAGAAAAACCTGGCCTACACCAGATACGGCAACGGCTGGATGCTGCCGCAAACGCTGCGGTGGAGCTGACGCGGCTTGTGAATGTGGATTCCGGGGCTCGCGGGCAAAACCCCACGCCCCGCAATGACGATAAATGATCGCGACAATCGCCAAGCTGATCGCGCGCCGCCTGCTTGCGGCGATCCCCATCCTGCTGATCGTTTCGGCTTTGCTGTTCTGCGTGCTGCGGCTCCTTCCCGTCGATCCTGCCGCGATGTCGCTGCCGCCGACCGCGACGATTGCCGAGATCGAGGCCAAGCGCCGCGACATGGGCCTCGACCGGCCGCTGCCGGAGCAATATCTGATCTGGCTCAAAGCCGCGCTGCACGGCGATTTTGGCCGCTCCATTGCATTGGGCCGCGAGGCCGGATCGCTGGTCGCCTTAACCTTGCCGGCGACCATCGAGCTTGCGTTGAGCGCGATGGCGATCGCCGCCGTTTTGGGCATCGGCGGCGGCCTCCTGTTGTTTCATCTGCGCGGCAGCTGGCTCGAATCCTTAGCCGATCTCGGCTCTATTCTGCTGTTGTCGATCCCGGAATTTCTCTGGGGTCTCATCTTGCTGTTCGTATTCGGCGTGGTGCTGCACGTGCTGCCGTTCACCGGCGAGGTCTCGCCCGGCCTGCCGCAGCCGCACATCACCGGATTTTTGCTGCTCGATTCGCTCTTGATCGGACGGCTTGATATTTTCGCGAGCGCGTGCCGGCACCTGATCCTGCCGGCCTTCGCGCTGGGTCTCGCGTTTTCGCCCGCCATCATGCGCGTGCTGCGCTCGAGCCTGTTCGACGTCTATCACGAGGACTACATCGCGCAGGCGCGGCTGCGCGGGCTCACCGAGCGGCAGATCCTGCTCGGCCATGCATTGAAAAACGCCGCACTGCCGACCATTACGCTGGCCGGCGTCCAGTTCGGCATCCTGTTTTCCGGCACGCTCCTGGTCGAGGTGATCTATTCGTATCCGGGCATGGGCAACCTGATGGTCGACGCCGTGCGCAACGCCGACCTGCCGCTCATCCAGGCCATCGGGCTCACCTATTGTGTCGTCGTGCTGTTGATCAATACTTTGGTCGACAGCCTCTACGTCGTGCTCAACCCGAAACTGCGGGTGCACTGATGTCCACCGCGTTCATCCGATCGCTGCGTTCGCCCCGGGTTTGGATTGCGTTCGCCATGGTCATGGGCGTGGGCTTCTGCGCGGTGTTCGCCGGCGCAATCGCGCCACACGATCCGGCCGAGCAAAATCTGCTCTCGATCCTCCTGCCGCCAGCGTGGCTGCAGGGCGGCGACCCAAGCTTTCCGCTCGGCACCGACAGCCTCGGCCGCGATGTCCTCTCGCGCCTGATCTACGGCGCCCGCACCGCGATGATCGTGGCGTTCTTCGCGTCCGTCGGCGCCATGATCATCGGCACCGTGCTCGCGCACATCAGCGGCTATTTCGGCGGCGCGGTCGACTGGATCATCGGCCGACTGGTCGACGTGTGGATGTCGTTTCCGCCGGTCATCCTTTCGCTCATCCTCATGGTGGGCTTGGGCGTCGGTCTCGACCGGGTCATTCTCGCCATCGTTCTGGTCGATTGGACGCGCTTTTGCCGCGTGCTGCGCAGCGAGGTGCTGATCGTAACGCGCAAGGACTACGTCTCCGCCGCGCGTTTGCTCGGCTTTTCACACTGGCAGGCCATCGTGCGCGAAGTATTTCCCGCGACGCTTCCGCTTCTGATCACGCTGTTCAGCCTGGAAATGGCGATTGCCGTCGTGGTCGAGGCGATCCTCTCCTTCGTCGGGCTCGGCGTCGGCCCGGACCAGGCGGCCTGGGGCCAAATGATCGCCGACGCGCGGCAATACGTCTATCAGTCGCCGTGGAATCTGCTGCTGCCGATTCTTTGCATCTTCTTCACTGTCGCCGCGTTCAATCTGCTCGGCGACGGGCTGCGCCGCACGCTCGATGTGCGGCTTGCCGAAACCGGACATTAATTCCGTGCTCGCCCTGCAGGCCCG
>DATJTL010000049.1:0-5334 GCA_035503415.1 Xanthobacteraceae bacterium
CGCCGACAAGGTGTTCGCGCTCGACATCGATCACCTGAAACGTCCGATCAGGCGCACCATTCTCGATCAGGTCTGGATTACGACCAGCGGCATCTTCGACGAGCCGCCGTTCCTTGCCGCGCTTTTGACCTTCGGCATCGATCGCATCATGTTCTCGGTCGATTATCCGTTCGCCCCGGATGCGCTCGGCCGCGAATTCCTCAACCGGATTTCGCTGTCGCCTGCCGACATGGCGAAGCTCGCGCACGGCAACGCCGACGCGCTGCTCAAGCTCAAGGCGCGTTAACCTCGCCACAAGCGCGACGACGGGCGGCATATGTGTCCGGCCTTCGTCGCGGCTGGAGTCCAGGATGCCGCTGTTCAGTTTGGATGGCCACAGGCCGGATGTGGCGGAGAACGGCGCCTGTTACGTCGCCGAAACCGCCGTTCTGATCGGCAAAGTGCGGATCAAACCCGGCGCCAGCGTCTGGTTCGGCGCGGTCCTTCGCGGCGACAATGAATGGATCGAGGTCGGCGAGCGCAGCAACGTGCAGGACAATTGCACGTTCCACACCGATCCGGGTTTCCCGCTCGTCGTCGGCATTGGTTGCACCATCGGCCACAACGTCATTTTGCACGGCTGCACGATCGGTGACGGCACCCTGATCGGCATGGGCGCGATCGTGATGAACGGTGCGCAGGTCGGCAGGAACTGCATCGTCGGCGCCGGTGCGCTGGTCACGGAAAGAACCACGATACCGGACAATTCTCTGGCCGTCGGTTCGCCGGCGCGCAAAATTCGCGACAACGGTGAGGCCGCCACTACGATCATCGCCGGCGCGGCGGATGTTTATTTCCAGCGCTGGCAGCAATATGCGGCGCGGTTGAAACGGCTTTGACCTCGCGGCACGTGCCTTGATCGAGCCATGATGCGGCGTCAAGAAGCCGCCTACGGAGCGCCTGCCGCCATTTCGGCGCACAATCCTTTGGCGACGCTCGATGCCACGCTTGGCGACGCTACGGTACCTTGTTGCTGCTCTCTGCCTCGGGGCCTTGCTGCCGGCGACGCTGAGCGATACCGGCATTGGACAGGTCCGCACGACGGGCAAGCTCGAAGCCGCCTATAGGGCGACGCTTCTTGGCATTCCGATAGGCGACATCGGCTGGACCATCGATCTGCGGGACAGCCGCTTCTCGGCGGCGGCGACCGGTTCGACCGTTGGACTGTTTCAGATTTTCGCCCACGGCCATGGCAACGCCGAAGCCCACGGATCCATCGCGGGCAAAGAGCCGGTGGCCTCGGCCTTCAAGGTCAGCTTCACCTCCGGGAACTCGACCGATGAGATCAAGATCGCGTTTAACGGTGGCAAGGCGAAGGAAACCTTGGCGCATCCGCGGCCGCCCATTCCCGGTCTCGTGCCGCTCACCGACGCCTACCGTACCGGCGTCGTCGATCCGATGACGGCGCTGCTCGTCCACGTGCCCGGCAATGGCAATACCTCGGTGCCCGCTGCCTGCGAACGCAAGATCGCCGTCTTCGACGGCCATATGCGCTACGATTTACGGCTTGCGTTCAAGCGGATGCAACAGGTCAAGGCGGCCACCGGCTATCGGGGTCCCGCCGTTGTCTGCGCAGTCTATTTCACGCCGCTGGCCGGCTACGACCCTAACCGCGCCGCGATCAAATATCTGCAGGCGGAGCGCGGCATGGAAATTTGGCTGGCGCCGCTGATTGGTACACGCCTCATGGTGCCGTTTCGCTTCTCGGTGCCGACGCCGATCGGGGTTGGCGTCTTGCAGGCGACGCGCTTTACTTTTGAGCCGCAGCCCGAACACTCGAGCGCGATCAGCACCAACTGATTGCCGAGCTACACTTGTGCTGCTGTCCGCCGCGGGCGCGCCGGCGTTTTGACGACCCTCGCGCCGATCATTACCCTCATGCGCTTGGACCGGGGCCGTGACACTTGATCGGCAAACTTGGGGGGATTCAGGGCGAATGACCACAACAGAGACCGCGCAGGAGGCGCCGCACGGCGCCGGCTCCAGCGCCACCCGGCTGATCGTCGCTGCCTCGCTGGGCAACGCGCTCGAATTCTACGAAATCCTGGTCTACGGCTACTTCGCGGTCGTCATTGCCAAGGTCTTTTTCCCGGCCGCGGACCAGACTGTTTCCCTGCTGGTGACGTTGGGCACCATCGGAATCTCGTATCTGGCCCGCCCTGTGGGCGCGATTTTCCTCGGCGATTACGGCGATCGGCGCGGGCGCAAGCAGGCGCTGACGCTGTCGATCGTGCTGATGACGATCGGCACCGGGTTGATGACCGTCATGCCGAGCTACGACCAGCTCGGTTTCCTGTCGCCATGCCTGGTGATCGTCGCGCGGCTGATCCAAGGCTTTTCGGTCGGCGGCGAATTCGCCTCTTCCACCACCTTTTTGGTCGAGCATCGTCCCGACCGTCCCGGCTTTTTTGCCAGCTGGCAATGGTCAAGCCAGGGCTTCGCCGCCCTCATCGCCACTGGTTTCGGCGTGTTGTTGAGCCGCACGATGTCGGCCGCCGATCTGCAGGCCTGGGGCTGGCGTATCCCGTTCGCCTTCGGGCTCTTGATCGGACCGATCGGCTATTACATCCGCAGCAATTTGGAGGAGACTCCGGAATTCCACGCCTCCGCTCCGCCGCGCACGCCGATGCGCGATCTGATCGTCACGCAGTGGGACCGGCTTCTGCTCGTCGTCGGCGTGGTGATCATATCGACGAGCTCGCAGTACATGCTGGTTTACATGCCGACCTACGCGATCCGCGAGCTGCACCTGCCGCAATTTCTAAGCTACACGGCCGCAGTGGCGGCTGCCGCGCTGCAGACACTGGCGGTGCCGTTCGTCGGCATGTGGGTCGACAAGGTCGGCCAGCGCCGCGTCATGCTGGGCGCGGCGGCGCTGTTTTTCATCACCGCCTATCCGGCGTTTGCGCTGCTCGCCGCCAACGCCTCGCTTCCCGTGCTGATCCTGATGGTGTGCTGGATTGCACTGTTGAAATCCTGCTACAGCGGCGCGCTGCCGTCGTACATGGCCAAGGTCTTTCCGGCGGCGACACGGGTTAGCGGGCTGTCGCTGTCGTATAATATCGGGGTGACGATCTTCGGCGGCTTCGCGCCGTTCTTCGCGCAATCGCTGATCGATGTCACCGGCTCGAAGCTGGCGCCGAGCTATTATATCATGCTCACCGCGTTCCTTAGCTTCGCCGCGCTGCTGGCGCTGCGGCTGCGGGACAAATCCCTTTAGATCACTCTAGACCGCGAGGCGGAACAACATGAAGGCGGCATATATTGAACAATTCGGCGGCCCGGACGTGCTGCAATACGGCGATGTGCCGGATCCCGTGATGGGAGCCGACGACGTGCTGGTCGATGTCTACGCCGCCAGCATCAATGCGGCTGACTGGAAGTTTCGCGGCGGCGAATATGCACGGCACGCGCAAGTCGCGTTTCCGCAAATTCCCGGGCGGGATTTTTCCGGCGTCGTCGCCAGCGCCGGCGCCAATGCTGATCTGAAGGTCGGCGACGCCGTTTTCGGCGTTCTGGAGGCCGGCAGGGAAGGGACCTATTGCGAGAAGATAGCGATCAGGGCCGCCGTCGTCGCCAAAAAGCCGGAGCGGCTGTCGCACGTCGACGCTGCCGCGCTCGCGCTGACCGGCCTGACCGCGGTCAATTCCCTTGAGGACACTTTGAACCTCAAGGGCGGAGAGACGATTCTCATTCAAGGCGGCGCCGGCGGCGTCGCCGGTTTTGCCATTCAGTTCGCCAAGTATTTGGGCGCGCGCGTGATCACGACCACGAGCGCGGCGAACCTCGCTTACGTCAAGAGCCTTGGCGCCGACGAGGTCATCGACTACAACAAAGACGACTTCACCAAAGTGGTGAAAAACTGCGACGCGGTTTTCGAAACCGTCGGCGGCGAGGTGGCGGAAAAATCTTTCGCCGTGCTCAAGCCGGGCGGCCGCGCCGCCTTCATTGCCTCAGGCGCCCAGGCGCCAAAGCCCGAGCGCAGCGATGTCACCGCGCTACGGCCTCCGGTGCCACGTTCACGCAAGGCCATGGCGCGCGTCGCCCAGCTCTATGAGGCCGGAGCCGTACGGGTACCCGAGATCAAGCTGTTTCGCCTCGCGCAAGCCGCCGAAGCGCACCGGCTGAGCCAGGGCCGTCACTTCCGCGGCAAGCTCGTCTTTCAGGTGCGATAGGTTCGCTACCGCGCGCCTGTTATCGTGCGCGCCTACCAATGCCCGCGCAGGTACTCGTCGACGCATTCAGCCGAAGCCTTGGCGTAAGTGCCGCGACGGCTGACCACCGCTCCGGTCAGTGAACGCAGCGCCAGCGCCATCTCGGTAGCCTTCACGGCGACCGCAATGCCGTTGAGCACGAGCGCGCCGTCGACCGTGAACGGACATTCGCGGGAAAAAAGCAACATGGGCAGTCCACCGGCCGGAAGGATCACCTCGGCGCCGGCGGCGACCAGCGGCCGCACCTGCTCGATGAAATCGGCGTGCACGCGGGCGTAGCTCTCCTTGTCGGTGAAGGCGCGCATGAAGCTCGGCAGGTCCATGTGAACCGCCCGGACGCCGACCACGCGCCGCTCGAGGCAATGCGCGCGCACCTGCCGCTCATGCCAGTCGATAAAAGACGGGTCGATGGTCACCAGGCCGAGCCGCCCGCCCATGCTCAACGCCGCGAGCATGCTGGCCTCGCCCAGTCCGACCACCGGAATGTCCAGCGCGCCGCGGATTTCGAGTAGCCCCGGTTCCTGAAAATGGCCGATGACGAAGGCATCGTAGCCTGCGCGTTCGGCTAGCAACGCATTGCGGATGGTCTGCGCCGCGCAGCGGAATTCGGTCAGCGGATGAAAATGCCGGTCGGGCGGATCGAGGCCATGGACTTCGAAGCGGATGCCTGGTGAGGCGGCGTGATCGAGAAAGGCCTGCAGGCGATCGATGTACGGCGCCTGCCCGGTCGGATGCACGAAGCTCTGATACCAAATCTTGGCGGGACGGATCGGTTCGGCCATGATCGATCTCTGGGCGTGAGAGGAAGCGTACCGTCGTTGCGGCCACGACTCCGGAACGGCGAGTGGCCTTATGATAGCGGCCGCACGACCCGCGTCGCCACAGCGAAATGATTGTTCGGCCCGCTGAACTTGGGAAACGTCTTGAAGTCGGCGCGCATCTCGTGGCGCACCGGCGAGTTGAGCGCGTCGTGCAGCGCCTGAGTGCTGTCGAACACGACCTTGTTTCTCTGCATGAAATCGAGCCGCCGCCACGGCATCGGGCTGATCCAGTCAAGCCTGGTATAGACTTCAAGCTCGCG
>DATJTL010000050.1:0-2429 GCA_035503415.1 Xanthobacteraceae bacterium
AAGCATGCGTTCCTCGAACTCAACCGCCAGCAAGCCGAGGCCAATGCGCCGCTCTATGTCAATCCGCGCAATACCGCGGCCGGCTCGTTGCGGCAGAAAGATCCCTCGATTACCGCGTCGCGGCCGCTCGGCTTCTTCGCCTACGCCTGGGGCGAGATGAGCGAAATGCCGGCAGGCACGCAGTCTGGCATGATCAAATGGTTCGCGTCGTGCGGGTTTAAGACCAATCCGCTGACCAAAATGTGCCGCTCGGTGGACGAGCTCTTGCAGTTTCATCGCGAGATCGAGTCGCAGCGCGCGACCCTCGACTACGACATCGACGGTGTCGTCTACAAAGTCGACCGCCTCGACTGGCAGGCGAGGCTCGGCTTTGTCTCGCGTTCGCCGCGCTGGGCGATCGCGCACAAATTCCCGGCCGAGAAGGCGACCACGATCGTCAAGGACATCGAGATTCAAGTCGGCCGCACCGGCGCGCTCACGCCGGTCGCGAAGCTTGAACCGGTGACGGTCGGCGGCGTCGTGGTCCAGAACGCGACGCTCCACAATGCCGATGAGATCGCGCGGCTCGACGTGCGCGTCGGCGACACCGTACGCATCCAGCGGGCCGGTGACGTCATCCCGCAAGTGCTCGGCGTCGTGTTGGAGAAACGTCCGCGGGGTGCAAAACCTTACGAGTTTCCCAAAAAATGCCCGTGCCCGCTCAAGACCGACGTGGTGCGCGAAACCATCGCCGGCGGCGAAGAAGGCGCCCGCGCCCACTGCACCGGCGAATTCGCCTGCCCGTTCCAGCAGGTCGAGCACCTCAAGCACTTCGTCTCTCGCCGCGCCTTCGACATCGATGGACTGGGCGAGAAGCAGATCGAATTCTTCCACGAGCAGGGCTGGATCAACGAGCCGGCCGATATCTTCACGCTGCGCGAGCGCAACGGCAAACTCGTGCTGCGGGAGAGCAACAAGAAAATCCACCTCGAAGAAGTCGAGGGCTTCGGCGATACCTCGGTACGCAACCTGTTCAACGCCATCGAGGCGCGGCGCGAGATGTCGCTCGAACGGTTCATTTACGCGCTCGGCGTCCGCCATGTCGGCGAGACGACTGCGGTGGCGCTGGCGCGCGGTTACGGAGACTGGGATGCTTTTCACGACGCCTGCCTTAAGCTCGCCAAGGGCGACGCCGAGGCAGTCGAAGAGATGGACGCGCTCGATCAGATCGGCGACACCGTGATTGAAAGCCTGCGGGATTATTTCGCCGAGCCGCACAACCGGCGGCGCGTCGAGCGGCTCGCTGCGCAGGTTCGCATTCTCGATGCTGAGAAGCCGCGCGCCGATTCGGCAGTCGCCGGCAAGACGGTGGTGTTCACGGGCACGCTGGAAACGATGACCCGCGATGAGGCCAAGGCCTCGGCCGAGCGCTTGGGCGCGAAAGTGTCTGGTTCAGTGTCGAAAAAGACCGATTATGTGGTAGCGGGGCCGGGCGCCGGCTCCAAACTCGCCGATGCCAAGAAGCTTGGCGTCACCGTCCTGACCGAGGACGAGTGGAGCAAGCTCGTCCGCTGATCGGGACGCCCTTCTCGCACCTGACGATTCTCAATTCTTTCGCGCGGCAGCGCGTATCGCCGCCGCGCTTTTGCATTTTGCAGAGTTTCTTTGGCGGCCGTCAAAGCCGACCGGCTACGGCAAGTACGAGGATAATGATCAGGATGAGCCCGATGCCGCCGCCGGGATAGTAGCCCCAGCCGCTTGAGTACGGCCAAGTCGGCAGCGCGCCGATCAGCAGCAAAATAAGAATGATAATGAGAATGGTTGAGAGCATCGCGCTTCCTCGCTCTTAGCCAACCCTGAAATAAAAACGTCCGCATCAAATAAATGTTCCCGAATCGGGCGAGGAAGAAAATCGCTGCGCCGCAACAGAGAAAAACCAAAAGCCATCTGGAACGAGTGCGGCGCGTTGACGTTGAACGCGGTCCCTCAGGCTTGCGTTCGCGCAAGCGGTGCGGTCGCGGCGATCAACCATTGCCGCGTCGGCGCATCAAGCTGCGGCGAAAGCGCATCACGCACGCGCGCATGATAGGCGTCGAGCCAGGCGATTTCCTCGTCCGTCAGCATTGCCGGTTCGACCAGGCGGCGATCGATCGGCGCGAGCGTGAGCGTCTCGAAGGCGTTGAGCGGCTTTTCCGCGCCGGCGACGGCTTCCGCTTCGCTCACCAGGACCAGGTTTTCGATGCGGATGCCGTAGGCGCCGGTCCGGTAATAGCCAGGCTCGTTGGAGAGGATCATGCCGCGCTTGAGCGGGAAGCTGCCGAGCTTGGCAATGCGTGCGGGCCCTTCGTGCACCGACAGATAGGAGCCGACTCCGTGGCCGGTGCCGTGATCGAAATCGAGCCCGGCGCGCCAGAGAAATTGCCGCGCCAAGGTATCGAGTTGCGCGCCGG
>DATJTL010000051.1:0-4255 GCA_035503415.1 Xanthobacteraceae bacterium
CGGTAGGCGGCGGCATTATCGCCGTCGACATTGCCGAAATTGCCCTGGCCGTCGACCAGCGGATAGCGCGAGGAAAAATCCTGGGCGAGGCGCACCAGCGCGTCGTAGATCGCCTGATCGCCGTGCGGATGGAAATTGCCCATCACGTCGCCGACGATCTTTGCCGATTTCTTAAATGCCGCGCCGGGATCGAGGCGCAACAGCCGCATGCCGTAGAGGATGCGCCGGTGCACGGGCTTGAGCCCGTCGCGCGCGTCGGGCAGCGCGCGGTTCATGATGGTGGAGAGCGCATAGGCAAGGTAGCGCTCTTCGAGCGCCTCGCGCAGCGCGATCTCTTGCACGTCGCTGGGTTCGTCGGGGGGAATCAATTTCGTGGCCATCTCGGAGTGGAGCTAGCGCGCTTATCGAGCCCGAACAAGGGAGACGGGTCTCCTTGACCTGCCAGATCATACCGTGGAACCGGAAGCGCAATGGTCTAGAATGGGGTTAAAGCCGCGCGACTTACCGACCTTGCCGACCTTGCGACAAGCGCCAAGGAGACGACGATGCGTAGAGCCGTCCTTGCCCTGTCTGTGCTTTTGCTCGCTCTCTCGGTTGACAGCTCGGCAGAGCGCGTGGCCGCCATGACGTTTTCCATGCCGACTGCCGCGAACTCGCATGACGGCCGCCTCCAGGCCGTTGGCTTCGACTGCAAGTGCGCGCACTGCAGATGCACACAAGCGTGGGGACCGCGGCATTATTGGCAATGGGACCACCGGCCGATCTGGGACGATCCATGGCTGGTGTTACGGCCGACCATTTGGGGCAGCCCCGAGCCGCATCTGGTGCCCGCCGAAATCTGGGCATGCAAATGGCATCTGCCATCGGCCCACTCTTGGCCCCGTCCCTGGCGTTGGCATCGCCGGCAATGCCCAACATGGCACTAAAGCAGGAGAACAGAATGAACAGGGGCATCCTCGCCGCAGCCACGCTGGCGGCAGCGCTATCGGTCGCAGCACCTGGCGCGTCGGCCACGAGCGTCACGCCTGCATTCAGCCCTGCCCTCGAAAATGCCGTGCCGGTGCAGAAAACGGCGATCTATTGCGGGCCACTTGGCTGCGGCCCCGTATGGCCGGGGCCGCGCCGCTTGGACCGGCATCAGGCTTCCTGGGACCACGTCTATCGTCCCGCCTGCCCGCTCGATTATTACTATGCCTGCCGGCGCGGCCCCTTAGGCTACGGGCAATGCGCGTGCTGGCCTTATTCGAGCTGGTAATCAGCCGGAGACCAGCTGACTTTCGGGGCGCGGCAAAGCCCGGCTGATTGCCGCGACGAAGCGGGAGCGCTCCGCCGGCATGGGAAGGCCACGCGGAGCGAATGCGTGGCGGTCGAGAAAGAACCCGGTGAGCGCGAACGCATCGGTCAGATCGGCAACGCGTGCAGGCACCTCGTCCACGCGCAGAAACGCCGGCAGCGGCAAAAGCTTGTCATGATATTCCGCGCCGGCGGCGCGCGACACGGCGCGGCCGGATCGCGGCGACACGTAGACAAGATCGGCGGTGGCGCCGGTCGCCGCGCATGAGGATAGGTCGAGGCCGAAGCCGAGTTCGGCCAGAAGCGCAAGCTCGAATCGCGCGATCGACGTAGCGGCAGCCAGCGGGTCGTCGACGACATCGAGGATCGCATCGAGCACGGCGAAGAGGCGCGCATGCGGCTCGCGTTCGGCAAGCAGCCGGCACAGAGCCGCAAGATGCGTGACGCCGTGAACCGCGTGCGCCGCGCCAAGAAATCCCGCCGCCCGCAGATTGAGGCCCTCGACGGCGTAATGGCCGAGATGCTCGTCGAGCCGCGCCCGCCAGGTGGCGCGCAGCGAATTGCCCGGCTGCAGCACGCCGCGCAGCCGCGTACCGGCGCCGCCGCGAACAAGGCCGAGATGGCGACCGCGCTCGTGCGTCATCAATTCGAGAATGACGCTCGCCTCGCCGTGGCGCTTGACGCCGAGCACGATGCCTTCGTCGGTCCACTCCATGAGGGATATTTAACGATTCGTGCGTTTCTTTGTCATCATCCGCCAACGGCGCAGCGGACGACTCGGTCACTGACCCAGCCCATACCGCGCCAATTTCGTTGGGAGGTCCAAACGTTCGGACTGCAGACGCTGGGCTGAATTGATCACTCGACCCCTGCGTATACCCTTGGACGTTTTTCGAAACACGCCCTCGCCGCGCCTTTGGCGGCAGCTAAGCCATTGGCAATTATTTGGATTATCTCGCGATTGGGCACCAATTCTCACAATACGTGAAGGTCTGCAGCATCTACGGGGCGGGATTCTACTACATGCCTGGCACCGATATGTGCATTAAGATCGGTGGCTGGACGCGCTTGAGGGCCGTTATCGGCGACCAAGGCGGCAGCACGACCTGGGGGCCGTTCAACGGCAACGCCAATAACCGCACGGTGAACTCCTTCGGGTTCAACGCCCGCGGTTACATCACGGCGGATGCGCGCGAGCAGACGGCCTACGGCGTGGCCCGTGGCTACATCGCGGTAGGCATCAGCGCCGATGACTACGGCACGCGGGTTGCCAACACGACCTTCAGTTCCAACCGCGCGTTCGTACAGTGGGCGGGCTTCACGGCCGGCTTGGCGGTGTCGTTCTATGACTTCTACAGCGTGCCGGCTGCTCAGTATCGCGGCGGCTACGTGCCGGCTTCGGACACTGGCGACGGTGGCTGGGAGGTCTGGGGCTATACTGCGCAGTTGGGCGGTGGCCTCTCGGCCACGATCGCGGCGGAAGCACGACGCGACACGCAAATTGTCGACGCCAGCAGCAGCACCTTGAGCGTTATGCCCGGGGCGTATGGCAATAATGCCTACGGCGGTCAGCAGGCTCCCGACGTCGTCGGCAACCTGCGCGTCGATCAGGCCTGGGGCAGCGCGCAGGTCATGGGCGCGTGGCATAACGTAAACCCGACCTATTACAGCGCGGCAGTGGGCGGAAATCCGAGCATCGCCGGCGGTCATCCGTCCGATTCGTCGGGCTTTGCGGTCGGCGCCGGTCTGAAAGTGAACTTCCCGACGGTGGCGCCGGGCGACTACTTCCAGTCGCAAGTCAACTACACCCAGGGCGCGTTGCGTTACCTGTTCGCTACCCCCAATAGCAATTGGGGCAAGGTTGACGGCGCCAATGTGGCCTACGGCGTGCTCAGCGACTGCGTCTATGGTGGCACCGTCGCCGGGGGCACTACTACCAGTTGCCAGTTGACCTCGGCCTGGGGCTTCAACGCCAGCTACGAGCACTACTGGGCGCCGCAATGGCACCAATCGGTGTATGGCGAATACTATGCTGTCAACTACGACAGCTCTGCCAATACCATGCTCTGTGCCAACGAAGGCGCAGGGGCCGCGGCCTGCAACAACGACTGGTCGACGTGGGGCGTCGGCTCCCGCCTGCAATGGGACGTGACCAAGAGCTTCTATCTCGGCGTGGAAGCCCTCTACACGCGGTTGAACAGCGCCACCGGTGCTACGGCGAGCGTGTTCCCTGCCGGCAGCGGCGCTAGCGGACTGGAGGGGTCTTCGTCGGCGTGGACCTTCACGCTCCGCATGCACAAGGACTTCCTGCCCTGATCGGGCTGATCAAGGCTTAAGTTCTGAGATCCCCGGCGGCTCAACCGCCGGGGATTTTCCAGTTTAACAAGCAGAGTGAGTTCCGTGTTGGATCAGAAAGCATTGAACATCGGCGAGTTGAGCGGCATGCCCGGCAGCGCACATATCGGTCGGCATGATCTCAATCGGCATGATCTCAATCGGCATGATCTCAATCGACATGAGCCAAGGCCGCCATCAGCGCGACGGCATGTGGAGTCGGAGCGTCTGGTCTTTGCGGCGAGGATGAGAGCTGGTCGAGCGGTGCTCGGGTGGAGTCAGACTGAGCTCGGAAAAAAAGCTCACGTCACCCAGCGCGCCATTTATCGACTCGAGAAGGCCGCGGTCCAAGCAAGGCGTCTTACCCAGGCCCGGATCGACAAGGTGTTCGAAGACGCGGGAATCGCATTTGCACAATTGCCGAACGGCGGGTTCGAAATGATCGTGCGAACCCAAATCGTCGACGGTTCACGGCGGAAATCCTGATCGCAGAGCTGGCCGCGTTGATTATTCGGCGGCCGGCGGCAGCACGACATTGCGGATCACTTCCGCTGCATCGGAAAGCGTGTCGTTGGCCAAATGCGCATACCGCTGTGTGGTCCGCGCCTGCGTGTGTCCAAGCAGGCCT
>DATJTL010000052.1:0-5928 GCA_035503415.1 Xanthobacteraceae bacterium
GACCGTAACAATGGCATCGAGCTTGGTCCGGCGGCGGACTTCGTCGTCGACGAAAAAAGTCTGCGCGACCGGTGCGGGGTCGGCAAGGCCCGTCGTCTCCACCAGTATGCCGTCGAAGGTGCGGCTTCGCCGCATCAAGCCGGCGAGAATGCGGATCAGGTCACCGCGCACCGTGCAACAGATGCAGCCGTTGTTCATTTCGAATATTTCTTCGTCGGCATTGACGACGAGATCGTTGTCGATTCCGACCTCGCCAAATTCGCTGACGATCACGGCGTAATGCTTGCCGTGCGTCTCGCTGAGAATGCGGTTTAGCAACGTTGTCTTTCCGGAGCCGAGATAGCCCGTGAGCACCGTGACGGGGGTTTGCTTTGGGGCGTTTGGCATGGCGTATCTCCTTTGACGATCTCGATAGCGGTCAACGGACGCCGATCACGCGCAAAGAGGAACGGATCGGCTGAAGGGCTTCCGAGACAGTCCCGCTCGGTGACCGTCTCGATCGACTTTGAAATCTTGATTGATCATTGCGTTGTTCCGGCGGGAGACGCACCGGCGCCGATGTCACGAGCAAGTTTGGCCAGTGTCGCGGCCGTCCATTCGGCACCGTTCTGATGGACCATGCGCGGCAGCATCTGCGTCAGCATCACCGTGACCAGCGTCTGGTTCGGAATGCCCGTCGCCTCCAGCCGCGCGATGGTATCGATGAATGCGGCGCGGGCCTCCCTGAACCGCGGCGGCAGGCGCGACTGATTGATTTCGTCGGGAGCGGCGAGCATGCGATCGCGCAATTGATCCAGCGGATTGCGTTTCATACGGCACCGGCGATCCAAGCAGGGAACGGATCCGGCAGATGTCGCCAGTCGTCCGGCGTGAAATCGCCCGCATCACCAACGAGACAAGCATCAAGGCGGCGCCGAAGCGCGGCTTCATCCATCGGGTCGGTGCCGATGAATACGACCTCCTGCCGTCGATCCCCCCATATCGGATCAAAATACGGCTTCATGCTTTCGTACCAACCCGGCTGATCGGGCCAGCGAGTTTTCGGCACCGCGGACCACCACAATCCACGTTTCGACGTGCGCACCATGGCGCCCGCCTGGGCGATCTCGCCCACGAAACTTGGCCGGGTCGCCAGCCAGAAGAAACCTTTCGCGCGGATCACCCCGGGCCATGATTCGTTACAGAATTGCTGAAAGCGCGCGGGGTGAAAGGGGCGGCGCGAATGATAGAGGAACGAGCGGACTCCGTATTCCAAGGTTTCCGGCACGTGATCCTTAAAGTCGTTCAACTCCTTGAACCACAAGGGGTGACGATGGGCCTTCTCGAAATCGAATAAGCCGGTGTGGAGAACAGCGCTGAGCGGCACATTGCCGAAGTCGGCCTCAATGATCCGCGCATCTGAGTTGAGCGAGCGAAGGATGGTACGCGCCGCGTGACGGCGCTGTTCCGCCGCCGCCGAGACCTTGTTGAGCACGATCACGTCGGCAAACTCGATCTGCTCGACGAGGAGGTCGACGAGTGTTCTGTGGTCCTCGGGGCCCGCAACCTCGCCACGGTCGCGCAGGAAATCGTGGCTCGAATAGTTTGCCAAGAGATTCGCCGCGTCGACCACTGTCACCATGGTGTCGAGCCGGGCCACATCGGACAGGCTGCTACCGTCTTCGTCGCGAAATTCGAAGGTTGCGGCAACCGGCAAAGGCTCGCCGATCCCGGTCGACTCTATGACCAGCGCATCGAAACGCCGGCTCTCGGCCAGCTTTCGCACCTCAAGGAGCAAATCCTCACGCAGCGTGCAGCAGATGCAGCCGTTGGTCATCTCGACGAGAGTTTCCTCGGTGCGCGTCAGTCCGCCGTCCTGCCGCACCAGCTCGGCGTCGATATTCACCTCGCTCATGTCGTTGACGATGACTGCAATCCGCTGCCCTTCCCGGTTGGACAGCATGCGGTTGAGCAGCGTGGTCTTACCGGCGCCGAGGAAGCCTGAGAGCACGGTCACGGGGAGACAAGAATCAGTCATGATCGCTCTGACCGTATATTATACGCTTCCCTGAGCTAACCGTATATTATACGGTGCGTCAAGATCAGTTTCTTCGCCGCGGAGATTCCCCTATGACGATGTCCCGCCAGTTGGTCGCCAATCACAGGCAAGTCCTTCAGGCCCTGCAATCGGCCAAAGGTCCGATGACCGCGTATGAAGTCTTGAATGCGGTTCGGCGCAGCGGAATTACGGCGCCGCCAACGGTCTATCGCGCCTTGACGCGATTGATCGAGGAAGGGCTCGCGCACCGGCTGGAATCCATTAACGCCTATGTCGCCTGCGCCGAGCCCGAACATCGGCACGGTCCGGCTGTTTTCGCAATTTGCCGCGATTGTGGGCATGTCGATGAATTGGAGGAAGGCGTTTTGATTCGTCGCCTGCAAAAAAAAGCCACCCAGCAGGGGTTCGTGGTCGATTCCGCCACGATTGAACTTAAGGGACGTTGCTCGTCATGCGCGGAAAGCTGAACAACGGCATGTTCCCTGCGCTGAGCATCCCGGTCACGATTCTTTCTGGCTTTCTTGGAGCTGGAAAGTCGACCCTCCTCAATGACCTTCTCGCGCATCCCGCCATGGGTGACACAGCCGTCGTTGTGAACGAGTTCGGTGAAATCTCTCTGGATCATGACCTTATCAAGGTCGGTGGCCGAGAACTAATGATAACGACGACCGGCTGCATCTGCTGTACGGCTGGCAGCGACATTCGGACGTCTTTGTACGAGCTGCATGAGGCTGCGGCCAAGGAGCCGCGGCTGGCTTTTTCGCGGGTCATTGTCGAAACGACCGGTCTCGCCGACCCCGCTCCGCTGATCAACCAGCTCGTCCCCGGCTACGCGCCGGCATTTGGCTTGCGCGATCATGTTGTCGCCCGCCGCTTCCGTATGGCCGGCTTTGTTTGCGCCGTCGATGCGACGGCGGCGGAACAGACGCTGGATGAGCACTTTGAGTGTCTCAAGCAGATCGCATTCGCGGACCGGATTGTGCTCACGAAAACTGATTTGAAGAACCGCGCCGGCCAAGACGACGAACGCTTAAAGGCGCAGCTCCGCCGCCTTAATCCGACGGCCGACATCCTGGACCGCCATGACGGCGCGTTCGAGATTGCATCGCTCTTCCAGCCGCGGGGGTACGTCACGGCGGAGCGCGGTGAGGATGTGGAGGGCTGGCTGGCGCTGGAGCGCGTTCTTGCCGCTGAGCCGACGGAACCTGGCACAACGGCGCGGCGCAAGCGGCACGGAGCGGGCATTGGGAGTTTTGCATTTACCCACGATGTGCCGATTGCCCCCGCTGCTCTCGCGAATTTCTTGGATGTTCTGACGCTCGCAGCCGGCGCACGCCTGTTGCGACTCAAGGGTCTTGTTTGCGTGTCCGACGACCCGGACCGCCCGTTCGTCCTTCATGCTGTGCAACACAACGTCCATCCACCCCGCCGACTTGACGGGTGGCCCTCGGAGGATCGACGGACGCGCTTGGTGCTGATCACCCACAACCTCGATCAGGGCACAGCCAAGGAGCTCGTTAGCACGATCACTGACGTCAATAAGCACCAGCCGACCCGATCGAAAGTGATTGTGGTTGCCGTGTGTTTATTGGCGTTGATTGCACTTGGCGGTGTGTTGTCAACCTACGAATTGGCAAAGGCCGGCATTGGCGCAGCGATGACTGCGCAACAAGTTCCACCCTCGGCGTTACCCGCAAAACCTTGAGGCGGCGTTATGAGCGGATTTGTCAATCCTTTGGCGCGGAAGCGAGCGCCCGGCTATCCCGAGGCCATCGATCGCCTGAAAGCGGCAACGCGGGAGCAGTTGCATCTTTCCGATGACGTTGTCGTCTGCGTCACCGAATTGGCATGCCGCGAACCGGGCTGCCCCGATGTTGAAACGATCATCGCCGTCCTGACTGCCGGCAAGAAGCCGCGGACGGTACGTTTTCACAAGCGAATTATCGAGATCGATGGGCCCGAATTGGCCGCCGCCCTCCACGAGGTGGAATCGTAGCCCTGCAACGAGTGCGCCATTGAGTTCCTATCATCGAATGGCGAATGATCGGCCAGCAGCAGGAGGCTCAGCGATGAAGACGTCAGATGACTCGAACGACCGTACGTTTCCGTTCGGCGCGCGTAAATCGATCGAGGATGTCGAGGAAGGCACAACGCTTGCGCCAAAATTCGATCATGACGGTTTGATCTCTGTGGTGACAACCGATGCGGCATCCGGCGACGTGCTGATGATGGGCGTCATGAATGCCGAGGCGCTGCTTGCCACCATCCGGACCGGTCAAGCGCATTATTGGAGCCGCAGCCGCAAGCGCCTCTGGCGCAAGGGTGCTACCAGCGGCCTCGTCCAGACCGTCATCGAAGTCCGCATCGACGACGACCAAGACGCGGTTTGGCTGAGGGTCAACGTGGCTGGCGCCGGTGCAAGCTGTCACGTCGGCTATCGCTCCTGCTTCTTTCGCGCCGTACCGATGGATCAGGCAGAGACTCGACCTTTCAGGCTGGCTTATGTCGAGACCTCAAAAGTTTTCGACCCGTTCATAATCTATGGCGATGCGCCAAACCCAACCCAACTTTGAACTCAGGAAGGACGTGTCCGATGAAGGTCGCCTACGTGTTTGCTACTGACATGGCTGCAACCTACAAACTTAGCACCATGATCCTGCCGCAGCTTGAGCAGAACATTCATGGCGCGGAAATTATTGGAATGATGTTCTTTGATGATAATCTTTTTTGCCTTCGCCAGGGTGATCCTGTTGGCGAGCGGCTTGCGAAGATCGCCAGAGCCAAGAACATTCTGCTGATGGCGTGCGATCAATGCGCCGTGCGTCGCGGCCTCGCCGACGGCACGTTCGAGCAATGCGGCTTGGGCCAGGTCAAGGCCAAAGGCTTGGTGGAGGGGGTTGTCGCAGGCCGCTTCCCTCAACTATATGGCGCGCTTGCGGGCAGCGCACCCGACTATGTCGTGACTTTGTAGCCGGGCGGCATCGTCCGCTTTCGAGCCATCCGCTCTTACGGATCATGCCAACGCGAGGGGCCCATGGTCGTCGCAATGGCCGCCATGCGGATGGTGCAGATGGCCGTTAACAAGATAGTCGACATGGTCCCCATGCGGGACCGCCTCGTGACCACAGTCCGGCCCGTGCGTATGACCGGCGCAACGAACCTCCGGGGTGCAACGCACCGGATTGGTTCCGTCGACCGCTATGGCGTGCTCGTCAACATGATCGCCGTGCATATGGTGCACATGGCCATCATGCAGATAGTCGACATGCCCATTGTGCCGAACCGCCGTGTGCCCGCAGTTCGGCCCATGCTTGTGCGGGTGGTTGCCGTGATGCTTCTCGGTACAGGTCGTCATGGTCGTCCTTTCCTTGTCTGCAATAAGCCGGGACCCCCGGTCATTCCTTTTCTGCCGCGTGCTTCGTCGCGCTTTGCACCAGTCGCAGGACGTGGCTGTCCCAAAGCGCGTAGTAAATATGCTTTGCCGCTCGCCGTCGTTTAACGAGCCTCACCTCGTGCAACGTCTGCAGGCGAGCCGAAACCGTGGTGAGCTTTTCTTTCTCCAGTTCCGCCAGCTCCGAGACGCAGATTTCTCCCCCGGCGAGCCGCGCCAGAAGGCGAAGCCGGCCTAGATCGCCGAGCGCGCGGAACATCGCCGAAGCCAGCTCCAGGTTTGCTGCCCCTGGGAACTTCGGCCAGGAGTGGGGCGCATGGCGATGGGGCTTGGTGACGCTCGGCTCCCTAGAGCGGTTCATTCATTGACGGAAGCGTATCCGGCGTTAGCGAAGTAGTTGGTGCACTCGCCAGGCTGGATGGTGGCGACGAGGTCACCGACGTATCGCCACGTGTCTTGGATGGAGCGCTTATGAGCGAGGCGCAGCCAATGCTTGATC
>DATJTL010000053.1:0-5065 GCA_035503415.1 Xanthobacteraceae bacterium
ATGATGTTCATGCTCGGCGAGTACGTGGCGGTCTGCACCATGTGCGCGCTTTGCACGATCCTGTTTTTCGGCGGCTGGCTGCCGCCGTTCCCGGTGGCTCCGTTCACCTGGATCCCCGGGCTGATCTGGTTCGTGCTCAAGGCGCTGTTCGTCTTCTTCATGTTTGCAATGGTCAAGGCGTTCGTGCCGCGCTACCGCTACGACCAACTGATGCGACTCGGCTGGAAGGTGTTTCTGCCGATCTCGCTCGCCATGGTGGCGATCGTGGCGAGCGTGCTGCAGATCACCGGGTGGGCGCCGAAGTGACGGGAGCGGACGATGGAATATTCGCTGCCGGCCTGGCTCGGCGCGCTTGTGGGCGTGATCATCGCGGTCGCGCTTTACATGCCGGGTATCCGGCTCATCGAGCGCCATATTCGCGCGCAGAACGAGGTGGTCTCGCTCGAGCAGCGCGAGTCATTCGAGCAGAAGCTGTCGGTTGTGCGGCGTTTGATCCTCGGTGTAGACATCGCCATCCTTGCCACCTTGGGCTATTGGGTTGGCAAGGCGATCGGCACGGTTGGGACGGTGGGCATTTCACCGCCGTTACGCTAGGCGGCATGAGGTTGACATGAAACTCGATCAAGCCGCGCGCTCGCTGTTTCTCAAGGAATTCGTGCAGGCCTTCGCGCTGTCGATGCGCTATTTCTTCAAGCCGAAGGCGACGCTCAACTATCCGTTCGAGAAGGGCGTGCTGTCGCCGCGCTTCCGCGGCGAGCACGCGCTGCGCCGTTATCCGAACGGCGAGGAACGCTGCATTGCCTGCAAGCTGTGCGAGGCGATCTGCCCGGCGCAGGCGATCACCATCGAGGCCGGCCCGCGGCGCAACGACGGCACGCGGCGCACCACGCGCTACGACATCGACATGGTCAAGTGCATCTATTGCGGCTTGTGCCAGGAAGCCTGTCCGGTCGACGCCATCGTCGAGGGACCAAATTTCGAATTTGCTGCCGAGACGCGCGAGGAGCTTTATTACGACAAGGAGCGGCTTCTCGCCAACGGCGACCGCTGGGAGCGCGAGCTAAGCAGAAGCCTGGCGCTCGACGCGCCCTACCGGTGAGACAGCCGTGATCCTGCACGCGATCTTCTTTTATCTGTTCGCCGGCGTCTGCGTCGCCTCGGCGGTCATGGTGGTCACCGCGCGCAATCCGGTGCACTCGGTGCTGTTTCTCATTCTCGCCTTCGTCAACGCCGCGGGTCTGTTCGTGCTGCTCGGCGCCGAGTTTCTGGCCATGATCCTCATCGTGGTCTATGTTGGCGCGGTCGCCGTCCTGTTCCTGTTCGTGGTGATGATGCTCGACGTCGACTTTACCGAGTTGCGGCAGGGCTTTCTCAATTACCTGCCGGTCGGCGTGCTGATCGGCGGCGTGCTGCTCGCCGAGCTTCTGCTCGTGGTCGGCGGCTGGGTGATCACGCCGTCGACCGGGCAGGCCGCCGCGCCGCTGGCCAACGTCACCAATACCCAGGCGCTTGGGCTCGTGCTCTACACCAAATACGTCTACTTCTTCGAGGCGGCCGGCGTCATTCTGCTCGTTGCCATGATCGGCGCCATCGTGATGACGCTGCAGCATAAGCCGCAGGTGCGGCGGCAGAATATCGCCAACCAGGTGGCGCGCCGGCCCGCAACCGCGATCGAGATCGTCCAGGTCAAGCCGGGGCAGGGGCTGCAATGATCATCGGGCTTGGCCATTACCTGGCGGTCGCCGCGATCCTGCTCACGCTGGGGATCTTCGGCATCTTTCTCAACCGCAAGAACGTCATCGTCATCATGATGTCGATCGAGCTCATTCTGCTTTCGGTCAACATCAACCTGGTGGCGTTCTCGAGCTTTCTCGGCGACATCGTCGGCCAGGTTTACGCGCTGATCGTGCTCACTGTCGCCGCCGCCGAGGCCGCGATCGGACTAGCCATCCTGGTCGCCTATTTCCGCAACCGCGGCTCGATCGCGGTCGAAGACATTAATCTGATGAAAGGCTGAGAGCGGCATGTACGAAGCCATCGTCGTTCTGCCGCTTCTCGGCGCGATTATCGCCGGCGTAATCACGCTCGTCGGCGCCCGCAATCGTTTCCCCGGCGAGAACCCGCCGCCGCCGCACGACGATCATGCGGCGCCGCCGGTCCACGAAGACCATGTGCACGGCGCGCCTTCGCCGAATGAACCGCATGCCGCCATCGCTGGCTCTCACGGCGAGGAGCATGACTCCACCCCGGCGGCCGCCGGCTCGCGCGCCGCTGAACTCATCACCACCACCCTGCTCGCGATTGCCTGCGTGCTGTCGTGGTACGCGTTCTACGATGTCGGCATTGCCGGGCATGAGGTTGCGCGGGTGACTATCGCGCCGTTCATCAGCTTCGGCGACCTGCATTCGGAATGGGCGCTGCGTATCGACCCGCTGACCGTAGTGATGCTCGTCGTGGTGACGACCGTCTCCTCGCTCGTTCATCTGTATTCGATCGGCTACATGAACGACGACCCCTATCGGCCGCGCTTCTTCTGCTATCTGTCGTTCTTCACCTTCGCCATGCTCACGCTGGTGACCTCCGACAATCTCGTGCAGATGTTCTTCGGCTGGGAAGGGGTGGGGCTCGCGAGCTACCTGCTCATCGGCTTCTGGTATTACAAGCCGGAAGCGAACGCGGCCGCGATCAAGGCCTTCGTCGTCAACCGCGTCGGCGACTTCGGTTTTTCGCTCGGCATCTTCGCGGTGTTTGCGCTGACCGGTGCGGTCGACTTCGATACGATTTTCGCCCAGGCGCCGAGTCTGGCCGCCAAAACGTTCCACTACCTCAGCTTCGACGTCAACGCCCTGACGATCGTGTGTCTGTTGCTATTCATGGGCGCGATGGGCAAATCGGCGCAGTTTCTGCTGCATACCTGGCTGCCCGACGCCATGGAGGGGCCGACCCCGGTCTCGGCGCTCATTCACGCCGCCACCATGGTGACCGCCGGCGTGTTCATGGTGGCGCGGCTGTCGCCGCTGTTCGCTCTGTCTCCTGCCGCATCGGAGTTCGTCACCTTCATCGGCGCGACGACCTGCATGTTTGCCGCGACCGTCGGGCTGGTGCAGAACGACATCAAACGCGTGATCGCCTATTCGACCTGCTCGCAGCTCGGCTACATGTTCACGGCCATGGGCGTGGGCGCTTATTCGGTCGGCATGTTTCATCTGTTCACGCATGCGTTCTTCAAGGCGCTCTTGTTCCTGTGCTCCGGCTCCGTGATCATCGCCATGCATCACGAGCAGGATATGCGGCACATGGGCGGTCTGTGGCGGAAGCTTCCGTTCACCTACGCCACCATGCTGATCGGCACTTTGGCGTTGACCGGGTTCCCGTTCACCGCCGGGTATTTTTCCAAGGATGCGATCATCGAGTCGGCGCTGGTCAGCCACGGTTCGATGGCCTCCTACGCATTCATCCTGACGCTCGTCACCGCCGGCTTGACCGCGTTCTATTCGTGGCGGCTCATTTTTATGACCTTTCACGGCGAGCCGCATGACCGCGAGCATTACGAGGCGGCGCACGAGACCCCGTTGACGATGCTGCTTCCGCTCGCCGCGCTCGCCGTCGGCTCGATTGCCGCCGGCTATCCGGCGCTCAACATATTCACCGGACACGGCGCCGACGCGTTTTTCCACGGCGCGCTGCAATTGGGCACCGCCAACACGCTGTTCGAGAGTGCCGAAAAGCTGCCGCTGATCTTGTCGATCTCGCCGACGGTCATGATGATCGTCGGGTTTCTCGTCGCCTGGCAATTTTATATCCGTCGCCCGGATTTGCCGGTGGAATTGGCGCGGCAGCAGGAGGTGCTCTACAAGTTCCTGCTCAACAAATGGTATTTTGACGAGATTTACGATTTCCTGATCGTGCGCCCGACCATGCGGCTCGGCCGGCTGCTGTGGAAAGGCGGCGATGGTGTCATCATCGACGGCTTCGGCCCTGACGGCGTTTCCGCCCGCGTGCTGGACGTGACGCGCAACGTCATTCGGCTGCAGACCGGCTACCTCTATCACTACGCGTTTGCGATGCTGATCGGCGTCGCCATGGCCATTACCTATTTCATGTTCTACGGCGGGGCGCACGGATGACGAGCTGGCCTATCCTCTCCGTCGTCATCTTCCTGCCGGTTGCCGGCGCGCTGTTCATTGCGCTATTGCGCGACGACGAGGCCGGCGTGCGCAATGCGCGCTGGGTGGCGTTGTGGACGACGCTGATCACGTTCGCCATCTCGCTCATCCTGGTGTGGCGCTTCGATCCCTCGACCGCGGACTTTCAGTTTGTCGAAAAAGAGCCGTGGCTTGGCGGTGCCATCAACTACGCGATGGGTGTCGACGGCATTTCGCTGCCATTCGTCATTCTCACCACCGGGCTGATGCCGATCGCGATCCTGGCGAGCTGGACCTCGGTCCAGAAGCGCGTGCGCGAATACATGATCGCGTTTCTCGTCCTCGAAACGCTGATGGTCGGCACCTTCTGTTCGCTCGACCTGGTGCTGTTCTACCTGTTCTTCGAGGGCGGTCTCATTCCGATGTTCATTATCATCGGTGTATGGGGCGGCCCGCGCCGGGTGTATGCCAGCTTTAAGTTCTTTCTCTACACCTTCCTTGGTTCGGTGTTCATGCTGCTCGCCATCATGGCGATGTACTGGAATGCCGGCACCACCGATATCCCGACGCTGCTGCATCACGATTTTCCGCGAGCGCTGCAGACCTGGGCGTTCTTTGCCTTCCTTGCCTCGTTCGCCGTCAAGCTGCCGATGTGGCCGGTTCATACCTGGCTGCCGGACGCGCACGTGGAGGCGCCGACCGCCGGCTCCGTGATCCTCGCCGCCATCCTGTTGAAGCTCGGCGGCTACGGCTTTTTGCGCTTCTCGCTGCCGATGTTCCCCGAGGCCTCGCAGCAGATGGCGCCGCTGATTTTCACCCTCTCCGTCGTCGCCATCGTCTACACGTCGCTGGTGGCGTTGATGCAGGAGGACGTCAAAAAGCTCATCGCCTATTCGTCGGTGGCGCATATGGGCTTCGTC
>DATJTL010000054.1:0-10572 GCA_035503415.1 Xanthobacteraceae bacterium
TGCCCCGATCGCGTTCAAGGACCGCGAAATTTTCCTGACCGCCTCGATCGGGCTCACGCTCGGCGGCGAGCCGCAGCGCGGTGAGGAAATGCTCAAGGACGCCGAGCTTGCGATGTACCACGCCAAGCGCGCCGGCGGCGATCGCATCGACGTTTTCAAGCCGGCCATGCGCGCGCGCAAGACCGACCGGCTGTCGATCGAATCCAATCTGCGCCGCGCGCTCGAGCGTGACGAAATCACCATCCTTTACCAACCGATCATCCGCCTCGACGATCGCGCCGTGGCCGGGTTCGAGGCGCTGGCGCGCTGGAATCATCCCAAGCTCGGGCGGCTGTCGCCGGTCGAGTTCATCACCATCGCCGAGGAGACCGGGCTTATCGTCGAGCTCGGCCTCTCCGTGCTCGAACGCGCCGCCAAGCAGCTTAGCGCCTGGCAGCGCACGCTGCGGCACCGCGAATCTTTGTTCTGCAGCGTGAACGTCTCCTCGCGGCAATTGCTGCGCCACGATCTTATCCAGGACCTGCGCACGGTGCTGGCACGGGTGCCGCTGTCGCGCGGCTCGCTCAAACTCGAGGTCACCGAATCCGTGGTCATGGAGAACCCGGAGCACGCCGCGCAGATGCTGCACCGTATCCGCGAACTTGGGGCCGGGCTCGCGCTTGACGATTTCGGCACCGGCTATTCATCGCTCTCGTATTTGCAGCGCTTCCCCTTCGACACGATCAAGATCGACCAGTCGTTCGTGCGCACGACTACCAAGGGCACGCGGCCGGTGATCCTGCGTTCAATCGTGGCGCTGGCCCACGATCTCGGCATGGACGTGGTGGCGGAAGGAGCGGAAACCGACTCGGACGCGGTAGAACTGTTTCAGCTCGGCTGTGAATACGCTCAAGGCTTTGTGTTCGGCGAGCCGATGTCGGCCGAGCGCGCTCGCTCGCTGTTGCAGCCGTATCAAAAAACGGAAACCAAAAATCAAAAATCGGAAGTCGGATAGTTTCAATCTCGATTTCCGATTACGCGTGCCCCGCCTCGTTCGACAGCATGCCGAGATCGATGCCGATCTTCTTGAGCGCTCGCTCGTATTTACCGCCGATATCTGGGCCGAAGATCAGTTCCGGATCGGCTGCACAATGCAGCCAGCCGTTCCCCTGGATCTCGTTTTCGAGCTGGCCGGGCGCCCAGCCGGCATAGCCGAGCGCGAGAATAGCACTCACCGGTCCGTCGCCGCGCGCTATCGCTTTAAGGATATCGATCGTGGCGGTGAGGCAGATCCCCTCGTCGATCGGCAGCGTCGAATTCTCGATGAAAAAGTCGGCCGAGTGCAACACGAAGCCGCGCTCGGTCTCCACCGGCCCGCCGCGCATGACTTTGACTATGTCGGCGCGCCGCGGCAATTGGATCGCGTCGGCGGCCGGTATCACGTCAAGTTTGACCAAAAGATCGGAGAAATTGATGTTGGGCGCCGGATGATTGACAACGATTCCCATGGCGCCTTCGGACGAGTGCGCACAGACATAGATGAGCGAGCGTGAAAAACGCTCATCCAGCATCGCCGGCATAGCGATAAGCATCTGGCCGTCGAGATATCCTCGGCCCCTGCTTTGTCCCGATGTGCTGCCGCGCGGCAATTTCATAGCTGAAAGGTTAGCCCATGGAGCCGAATTTGCAACGAACGGAGCCCATAAAAGTTCACCCTCTCAAAGGGGCCTTAATGGAACGGGCGATCGAGCGGCCATTCTGCGTCAATTTGCCGGCCTTATAGATCACGTCGGCTCACGATCATGTCAGTAGCGTGTGCGCGCGGTAGTCATTAGAGAGCGGTATGGCTGTGTCGCTTCTTCGCCCATTGATTTTCACGGCTGCAGGCCTCGTTTGCCTCACCGTCGTATCGCGGGCGCAGGACGCCTCTGAGTGGCAAAGCGAAGCGCACGGCGCAGCGCGGCTTATCGCCGGCGCAATGGTGAAGACGCCGACGGCCGCCTTCTTGCGCGCCGGCATCGAGATCCGGCTCGATCCCGGCTGGAAGACCTATTGGCGCTATCCTGGCGACAGCGGCGTGCCGCCGACGTTTGACTTTGCCGGTTCGCAGAACGTGAAGTCGGCGATCGTGGAGTGGCCCGCACCCGAAGAGTTTCCCGACGGTGCCGGCGGGCACTCGATCGGCTATGTCGGCGACGTCGTACTGCCGGTGAAGGTTACACCGATCGACGCTTCGCGTGGCACTTCGCTGCAGCTGACGCTCAACTATGCGATGTGCGGCACGCTGTGCCTGCCGGCTCAAGCCAAGCTCGAACTTCCATTGACCGGAAAGGCAGCCGACCCGACGATGTTGGAGAAGGCAGAGCAACGCGTGCCCAAGCGCGCGGCGCTCGGCGTAGATCCCGGCAACGGTCTGATGGTGCGCTCGGTACAGCTTGCGGCGGCTGGCGGACGTGAGCGCATCGTCATCGACCTTGCTGCGCCAGCGGGCGCTCCACTCGATCTCTTCGTTGAGGGTCCGACGTCTGAATGGGCGTTGCCGCTGCCGGAGCCTGACGGCACCGTGACCGGAGACAATCGGCGCTACTCGCTTGACGTCGATGGGCTGCCGCCGGGCGCGCATATCCACGGTGCGACTCTGACCATCACCGCCGTTTCCGGCGATACCGCTATCGAGGTACCGGCCCACATCGATTGATCCGGCAGCGGCCCGCTCCGGGAAACCCGCGTCCGGCCTCCTCTACGCGTCAAATCTTTCCACAAAACTCTTTCCGCAAAAGCGGTTTCCACTTTGCCCGATCATGCGGTAATTTGCGCGCCGAGAAACGTCCACCCATAACCAATGCGAGAGGATTTGATCATGGCTATCAAAGTCGGCGACCGCGTTCCCAATGGCAGCTTTATGGTGATGACTGCCGATGGTCCGAAGCCGATGACCACGGACGACTTGTTCAAGGGCAAGAAGGTGGTGCTGTTCGCGGTGCCGGGGGCGTTCACGCCGACCTGCCACAGGAACCACCTGCCGGGATTTGTGAAGAACGCCGGCGCAATCAAGGCTAAGGGCGTAGACGCCATCGCGGTCACCGGGGTCAACGACGTGTTCGTGATGGACGCCTGGAAAAAGGCCTCGGGCGGCGACGCCATCGAATTCCTCGCCGACGGCAGCGCCAACTGGGCAAAGGCGCTCGGTCTCACCGCAGACCTGACCGAGCGTGGCCTCGGCGTACGCTCGCAACGCTACGCCATGGTGGTCGACGATGGCGTGGTGAAAACGCTCAACGTCGAGGACGCTCCCGGCAAGGCCGAGGTTTCCGGCGCGGATAATCTGCTCAAGTCGCTGTAGGCTCACCATTCCGGGGCGCGGGCGAATGCCCGCGAACCCGCAATCCGTAATCACGATAGGCGCAAATCCTGCTCGGACCGCGATGATGCGTTTCGGATAGCCGCGGCGCGGCTTCCGGAATGACGGCTACGATTTCGCCGCCACCTTGCCCGCGGCACGGACTTCCGCGATCGCCTCTCGCGCCAACTCATCCGCACGCTCGTTCATCGGATGACCGGCATGACCCCGTAGCCAGTGCCAGCGCACTTGATGCGGCTTGAGCGCGGTCTCGAGGCGCTGCCACAGATCGACGTTCTTCACCGGCTTCTTGTCCGCCGTGCGCCAGCCGTTGCGTTTCCACGTGTTGATCCAGCTCATGATCCCATTGCGCAGGTATTGGCTGTCGGTGTGCACGTCGGCGCGGCACGGCCGTTTGAGCGCCTCGAACGCGGCGATCGCCGCCATCAGCTCCATTCGGTTATTGGTCGTGTTGGGCTCGCCGCCCTTGAGTTCCCGCTCGCGATCGCCAAACGTCAAAATCGCGCCCCAGCCGCCCGGACCGGGATTGCCCGAACAGGCGCCGTCGGTGTGAACGACGACGTGCGGCAGCGGGTCGCTCATGGCTCGGCCAATCCGTAATCGCGCGCGCTCTCGACCTTCTGGTGGAAGCGAAGCTTGCGCGCGTATTCGCGCGGGTCCTTTGGCCGCACCAGCGCGCCGGGCGGTACATCGAGCCAGTCGACCAGCCGCGTGAGCAGGAAGCGCAAAGCTGCGCCGCGCGCGAGCAGCGGCAGTTTTTCCCATTCCTCGTGCGACAGCGGCCGCGTCTTGGCGTAGTTGGCGAGCAATGCGCGGCCCTTGGTGACGTTGTAGGAATGATCGGGCTCGAAGCACCAGGCGTTAAGGCAGATGGCGACGTCATAGACGAGCGTGTCGGTGCAAGCGAAGTAGAAATCGATCAGGCCGGAGAGCTTGTCGCCAAGAAAGAACACGTTGTCGGGAAAAAGATCGGCGTGAATGACGCCCTGCGGCAAACCGCGCGGCCAGTCGCGCTCCAGGATCTCCAGTTCGGCGGCGACGACCTTTTCCAGATTGCCTTCAACCTTGTGAGCGCGCTCGCGGCAACCTTCGTACAGACCCCGCCAGCCCGCGACGGACAAAGCGTTGTCGCGGCGCATGGCAAAATCGGCGCCGGCGAGATGCAGCCGCGCCAATGCGGCGCCGAGTGCCGCGCAATGGGCGGCCGCGGGCCTTCGAATCCACATGCCGTCGAGGAAAGTGACGATCGCAGCCGGCCGGCCCGCGAGCTTGCCCAAAACCTTGCCGGATCTGTTTTTCACCGGTTGCGGGCAGGTGATGCCGCGGCTCGCCAGGTGCTCCATCAGGGCCAGAAAAAACGGCAGATCGCCTTCGGCGACGCGCCGCTCGTAGAGCGTGAGTATGAAATAGCCGCGGCTGGTATGAACGAGGAAATTGGAGTTCTCGACGCCTTCGGCGATGCCCTTATAGGCCAACAGGTCGCCGATATCGTAGGTGGCCAGGAAGGGCGAAAGATCTTCCGCCGCCACATCGGTGTAAACCGCCATGAAGCTCTCCAGCCGCCCGCCGCTAGCCCGCGCCGTGCGTCGCCGTCAAGACGCCTTGCCGGCCAGCCAGCCAGAATAGCGTGCATAGAGGTCAGCGGTTTCCGGACCGCCGTCGCGGTAGATCACCGATGCGAGCGAACGGCCTTCGGCGTGCGCCAAGCGAAACGCCATATAGCGGTATTGCTCGGGGTATTGCGAGGTATTGGCGGCCTTGAATAACTCGTCGAAGACGGGCGACGGCTCGACCGGATCGAGCCGGTCGCACTCATAGATCGCCGCCCTCTCGGCGATCGACCAGCCCGCCGGATGGCGCTCCAGCCGATCCAAAAAACGCGAGCAAGAGGTGAGATCGATTGCGATGCCGTTGAACGGTTGGCGCACGCGGATAATCACGCTCGTCTCCGCCACGGCGCGGTCGCCGGCGAAGTTGACAACGGGGGCAAATAAATGATGCCGCGACCAGCTATGCCCGGTGCCGAAGCTTGCCCGGCAACGCTCGACAAATTGCTCGAACGGCCCGCGAAACCAGGACACCGAAATATGGCCGTCGGGCGTGAATGTCGCCCGTAGCTCCTTCCATTTGCCCTGATCGCGGAACAGCCCCCAATTCTGGATAAGCTCCGCGCAGGCGATCTTGTCGGCAAGGTTGGGCAGACTTTCAGCCATTCGCGCCGCCTCCTCACGGCATGCGCCGACGATAGGACGATCCGCATTGCCAGACCAGACGGCGCCCGTTAGTGGATCGCCACCGATGCGTTGCCAAAGGGGCAAGAATGAAAGCGATCGTCATCCACGAATACGGCCCGCCCGAGGTTTTGCGCTACGAGGACGTGCCGGATCCGGAGCCGCGCCAGGGCGAAATCCGCATCAGGGTGCATGCGGCCACGGTCAACCGCGTGCTCGACGTCAGCCTGCGCGCCGGTCACGAGCAGTATCGCGGGCCGGTATTGCCGCTCATTCCGGGCGTCGACTGCGCCGGCATCGTGGACGCAGTGGGGCCGCAGGTCGGCAGCTGGCGCGCCGGTGATCGCGTCGCCGCCGCGGGCGTCATGCCGCTCAATATCTGCGCCGAGGATGGGTCAGGATATGCCGGGCCGCAGGGCATGATGGGCATCAAGCGGCCGGGTGGCTTTGCCGAATTGATTGCGGTGCCGGCCTGCGCAGCGGTTGCGGTGCCGGAGCATCTCGATTTTCATCACGCCGCAGTCGTCATGCGTCACGTGCCGACGGCCTGGAACCTGCTCATGCACGTCGCCGAGCTGAAGAAAGGCGAGTCCGTGCTGATCATGGGCGCCGGTGGCAATCTCGGCTCGATCGGCATTCAGATCGCCAAAAACGTGGTCGGCGCCACTGTGATCGCCGCCGCCGGCTCGGACGATCGCGTCAAGCTCGGCATCAGTCTCGGCGCCGATTACGGCATCAACTACAATACGCAGAATATTCGCGACGAGGTGCTCAAGATCACCGGCGGCAAGGGCGTCGACGTGCTCTACGACAACATCGCCAACCCGTCGGTGCTGCCGATTGCATTTCGTGCCATCGGCATGGACGGCCGCTTGGTTACCGCCGGAGCGCATGCGGGGCCGAATGTTTCAATCGATTTCTCCTACCTCTATCATAAACGCATCACCATCAAGGGGCGGCCCGGCTACACCGACTCCGATCTGCCCGATTGCCTCGCTGCCGCCGCGGAGGGAAAGATCACGCCGCAGATCGACCGCGTGATGCCGCTTTCGCGCGCGGCAGAGGCGCATCGGCTCATCGAGGAGAACGAAGGCCAAGGCAAGATCGTGCTCGACCCGACGCTGGCGTGAGGCTTTAGGCCGCTTGCCGCGAGCTAAATCACGCGGACGTTGGAAGGCGAAGTTCGCAGCGCCGTTGCCAGCACTTCCAAGGCTCTTGCCAGTTCGTGACGGCTAGCCGCCGCTCCGAGAGCAACCCTGACCGCATGCGGGGGCGGCTCGCTGACAGTGAAGTGCTCGCTCGCGGCGAGCGCGAGACCCTGACGTTGGACGTGCGCGGCAAATTCGGCGCTTCCCCAAGCCTTCGGCAACTGCAGCCAGATATGGTGGCTGTTCGGATGCGCCGCGAACGGGTGGGCTTTCAGGATTTGTTTGGCCAGCTTCTGCCGCGCCGCTGCTTCTTCTTTGATAGCGCGCACGATCGCGTCGGCGCTGCCGTCGCGAAGCCATCGCGTAACCAGCGCGATCATCAACGATACCGGCATTTGCATGGTCGCGCGCAACGCGTTGATCAGCGAAGACGCGCAGTCGGCGTCTGGCGTCAGCACGAAGGAAACCCGCAGTCCCGGCGCCATGCACTTCGAAAGGCTGGCCGCCAAATAGGTTCGCTCGGGAATGAGCGCGGCCAGCGGAAGCGCGCCGGGTTCAAGCGCGCCGTAGGCATCGTCCTCGAAGAGAAACAGGCCGTTGCGGCGTATGATTTCGGCTATTTCCTCCCGGCGCCTAGGCGGCATGGTCACGGTTGTCGGATTGTGCATGGTCGGGACCAGATAGATGGCCTTCGACTTGTGCCGCCGGCACGCCGCTCGCAGCGCGTCCGGGAGAATTCCGCAATCGTCGGTCGGCACGCCTACGAGGCGGACTTTCGTTACTGCCGCGGCTGCTTTCATTCCCGGGTAGGTCAGACTTTCCGTCAAAATGACATCGCCCGGAGCCGCTCGCGTCATGAGCCAGCACAACAGCGCGCTCTGTGTGCCCGGGCAGATGACCAGCCGGTCGCCGTCTGCTCCGCGGATCCGCGACTGCAGCCATGAACCGGCTGCGGCGCGTTCGTCGGCCGTACCTCCCGGCTCTCGATAATTGAGCAATTCCGAGAACCCGCTCTCGGACTGAATGGCGGCAACGCCGCGGATGATCCGCCCTTCGATGTCGGCGTCCAGCGGCTGCGGCGGCAAATTCATGGAAAGGTCGAAAGACGTCCACGGTGCAGTGCCATGACGGGATTGCGCCATGCTTTCGGCGACGAACGTCCCCTGCCCGACCCTCGCTTCGGTCAGACCACGCCGCCGCGCTTCGGCGTAAGCGCGGGTCACCGTGGTAAGATCGAGGTCAAGCGCTTTGGCCAAGGCGCGATGGGTGGGTAATTGCTGCCCCCGCCGCAACCGGCCCTCGGCTACGTCGTCGGCGAGCGCGGCCACGATGCGCTGATAAAACGGCCCGGTGCGATCATTCAGTGTAGGGAACCAATCCATACAATATCCGACGGTGTATGTTGCATGTATGGATTTAATCCATATCGTGCGTACAGGCAAACATCGTATCGGCAGAAGACCATGGATATGTCGCTCTGTGAGCCGTCGCTCGTCACCGCCTTGCGGCGGGGATTTTCCGGCCGGTGCCCCTGCTGCGGAACGGGCCGGATGTTCCGAGCCTTTCTCAAAGTCAATGATCGCTGCGAAGTCTGCGGCGAAGAATTTTTTCATCATCGCGCTGATGACTTCCCGCCCTACCTCGTCATCGTCATCGTCGGCCACGTGGTGGTGTCGATGATTTTATTGGTCGAGGTCGAATACGCGCCCCCTATTTGGCTGCAGATGGTGATCTGGCCGCTGATCACCGCCGGATTGGCGCTGGCACTCCTGCAGCCGGTCAAGGGCGCGGTGGTCGCGCTGCAATGGTCGCTGCGCATGCACGGCTTCGAAGGCAGACGTGTATTGCGCACGCCTCGCAAGGGTGGATCGTTGCAAATGAGCACGCAGCCTCTATCGCGCGACGATCCGAACAGCCTGCGCTGTTCGACGTAGGCAGGGCTCCCTTACGAATCATCGACCGGCTCCGTCGCTCGGACTGAGGGCCGCACGCTGAACTCCGCATGCCAGCTTGCAATCCGAGGATGGTCCTCGCGCCAGTCCTCATCGGCATAGCGGAAATCGAGATAGGATAGCGCGCATCCGATCGCGACGTGTCCGATACCGAATGGCGCCGCGGCGATCACCTCGGCCTCTTGCTCCATACTTTGCAAGATCGCCGCCTTGCGCGTGGCGGCGCTGGCGAGATGCGCGCTCGAAGGCTGCGCCCGCATGCGCTCGTCGCGCAGCAACACCAGAAGATCCAGAAATCCGTCGCCGAGCGCTTGTCTTCGCAGAGCGATGAGGCGGTCCTTGGGTTCGACTGGAAACAGCTTCGGCTCGCCGCCAAGACCATCGAGATATTCGCAGATGACCGGCGAATCGTAGAGTACCGTGCCGTCGTCGAGCACGAGTGTCGGAATCTTCGATAGCGGGTTGTCCCTCATCAACTCGGCGTGCGGCTTGGCTGTGGCCGCGACGGTGCGCACGCAGGTGATGCGATTGGCAAGGCCGCGCTCGTGCGCAACGACCATGACCTTGCGCACGAACGGCGAACGTGGCGACCAGTGCAGTTTCATGAGCCAAATGGGAATGTTAGAATCTGACCAGTTCTATTCTGCCCCAATCACAGCGGGCGTTCCACGCGTCCGCACCCCGGCTAAATCACCATCAACGGAAGCCCGATATGGACTACGACCCGCGCAGCGAGCCGCACAACCTTGCTCACGATCCCACCACCTCGCTGGTGGTGCCGCGCCCGATCGGCTGGATCACCAGCCTCAGTCCGGCCGGCGTGGTCAACCTCGCGCCCTACAGTTACTTCAATCTGATCGCCAGCCAGCCGCCCTTCGTCATGTTCTCCTCCAATACGCGCAAGCATACGCAGAACTATTCGCAAGCGGGCGGCGAGTTCGTCTTCAACCTCGCGACCTACGATCTGCGCACCGAGATGAACATCAGCGGCGGCGATTATCCCGAGGACGTGAGCGAACCTGAACTGGCCAAGCTCGCCATGGCGCCGTCACGCTTCGTCAAACCGCCGCGCGTGGCAAGGTCGCCGATCGCGCTCGAATGCTTCTATATTCAAACGGTGCCGCTCGTCAGCCGCGACGGCAAAAAACAAAAATATGAGATGGTCATCGGCGAAGTAGTCAACATCCATATCGACGATGCGGTGATCGTCGACGGTATGATCGACATGTCGCGGATTCGCGCGATCGCACGGCTGGGCTACCGCGGTGACTATACGGTGGTCGACAACATATTCGAGATGAGGCGCGTGTAGTTCAACCGGCGTAAGCCGACAGCAGCGCTACCGCCTCCTCCAAGCCGCTGGCGATCCGGCAGCCCGCCGCGGCAAGCGCCGTTAGCTTGGCCTGCGCACTTTCGCGCGCTGAGCCAACCAGCGCGCCGGAATGGCCCATCTGCTTCTGCTCCGGCGCGTGGCGGCCGACTACCATGGCGAAGATCGGCTTGGCGAAGCCGCGCGCCGCTTCCGCAAAAGCATATTCCTTATCGCCGCCGATCTCGCCGCAATAGAAGACGGCGTCGGTTGCCTCATCACCGGCAAGTGCTTGAAGATATTCATGCGGATTGCGGCCGATTACGGCGTCACCGCCAACATGAGCGACGAGCCGCTGACCGATGCCGGCAAGGGTCAATTGCCGAGCCAGAGCAAGCGCCACGGTGCCGCTGCGCACGAGTAGCGCCACGCGCCCGGCCTTGCAGAAACTCGGAGCGATCGAGCCGAGGAGGCCGCGGCCGGGCACGTAAATCCCGAGCGTGTTCGGGCCGACGAGCCAGCTTCCGACAGATCGAGCCTGCGCGGCGGCGGCGAGCGTATCGTGCACCGGCACGTATTCGGCCACCGCCAT
>DATJTL010000055.1:0-5509 GCA_035503415.1 Xanthobacteraceae bacterium
ACCATGTGCTGTGGGCGCCGGGTGCCTATCTGGTGCCGCGCCGCGACGGCCGGCTGATCGTCGGCGGCACCGTCGAGGAGCGAGGCTTTGACGACACCGTCACGGCCGGCGGACTGCTGACGCTGCTTGAAGCTGCCTGGCGAGCGGTGCCGGCGGTCGAAGAACTGCCGATCGCGGAGATTTGGGTCGGGCACCGGCCAGGCAGCCGCGACGATGCGCCTATTCTTGGCCGCGGACCGCTCGAAGGCTTGTTCTATGCCACCGGTCATCACCGCAACGGCATCCTGCTCACGCCGATAACCGCAGATGCCATAGCGAGCCTCATCCTTGACGACGAGCTCGATCCTGCGATCCGGCCGTTCGGTCTGGAGCGTTTCCTGCCGGCGCGAGCGGCGGAATAGGGGCGCGCGATGAGCGAAGCGACAATCCGCGTCAATGGCCAGAGCGAGCCGCTCGTCGCCGCCACCATCGAAGTGCTGCTGTCGGAGAAGGCGCTCGATACCGGCCAGCGCGGTATCGCGGTTGCGCTTAACGGCGCCGTCGTGCCGCGCGCCGCTTGGCGCGATACGCCGCTAAAGCCGGGCGACACCATCGAGATCGTGCGCGCACGGCAGGGCGGATAGCAGGATTCCGCTCGTCCCCGCGATAGCCGGGACCCAGTTCTGGATTCCCGCTTGCGCGGGAATGAGCGGAATAAGGAATAGGAGCAAGATATGTCCGACCCACTGATTATAGCCGGCCATCAATTCGGCTCGCGCCTGTTTCTCGGCAGCGCCGGCTATCCCAACCGCAAGATCATGCTCGATTCGATCGCGGCGAGCGGTGCGGAAATGGTCACCGCCTCGATCCGCCGCATCAGCCTTGCCGGCGACGACGAGAGCATGGTGGATTTGCTGGCCGGGCGGGTCAAATTCCTGCCCAACACAGCGGGCTGTCAGACCGCCAAGGATGCCGTGCTCACGGCGGAGCTTGCGCGCGAGGCGCTCGATACCAACTGGGTCAAGCTCGAAGTCATCGGCGACCGCGAACTCCTTTACCCGGACGTGGAGGAACTCGTGCGCGCGACGCAGACCTTGGTGGACAAGGGTTTTGTGGTGCTGCCCTATTGCACCGACGATCCGGTGACCTGCCGCAAGCTCGCTGATGCCGGCGCCGCCGCGGTGATGCCGCTCGGCTCGCCGATCGGCTCCGGACTGGGCATTTCCAATCCCCATCTGATCGAGCTTATTTGCGCGCGCTCGCCGGTGCCGGTGGTGCTCGATGCCGGTATAGGCACCGCATCCGACGCGACGCTCGCCATGGAGCTCGGCTGTGCCGCCGTGCTGATCAATACCGCGGTCTCGAAGGCGCGCGATCCGGTGCTGATGGCTAAAAGCATGCGCGCGGCCGTCGAGGCCGGCCGGCTGTCGCGGCTGGCCGGCCGCATCGCCAAGCGTATGCACGCCGAACCGTCGAGCCCGCAATTGGGACTGGTAGGGACGTAGACGCGCGACAGAATTTGTCGCAGGCGTGGCCCGTTCCAATATTTAGACACAGAGCTATGCTCGGTTCCTTCGAATCGTAAGGGAACGGATATGCGGCTTCTATCCGTTTGGTTCGTCGAATTCGCCAAGCTGCTGGGGGGAAGGCGGCTTCACCCGCTGGTGACGCCATGTCCGATGTGCGGACAAATGGTACGCCTGCACGTCAATAAGGCTGGCCGGCGTCACGTCTTCGGGCATGCACGCGAACTCTACCAGGGCTCGCGCTTATCCGTGCACTATGCCGCCGAGGTCAGGTGCGCCGGTTCGGGCCGGCCAAAGCCGTTCGATCCGCATCCCAACGAGCATCAGCGTTTCAAACTGCCTCATCCATTGCTGGACGAATAATAGACGACCGCACTCTCCCTTTTTCGGTAATCCGATCAGCGGCACGGCGCAGAGAAAAACGCGGGCCGGGAGCGGCGAGTGGGGCCATGCCCGACTGATGCGGCCCCGGCGGTCGCTCCCGACACGGTGTTCGTAAGTTGCCGCTACGCTTTAGGCCCGAACCATTGCCACAGCGATCGTCGCGGCAGCGTGCGTCGGTGGAGTCATCAAGGCCTCCATTGACGAGTCTCTCTTCACAGACGGAAGAGCGGAAAAAAGCTGATACGAAACCTTGGCGTGGTCAAGGCCTGCGGGCGTATTTGATCGGGAACTTTACGGCTGCACGGCAGCGCCCCGCACTGAACCAATGCATCGTTTGCCGCGATCATCAGGAGCGCGTGCGAGCGCCGGTGCTGGGCATATTGGGTGTGCTTCCAAGCGACATGGCACGACGCCGGCGCTGACGTTGCGCCAAGTCTCGTAAGGCCTCTTCGACTTCGCTGATGCGATGCTCGGTTACAGCCTGGTCCGGGACCAGACGTGGCGAGTGCCGCAGCATGGGCGTTAGCTTGGCCATGCCGCGCAGCCGCGGTTCGCGCTGGGCGATCCTGATTCTGTGTGGCCGTCCTAATGTCACCGTGACGATCCGGCGGAGCAGCATACCGATCGCGAGCAAGCCGATCAGGCCGGCGAGTAACACGGCCAGCGGTATTCTGCTCTGCATGGACGTCACCGGCTTGACCGGTCCGGCAACCGGTTTGGCGGCCGATCGGACTGCCGGCTTGTCTTCGGCCGGAGTTGTGGCGGTCGGAGGCGATGGCGTGTTCGGCTGGGCACTTCCGGCTGCTGGCGCTTGCGGCGCGGGCGAGGTTTGTTGGGCGGGCGACGGTGGGGCTGATTGATCCGGCAATCCCGGCGAGACGCTCTGCGTCGTGGAGGTATCGGTGGATGTCGGCATCGACGGTGCAGCGGGCCAAACCGTTGTTGCTGCATCGGGTTGCTGGCCGGGGAGGGGCCACGGCGAAGAATCCGGCACCGCCAACAGCGGGGCTACTCCGGCGGGCGTGGACTGCTCTTGAACTGGTTCCTCTTGAACTTGTTGCTCTTGAGTAGGCTGCTCTTGAGTAGGCCGCTCTTGGGCTCGTTGTTGTTGGGCGGTTGCGGGCCGCTGTTGTACTGCTGCGGGTTGCGTGGCTTGGGCGGCCGGCTTGATAGACCAGCACTTGCTCTGCGTGGTGTGGTCGGTGTGATAATACCAATGACTGCCCGGCGGCGCCGGGCCGTTCGGCGCCTTGATGCAACTGTCTTGCGCCTGCGCAAATGCGGCGTTCGAGCCCAGACTGGCCGCCGCGATCAGCAAGATCGCGCAGGCCGGAGTTGATCCGACTTTAATCCGCATGATCTCCCCCCGCCCTTCTTGTGCGACAGTCTTGTCGGCGATTCCGGCGGCAATGCGTCAAACAGAGTTCGTCTTCTGAACCGGATAGACTTTTCTGAGCTTGCCCAAAAGGCAGAAGACTATTTCATCCGAGCATGTCCCTGACCAGCGGAATGACCTTGGTGCCGTAAAGCTCGATGCTGCGCATGAGCTTGTCGTGCGGCAGCGTGCCTTGGCTGTATTTCATGTCGAAGCGCGCAATGCCGAGCGCCTTCGCGGTGGCGGCGATCTTGCGTGCCACGGTCTCCGGCGCGCCGATATTGAGCGCGCCTTGATCGGCTTCAAAATCGAACGAAGCGCGCGTCACCGGCGGCCAGCCGCGCTCAGCGCCGATACGGTCGCGCGAGCGCTTGAAATGGGGCCAAAGCTCTTCGCGCGCCTGTTCGTCGCTGTCCGCTACGTAGCCGTGCGCGTGCAGGCCGACCGCCTGCGCGTGCTTGCCCAATTGCGCGAAAGCGCGCTGGTAAAGTTCGACGTAGGGGAGAAAGCGCTTGGGATCGCCGCCGATGATGGCGAGCATCAGTGGAAAATCGTACCGCGCGGCGCGAATGACAGACTGCGGGCTGCCGCCGACGCCCACCCACGTCTTTAGTGGGCCGTGTTCGAGCGGCGGGAAGACCTGCTGACTGCTCAGCGGCGGGCGCGTCTTGCCGTGCCAGGTAACGGCGTCCTGCCGGATGAGCGCCGCGAACAGGTCGAGTTTTTCCTTGAACAGCTCTTCGTACTGAGAGAGATCATATCCGAACAGCGGGAAGGACTCGGTGAACGAGCCGCGGCCGAGCGTGATCTCGGCGCGCCCACTGGAGGCGGCGTTGAGCGTCGAGAACCGTTCGAACACGCGCACCGGGTCATCGGTGCTCAGCACCGTCACTGCCGTGCCGAGAACAATCCGCTTGGTGCATCCGGCGATTGCGGCGAGCACGACTTCGGGAGCCGAGATGGCGAAGTCGGACCGATGGTGTTCGCCGACGCCGAACGCCTCGATGCCGAGCTGGTCGGCCAGCACCGCCTCCTCGATCACGTCGCGGATGACTTGGGCGTGCGAGACGAGGCTTCCGTCCGGGGCGGCGGTGATATCGCCGAACGTGTCGAGTCCGAATTCCAGGGTCATTGCCGTCCGCTAGTGGTCTAAGTCCAACATTCGCATCCCGTTTCGCACCCTATCATGCGAATAGTGAGCGCCTATCCGGCATCGAACAGCGCCAAGGTCGCCCCCGTGTTGCCGCCGGCCGGCAAGTCGGGACAAGTGCTCAGAGCCGCCAGCAGATCCATCTCGGCGCGCAGCGTCACGTAGGCTCCCGGCGGCTTCGGCCTCAAATGCGAATGCGCGAGTTCGCCGGTGTCCGGATTGATGATCATGTGCTGGAAGATATTGAATGGGCTCGGCACGTCCTCGATGGCGATGCCGTAGGGCGCCAAGACGCCGCCGAGATTCTCGGTGCAGCCGCGCGGCGGCATTTCCGAGACCGGCCGCCCGTAGGTTTTTTCCCATATCCCTTTCGCCGCCGCGAGCTCGTGGCGCTTGCGGCTGCACATGCCTTCCTCCAGGTCGTGGTGACCCTCAAACGTGTCCGCGAGGATGGTCATCATCGTGTTGTTGAGCTTGGAAATGAGCTGGTCGCCGGTGGAGATGAAGATCTTGCGCTGGTTGGCCTTGGTGCGGGCCTGATCGAACCGCTCGCGCAAGTTATCGCGGTTGAAGCAGACGAAGTCGATGATGGTCTGCGAGGTGATGCGCACGGATTGGCCGGCCTTCACGTCGAAGGCAAATCCGGTGTTGCGCGGCAATTGCCGTTCCCACAGTACTGTGTTGGGCATGATCTTGATGTCCCGCTGTTGCGGCAATCTATAGTCGCCGAATTGAGGGAAAATCTACGTGCCGCGGGGAGCGGTCAGTGTTGCAATTTTACAACGCTGGCGGTGCTTTTTGGCCCCGGCGTTAACCGAATTGGCCCTGGCGTTAACCGAATATTATAGGTAGTATTTTCTGCCAGCCTTAGACCACTACTATCTCGGCGAGCTGTGAAGGCGGCCTGGAGTCCTTGTGGTCCGGATGCCGAGAGGGGGGCTATCTGTACTGACTGAGTTCTGATGATTCGCTCGCGCACGCGAGCGGGCTTTAATCCGGCCCGCTGGCGATCGTCAGAATGCCATGGAATTGAACGGCGCGAGTAAAAAGCCGGCTGAGGGGCGAATTCCCGACGCGAGCTGGTGGTGGCAGCGG
>DATJTL010000056.1:0-15568 GCA_035503415.1 Xanthobacteraceae bacterium
GTCGCCGAAGCGCACCGAGACTTTTGTTGGATCGATGCCGAGCACTTCGTGCGCGACTTGCGCGAACACCGTCTCATGGCCCTGGCCGTGCGAATGCGAACCGACCTCCAGCACGAGTTCGCCGTCGCCGGTGAGCCGCGCCACCGCGGGCTCCATGCCGGGAACGAGTTCGATGCCCCACGCCGAATAGCCGAACGGCCCCGTTCCATACGCGGTCTGTTCGTAGAAACACGCGAAGCCGACGCCGATCAACCGGCCGTCCTTCCCACCCTTCTGCTGCCGGGCGCGCACAGCGGGCAGATCGATGAGCTCTGCGGCGCGCTTGAGCGCCGCGGCATAATCGCCGCTGTCGAGCGTCTTTTTGGTAATCGACACGTAGGGCATCTGGGCGGGCTTGACAAAATTGCGCATCCGCACTTCGACCGGGTCGAGGCCGGCGGCCTGCGCAATGCCGTCCATGACGATTTCGTGGCCGACGCACGACAATGGCCGCGCCACGCCGCGAAACGGCTGGCCTGCGGGCTTATTGCTGACGACGTTGATAGCGCGGCCGCGAAAGGCGCGGATGTCGTAACAGCCCTGCATGTTGCCGAGCGCCAGCCCGCCTTCGATGCCGGCCGGCCAGGGCCACGGCGAGTACGCGCCCGAATCGACGAGCACCTCACAATCGAGTGCGAGCACGCGGCCGTTGGCATCCGCGTAGCCCGTGATCTTGCATTGATAGTCGCGGCAGGTGGCGTCGCAGACGAGCGATTCGCGGCGATCCTGAATCCAGCGCACGGGACGGCGAAGTCTTAGCGCCGCCCAGGCAACGCATACGGTTTCGCTTTCGACGTAGGTTTTGAGACCGAACGAGGCGCCGACGTCCGGCACGACCACACGCAGCCGCCGCTGGCTGATGCCCAAGACCTGCGCCAGCCCGATCTGCAGCGGCACCGGCAATTGGTGCGCCACATAGACGACAAGCTCGTCGAGCCGGCCGTCATAGGCAGCGACGCTAGCGCGGCCTTCGAGCGGCAGCGGGTGCATGCGGTTCATGCGGAAGCTGCGCTCGATCACATGCGCCGCGGCGGCCTTCGCGGCGGCGAGATCGCCGGCTTCGATCTTGGTCTCGACCAGAATGTTGTCGCCCCATTCGTCATGCACGAAAGGCGGGGCCTTTTTCAGCGCCTCCGCCATCGTCACGACCGGCGGCAATGGTTCGAAATCCACCTGCACCAAAGCCGCAAGGTCCTCGGCTTCAGCGGCACTCGCGGCGAGCACCATGACGACCGGTTCGCCGACGTGACGCACTTTGCCGGCGGCGAGGATCGGCCAATCCGACGGCTTGAATCCCGGCATCTTGGCGGTCGAGCGCATGCGGCCGACGCCAGTCAGATCGCCGGCGTGATAGACCAGCTTCTGCGCGCCGGGCGGCTTGCGCACCGCGACAATGCGGGCGTGCGCATGCGGCGAGCGCACGAAGGCGGCATGCAGCGTCCCCGGCAGATTGATGTCGGCGCAGAACTGCCCGCGCCCTTCGAGAAAGCGGGCATCCTCAAGCCGCGGCAGCCTCGCGCCGATGCCGAATTCACTTCCCATCGCCATCCTCAGTACGCCTGACTATAGCAGCTCATATCAGCATCGGGGCTATTCAACGCCCGCCCGCCCGACGGCGACGTAGCGGAACTGCGCGCGCTTCATTTCGTCGGCGCGATAGATGTTGCGCAGATCGACGATCACCGGCTGCGCCATGACGCTGTTGAGCCGGGCGAGATCGAGCGCCCGGAATTGCTCCCATTCGGTCGCGATCACCAGCGCGTCGGCGCCTTGGGCGGCGGCGTAGGCGCTGGCGCAATAATCCACCGCCGGCAGCGCCGGCTTGGCCTGCTCCATGCCCGCGGGATCGTAGGCGCGCACCTTGGCGCCCAGGTCCTGCAGCGCGGTGATCAACGGGATCGCCGGCGAGTCGCGGGTGTCGTCGGTATTGGGCTTGAACGCGAGCCCGAGCACCGCAACGATCTTGCCGCGCACCGAGCCGTCGAGCGCGGCGACGACCTTGCGCGCCATCGCCCGCTTGCGATGGTCGTTGACGGCCGACACCGCCTCCACGATGCGAAGCGCAACGCCGTGATCCTGCGCGGTCTTCAAGAGCGCGGTGGTGTCCTTCGGAAAGCAGGAGCCGCCGAAGCCCGGCCCCGGATGGAGGAATTTCGAGCCGATGCGGTTGTCGAGCCCCATGCCGCGCGCCACGTCCTGCACATCGCCGCCGACCTGCTCGCACAGGTCGGCGATCTCGTTGATGAAGGTGATCTTGGTGGCGAGGAAGGCGTTCGAGGCGTATTTGATCAGTTCGGCGGTGCGCCGGTTGACATAAAGGATCGGCGCGGCGTTCAGATAAAGCGGCCGGTAGATTTCCGCCAGCGCTTCGCGCGCCCGCGCATCGTCGGTGCCGACGACGATCCGGTCGGGATGCTTGAAATCCTGAATTGCCGCGCCCTCGCGCAAAAACTCCGGATTGGACACGACTTGCAGTCCGGCGTCTGGGCGCAGGTCGCGCAGGATCCGTTCGATCTCGTCGCCGGTGCCGACCGGAACGGTCGATTTGGTGATGACGACGGTATTCGGCGCCAAGAGCGGCGCGATCGCGCGCACCGCCTCGTAGACGAAACTCAAGTCGGCATAGCCGTCGCCGCGGCGCGACGGTGTGCCCACCGCGATGAACACGGCTTCGGCCTCGGCGACGGCGGAAGTCTCGGCGGCAAATTCGAGCCGGCCGCCGCGGACATTGGCTTCAACCAGATCGGCGAGCCCCGGTTCGAAGATCGGGATCTCCCCGCGATTGAGCGCGGCGATGCGGCCCGCATCCTTATCGATGCAAGTGACGTGATGGCCGAAATCGGCGAAACAGGCGCCGGAGACGAGACCGACATAGCCGGCGCCGATCATGCTCACGCGCATCGCAAAAATCTCCGTCTCGGTTCAGGCCGCATTCTCAGACCGCATTGATCGAAGGCGCGGATGGTCCGCCCGGCTCGGTCTGGTCGCCCTGTTCGGCTTTGGCATTCCGTCGTAACAGCGACATCCACCTTCGTCCAAACAGGACCAGAACGAGCACGCCATAAGAGGCGCCGCCGAGCAACGTCAAGACGACGAGCTCCGATTCGTTGCGAAATCTGGACATCGAAGATAACAGCGAGGTGACAAACGGCCGCCCGCCGAGAAGTAGCAGCGTCATGACGATGCCGGCGAGCGCGAGCTTGCCGAGCGAGGATTTGAGGTCCCGGTCGGCGGCGATGAAGCCGGCGCGCGCGGCCAGCCAGAGCACCAGAATGAAGTTGATCCAGGCGCCGATCGAGGTCGCCAGCGCGAGCCCGACCTGCGCCAGCGGACCCATCAGCAGGACCTTGAAAACGATGTTGACGGCAGTTCCGGTCAGCGCCGCCTTCACCGGCGTCGCCGTGTCGCCGCGGGCGAGAAAAGGCGCCACGACGCTGCGGATCAGCACGAACGGAACCAGTCCGATCGTATAAGCCATCAGCGTCCCGGCCGCTGCCTGCGCGTCGCCGGCGGTGAAGCGGCCGCGCATGAACAGGCCGCGCATGATGATATCGGGCATCACCAGGAAGGCCACGACGCAGGGGATGCCAAGCAGAAGCGCGAACTCGATCGCCCGGTTTTGCGCCGAACGGGCACCGGCATCGTCGCCAGCAGCGAGCCGGTGCGTCATCTCCGGCAACAAGACCGTGCCCACGGCAATGCCGATGACGCCGATCGGCAGCTGGTCGATGCGGTCGGCGTAATAAAGCGCCGAGATCGCGCCGGCCGACAGGAAGCTCGCGATGATGGTGTCGGCGAACAGAGCGAGCTGTGTGCCGGCCGAGCCGACTGTCGCCGGAACGAGCGCCTTGAAGAAGCGGCGCACGTCCTCGTCCCAGCGCAGACTGCGAAACGTCGTCATCACGCCACTGCGCAGCGCGGCGCCGCCAACCAGCAGCGCTTGCAGGGCGCCCGAGATGAGCACGCCCCAGGCCGCCGCATAGCCGGCGCCGGGGAAATAGAACGAAAGCGCCAACGTCACCATCATCGCGAGATTGAGCAGGATCGGCGCCGCCGCCGCGGCCGCGAAGCGGTGCAGCGCGTTGAGAATGCCGCTCCACAGCGTCACCAGCGTGATGAGCAGCAGATAGGGAAACGTGATGCGGGAGAGCGAAACTGCGAGCGCGAACTGCCCTGGCTCGCGCGAAAAACCGGGCGCCAGGAGTTCGATCACCTGCGGCGTGAACAGGAGCGCTAGGACGAGCAGAACCACCTGCGTCTCCACAAGCAGGGTGAAGATGCGGTCGCCGAATTTTTGTGCCGCCTCCGGGCCGCCCTGGGTGCGGATGCGCGCATAGGCCGGAATGAAGGCGGCGTTGAACGCGCCTTCGGCAAAAATGGCGCGGAAATGATTGGGGAGCCGGAAGGCGACGAAAAAGGCATCGGCGACGGGTCCGGCGCCGAGGATCGCCGCCAGCAAGATGTCGCGCAAAAAGCCGGTCAGGCGCGAAAGCAGCGTATAGCCGCCGACGGTGAGAATCTTCCGGATCATTGGCCCTTGTTACCCCACCTGCCGCGGCAGGGGGAGGTGGGCAGACGGCCCCTTAGCCTCGAAGCGCGCCGCGAACCGCCGCGACGATCCGATCCTGCAGCGTCGGTTCCAGATAAGCGTGCATTGGCAGGCTGATAACTTCCTCGGCAAGCCGTTCGCTCACCGGCGCGCCGCCGTCCGCGACAGGGAACCGCCGGTAGGCTTCCTGGAGATGTAGCGGCTTACCGTAATAAATCGCGGTCGGAATGCCCTGTGCCTTGAGCGCGGCTGCAAGGCCGTCGCGCCGACCCGGCGCGAGGCGGATCGTGTATTGCGCCCAGACCGAGGTCGATTGATTGCCGACCTCCGGCACGATGGCGACATCGCGCAGACCGTCGGTGTAGCGGGCCGCCGCCTGATTGCGCGCGACGATTTCGTCAGGGAATATTTTGAGCTTTTCCAACAGTACCGCCGCCTGGATGGTGTCGAGACGGCCGGTGATGCCGATGCGTACGGCATCGTATTTGTCCACGCCCTCTCCGTGCACCCGCAGGCTTTTGATCCGCGCCGCCAAGGCATCGTCGTCGGTGAAGACGGCGCCGCCGTCGCCGTAGCAGCCAAGGGGCTTTGCCGGAAAGAAGCTGGTCGCGGTCGCCGTCGCCAGCGCGCCGAGTTTTTTGCCCCGATAGGCCGCGCCGAACGATTGCGCCGCATCGTCGAGAATCAGCAAATTGTGTTCGGCGGCGATGCCCGCAATGGCGTCGTGGTCCGCGGGGAGGCCGAACAGATCGACCGGAATGACGGCACGCGGCTTAAGCCCCAGCTTTTTTGCCGTTGCCATCGCGCGGAGCAAGCTGTCCGGATCGAGATTGAAGGTCTCCGCCTTGACGTCGGCCATGACCGGCGTGGCGCCGAGGAGCGCTACGACTTCGGCGGTCGCGCAGAACGTGAAGGTCGGACAGATCACCGCGTCGCCCGGCCCAATGTTCCAAGCCATGAGAACGAGCAGGAGCGCGTCGGTTCCGCTCGAGCAGCCAATGACGTGGCGCGCGCCGCAGAAGGCGGCAAGCTCGGCTTCCAGCGCCCGCACTTCGGGACCTTGGATGAATTGGCAGTGCGCGAGCACCTTGGCGACGGAGTCGTCGACGGCGCGACCGAGCCGGCGGCGCTGGGCAGCCACGTCGATGAACGGGATCGGCCGCTCATCAAGGCGCGCGTGTTGATTCATGCTTTCATCCGGGTTCGATTGGCGCGTTGGTCAGCCGGCGACGCGGCGCGGTCCCTTGCGCTGCGGCGCGGCCGCCTGCGGCGTGTGTACTTCCAGGCAGCGAATGGCGATTTCGAGGCTGGCGACCGCTTCCTCGCCGGTGACGGCCGGCCGCTCGCCGCTGCGGACGGCGTCGACGAAGGCGACCAGTTCGGAGCGCAACGGCTCGGCGTAGCCGACCGACAGATGCCGCATCGAATAACTGCCGTCCGGCTGAAAGCCGAAACATTCGGTGACCTGCAGCGTAAGCAGATCGGCGATCAGATATTTGTCCCGGGTGGCGATGTGAATGTTGCGCGCCTTAAACGGTGTGAGCCAATTGGTGTTGATGTGGGCGAGCACGCCAGAGGCGGTGCGGAACTGTAGGAGCGCGATGTCTTCGCGCTCGGCAACGGCGCTGGACATTTGCGGCTGGATTTCGACAATCTCGGATTCGGTGAACCAGCGGATAAGATCGATGTCATGCACGCCGAGATCGATGACGACGCCGACATTCGACATGCGCGGCGGAAACGGCCCGACCCGCGTAATGGCGATCGACAGAATGTCCTGGTCCTTGATCGCCCGCTTGATCGATTGCACCGCGGGATTGAAGCGCTCGACATGGCCGGCCATGAGCGTGACCCCGGCGCGGCGGGCCGCAGCGACGATGGCACGCCCCTCCTCGACAGTGGACGCGATCGGCTTCTCAACCAGAACATTCACCCCGCGGGTGATGCATTTGAGCGCGATATCATGATGCAGATGGGTCGGCGCCGCGATGCTGACGGCGTCTACTCCGCGTCCGAGCAACGCGTCGACGTCGGCGAAAGCGGCGCAACCAAGCGTGGCCGACACCAAGTCCCGCCGCTTGCGGTCAGAATCGACAATTCCAACCAACTCGACGCCGGCCATGTCAGCGAGCACCCGCGCATGGTTGGAGCCCATGACGCCGACGCCCACGACGCCGATCCGCAATGTACTGGTCCCCGCCACTTCAACACCCCTAACCCTACGCCCGACGGGCCCCCGCACGTCGACCATCCGTTGTCTCACCTAGCACGGCCTGCACCGGATGGCGACCGGCCTGCACCGAAGGCCGAACACATTTTGCGTCGAAGATTTACAGGGTTTTCCGGCCAAGACTGAACGACGGCGCCTGCCGCGGGACCCGCCAGGGCTTTGCCGGCAGCCGCGGCGCGGATGCGCCCGAGAGCCCCCTCAATCAGAAGCAGATAAAGGCTAATTCATCGGCGGTGATAATCGTCCTCGAGACGCACGATATCATCCTCGCCCAGGTAGGAGCCGGTCTGCACTTCGATCAGTTCGAGGTCGATCTTGCCAGGATTTTCCAGGCGATGGCGTGTCCCGATGGGAACGTAGATGGATTCGTTCTCGTGCAGGGTCTTGACCTCGTCGCCGACCGTCACCCGCGCGGTGCCACGAACGATTACCCAGTGCTCGGCGCGGTGATGATGCATCTGCAGCGACAATCGTCCGCCCTGTTTGACGACGATGCGCTTGACCTGGAAGCGGTCGCCCTGATCGAGCGATTGGTAGGAGCCCCAGGGGCGGTGTACTTTCAGGTGATCTTGGGTCACCGCCGGAGCCACGTCCTTGAGCTTGGCGACGACGCGGCGCAGCCCGTCGGCATCCTCGCGCCGCGCCACCAGGACGGCATCGGCGGTCGCCACGACCACCACGTTTTCCAGACCGAACAGCGCCACGAGTTGCTTGTCGGCGGCCACATAGCAGCCGCTGGCGTCGACGAAGTAGGCCGAACCCTGCGCGGCATTCTTCGCCGAGTCGCGCGCGGACAGCTCCCACACCGCCTGCCACGAGCCGACGTCGGACCAGCCGTAGGCGACCGGCATGACGGCAGCGTGCTTGGTCCGCTCCATCACCGCGTAATCGATCGATTTCGCTGCGGCGCGCGAAAACGCCTGGGCGTCGAGCGTAATGAAACCGAGATCGCTGCCGGCAGCCCCGACGGCACGGGCAATCGCCTCGGCACTGTCCGGCTCGAACGCGCGGTACTCGTCGAGCAAAAGATCGGCGCGGAACAGAAAGTTGCCTGAGTTCCACAGATAACCCTCCGCAACGTAGCGGTTCGCCGTTGCGGCGTCGGGTTTCTCGACGAATTGATCGATGGCGAAGATGTCGGCGCCGATGGCGGCGCCAGCGCGGATATAGCCGTACTCGGTCGCCGGCCGGGTCGGGCGGACTCCGAATGTCACAATGCGGCCTTCGGCAGCGGCGCGCGAGGCCGCGGCGCAAACCTTGGCGAAGGCCTCAAGGTCGGTGACAACGTGATCGGCCGCGAGCGCGACCACCACGCAGTCCTTGTCGCGGTTGCGGGCAAACAGGCTGCCGGCCACGATCGCAGGGCCGGAGTCGCGCCGCATCGGCTCGAGCAGAATATCGGCCTTGGCGCCAATGGCGGCGAGTTGCTCGGCGACGAGAAAGCGATACTGGCCATTGGTGATGATAATCGGCCGGCCGAACAAGGCCGGATCGGACACTCTGCGAACGGTCTCCTGAAAGGTGGAATGGGGACCGAACAGCGGCAGGAACTGCTTCGGCCTGTTCTCGCGCGAAGCCGGCCACAGTCGGGTACCGGCGCCGCCACACATGATCAGGGGAACGATGGAAGTGGCCATAATGCGTCCTGCACGCGCCGGCTGCTCGGGAGCCGACTAAAAACTACCCTTAACGCGCAATTTCTGAATGAAATGCGGCTGGTGGGGAAGTCAAGACAAACATCCTGCCGACGGTCTCCAAAGTCGGCACATCATCCTGCCGCTCCAGCCCATTTTTAGGTGATCGGATGCAAGCAGCCGGCAAGCCGGCATTCATGAGTTCGGCATCAATTCTCACGAGGGACCAGATCCCAGCAATCGCCCGGTTTCCAGGGCGCTGAGGATGGCAGCGGCCGAATTCGCCGCCGTCTCGACGCTGAACTGCTTGCTCGCGAGCAGTCGCGCCCGTTCACGCTCGCGCTCGTCTGCGCTGACCAAGGTGCCGCCGGCGAGGCCTGCCGCCGCCGCGGCAAGATCGGTCGCCTTGTCGCCGACGATCCAGGACCGGGATAGGTCGAGATTCATTCGCTTCCCGGCCGCCAAGATCATCCCCGGATTGGGCTTGCGCCAGGGATGATCGGCGATCCGCAGCGGCCCGAGGCCTTCGGCGTGGTAAGCGCAGGCAAGCACACCATCGAGACGAGCGCCGGACGCCGCTAAGGCTTCGGAAATCGCGGCTTGCACGGCGCGAAAGCCGTCCCACCCGTAGTGACCGCGCGCGATCCCCGACTGGTTGGTCGCCACCACGACCGGAATGCGCAAGGCGTTGCAGCGGGAGATCGCGGCGGCGACCCCCTCGATCATGCGCACGTCTTCGGCGCGGCCGAGATAGTTCGTATCGGCGACGATGACGCCGTCGCGGTCCAAAAACAGCGCCGGACGCGGCGCCAGATCCGCCGCGCCGAGTTCGCACCATAAGCCGATATCAGCCGCCGTCATCGTGCAATGTTGGATCGTTGTGATTGGAACGGCGCCGCGAGCACGCGACAAAACCTGTTGCTGCAGCCGATCCTGCGCGGCAGGCGACCGGATGCGGCCGCACCTTGTTATCAGCCCCCAGCCGCTGTTGTTCCGCCGCCGAACAGATCGCGTTCGACCAGCCCGCAAACGGCGTGTGCGGCGACGATATGGATTTGTTGAATGAGAGGCGTCTCGGCAGATGGCGCACCGAGAAAATGGTCGCAGTGCGCCGCCATGACACGTTCGCCATCACCGCTGAAGCCGACGGTGATGACGCCGAGTTCGCGCGCGGCCTTCAGCGCCGCCATCACGTTGGGCGAGCGCCCCGACGTCGAGATTGCAATAAAAACGTCGCCAGGCCGGCCGAGGCCACGCACCTGCCGCTCGAATGCACGCTCGAATCCGTAATCGTTGGCGATCGCAGTCATGACTGAGGAATCGCAGGTGAGCGCGATGGCCGGCAGCGGCTGGCGGTCGAAATTGAGCCGCGACAGGAACTCGCCGGCGATATGCTGGGCGTCCGCCGCGCTGCCGCCGTTGCCGGCGATCATCAGCTTGCCGCCGTTACGGAAAGCCCGCGTCACCGTCTCGGCGATGGCGTAGATCACGTCGCGCAGCCGCGGATCATCCGCCGCGCGCTCGAGCGCCTCGCACGAACGGCGAAAATGCACCGCCACCATGTCGTCCGGCTCGCGCATAAAATTGCCCCTCGCCTCGGCCTTCTCACGATAGAGCACCTTACCCTGCGAGCGGGACGACGATTGCGCCGCCGCCAAACGGCCGGCCCTCGCCGCAATACTTCTAAGCCGCAAGGCTTCTAATATGTGACCGCTCCCTGGGTCAGCACGTCCGGGCCCAAGGTACGCAGGCTCAACGAGAAAGTGAAGCCGGAGTTCTGAACCGGGGTCGCGGTGCCGTTATAGACGTAGCCGGTGATGTAATTGAAGGCCAGCATGAAACAATCGTCGACATAACCGACACCGACGCGCGTTTGATTGAATTGATGTGCAATGAGGTCGTAGCCAGCGGCGCCGATCAGCACCCAGTTGCTGTTGACCTTGAACGTCACGCCAGAGAGAAAACCCTCGCGCTGGGTGAGGAATCCGAGTGCGGGCTGCGCGGCGTAGTCGCCATAGAGAAAGCTCAATCCCCAGCGGTCGAAATTGGCGCGCGTCTCCAGTTCGAGGCGCTCCATGGAGAACGTGGCCTCGTCGAAGCGGGCCCGCGCCAGGAACATGTAGGTCGAATTCGGCTGATAGGCGATGCGGCCGACATAATCGGAAATGTTTGTATTGAGGCCGCTGTCAAGGCCCGTATTGGTGGCATCGGCGACACTGTAGGAATTGAGCCCGTAGAGCTGATACGATTGACCAAACAGAGCGTTCAGCGAACCTGCCTCATTGAATTGAGCGGTATATTGCAAACCGGCGTTCAGCCGGCCGCCGCCCTCGACGCGGTCCCAGCCGGAGTATTTATCTACAGAAAACAAATTCGTGTCGTCGAAGGTCAGGCTTTGCGAATCCTCGTTCGGAAATTGGCCGATGTCGGTCTCGTTCGGGCGCAGAATGAGCTGGGCGATCGGTTCGACGGTCTGTGTGCCCCAGGGTTCGACGTCGATAAGCGGATATTTGTACTCGAGGCCCGCCACCGGCATCAGCCGGGCAAGCTCGTGTTCACCGGGAGTCATGTAGTTCGACACCCCCGGCTGATCGGCAACGTCGACCGAAGCCACATCGCCGCGCAGCTGAAAGAAGGGCGTGAGCATCTGGCCGTTGTCGGTCACCACCGTGCGTCGCCAGTCGACCTCGGCGGAAGCCCTGGTGTACTCCCCGGGTATGCCACGCAATAGACAATTGGATTTGTTGAGCAGCGCCGGATTTGTCGTCTCCGCCGTGCCGTTCGCGCAGATGCCGTTGGCAACGGCAGCCTCCGTGATCGGATCGTAGCTCGCTTGCTGGCGCGACAGGCTCGTGATGTTGATCTTATAGCTCAGTTCGCCACCGAGAACCTGCTGGGGCAGCGTCTTCGAATAATCCAACACCGGGGCGACGATCGGCAGCTGATTTTGCTGGTCGAGTTCCGAATACCCGGTGTAATAGATCGAGCGAAGATCGAAATAACTGGTGTCGCCACGCCCCGCCAGATAGAGCTGAGAAATTCCCTCGGAGCTCTCGCTGGTGCCGGTGTGGAACGGATCGAGATTGGTGCCGTTGAACCGGCTCAGCGAGTAGTCCGTGATGAAGGTCGGATCGCTCACCAGCACGCCGGTCCAGCCCCACACCCACTGATTGGTAATATCGAATTGGCCGGCGGTCAGGACGGCGCCGCGAAAGTCGTGCGCCGCCTCGGTCCCCGGGCCGTATTCGCCGGTGAAATAGGAGGGATCCAGCTGATAAATGCCGGCAGCCCTGATGCTGTAGGAGCCGTTGATCAGCCTTTGATTCCAATCCGCCTCCACCAACGCGCCCTGCTTTGTCATGAAGCGCGGATAGAGAGTCAGATCGTAATCGGGGGCCAGATTGAAGTAATAGGGCGTCTCGATATACGCGCCGTAGGCGCTGCTGGTTCCCATTGTCGGAAAAAGCAAGCCGCTTTTGCGTTTGACCGTCGTGTCGGGTGTCGACAGGAACGGAAAGTAGGCGACCGGCAGGCCAAAGAAATCGACGGTCGCATCTTCGAAATAAATCATCTTCTCGCTGTCGGAGTGAATGATGCGCGCCGCCTTCACCTGCCACTCGGGCGGCTTTTCCGGATGGTCCCGACAGGGCTCGCAGGCGGTATAAACGCCGTTTTGCAGCACCGTGTAATTGCCTTGCGACCGATCGGCCCGCGCCGCCGCGTAGCGGGTGTCATCGGGTGCCTCAATGTGAAGCGAATCGACGAACCCATCGCGATAGTCGTCGGTCAGATTGATCTCCTGACCGTAGGTGACGCGGCCGTTCGGCTCGGTGAGCCTGGCGTTGCCTCGCGCTTGCAGCCGTTTGGTTTTTTGGTCGTAGATGACCTCATCCGCCTCGATGGTCGATCCACCGTAGTAGATCTGCACATTGCCGACCGCGGCGACGGTGTTGTTGGCGTAATCGTATCTCATCTCGTCGGCTTGAACGAGCATCGGCGCGTTGGCAGGCACCGGCGGGCTCGCCGGAGGCTTGGGGCGGGACGGGAAATGCAGCTCGTTGGGAGCGTTGACGATGCTGAGCTGGCTGAATGCCGGCGTGCCAGACACGACAAAAGCAATAGCAGAGAACGCGAACGCCCGGAGAGCGAACGCGAGAGCACGGTAGCGTCGCCGCCGCCCCCCAAGCTGACGGCTACCCCAAAGGTCCGCCACTAATCGTGCTCCCCAACCCAAACAACGCAATGACGCAGCCCGGAATACCCCGACCAGGCGCGGCAAACACGGTCGACGAGGCTATTCTCCCCTAGGGTCTAGTGGTGTTCCCAAAAGATGGCTTTGCCAAGGCAAAGGCCGTTGAAAACACACAAGAATTGGTTGTTGACTATGCACAAGAAATCGTTAAAAGCGCAAGCGCATCGGCGCGGTTTGCAAGGCTAGTTTGCAAGGCCAGCGAGACGCCCCTTCGGGCGCGGCGGGCGACGCTGCAAAACGGGCGCAGCCGCCCGATCAGGTGCCGGCCACGAAGTAGGACGCGAGCCGGTTTCGGATACTATCCGACATCATTCCGACCGCGCGATCTTCGGCATTGAGCCAAGCGCGCTGTTGCGCAAATCGCTGTGCCGAACCGGGAATGTCAAAGGATGCCCGGCCAAAAGTCGACGAATTCACCACGACCTTGCCGGTCGCGATTTCGGTCAAGGTATAGGTGGCGTTAACAGCCGAAACTTGCGTATCCGGCCGACCGCTCGCCACGTCCACGATAACCGTCGTAATACCGGTAGACAGCCCGCTAACCTGCAATCGGTAGAGCGGCGCCGCCGGCGCAGCTCCGCCGTTAAAAGCGTAGACGAGCTGGTTGCGCAATTCGACAGCCAGTCGGGATGCGGGCGTGCCGTTCGGGGCGGGAATATTGGCAACCTCGACAGCGGCGAGCTTGTCGCGAACCGAGTCACCGGCCACAAGCGAATGGTCGCCGTACTCGGGCTGGAAACAGGCCGCAGTCAGCGCTCCGAGCGCGATCACGACCGCGACGCGGACGAATTGGTGCGAAATACCGATTCTCCTGCCCCAGCGCATCGGCCTTGATCCCCAGCACACCCGGCTAGCGCAAAAAACTTAACACCTATACATACGCCGCGGCCGATGGTTCAAGGGCCGCCACGACATGCGAGACAATGCGAGGATGAAGGCGACAACGTGGCGGCAGCCGCGCCGGCCGGCGCGATCATCCGCCGTGTGGGCTGCCGCACTGTTGGCCGCCGGGGCCATTCTTGCACAATGCGGCGTGGCGTTGCCGCAAGAAGCGACGCAGCCGGTGCCGCCGGCGAATTACGGCGCGCTCATCGTCAAAGCGCTAAAGGCTTTCAAGAACCTCGCCAGCTACAGCAATTTTCAGATATCGCCGCTGCGTTGGGTGCACGCCGAAACCGGCTGGAACTGGCTCACCTGCCTGCGCTACGACGATCACAGCGCAACGCGCTTCTATTCGTTCTTTATCGCCGGCGACAGCATCGTCAATGAGCGATACGACGTGCGCACGGATCAGTGCACGGCACAGCAGTACGCGCCATTCGACGTCACCACCGGGACCGTCGGCTCGTCAACGCCACTCGTGCAGCAGCCGATCTACTGACCACCGATCCGTCAGCGCTTCTTGCCGCGGCGCGGTATCTGTTTCGATCCGCGCAACACCCTGCCTGCCACCGCGTCGAGCTTTTTCAGAAGCTTGGCATCGCGCGCTTGCGGTGCCGTGATCAGGGCATTGTCGAGAGCCCGATCGGAGCCGATCGGACATGGCTCGTGCTCGCGCGGAAAATCGCGGGCGAGCCGAGCCACCAGGAGTTTCGCCTTCTCGGCATTGGCGATCAGCATCTTGACGATGTCCTGCACGGTGACGGCGTCGTGGTCCGGATGCCAGCAGTCGAAATCGGTCACCATGGCGACTGTGGCATAACAAATCTCCGCTTCGCGCGCGAGCTTGGCCTCCGGCATGTTGGTCATGCCGATCACCGAGTAGCCGAGATTCTTGTAGGTGAGACTCTCGGCAAGGCTGGAGAATTGCGGACCCTCGATGCACACATAGGTCCCGTCGCGCACCACGTTGATGTTTTCCGCCATCGCGGCTTGCGCAAGATGGATGCGCAGCCGCGGCGACACCGGATGCGCCATCGACACGTGGGCGACGCAGCCCTTGCCGAAGAACGAGCTCTCGCGCTTGTGCGTACGGTCGACGAATTGATCGACCAGCACGAACGTGCCGGGCGGCAGTTCCTCCTTGAATGAGCCGCACGCCGACAGCGAGATCAGATCGGTGACGCCGACGCGTTTGAGCGCGTCGATATTCGCACGGTAATTGACGTCGGAAGGCGAAAGCCGGTGCCCGGTGTCGTGCCGCGGCAGGAACACCACGGGCAGGCCGGCGATTTCACCGATGCGCAAAGCCCCGGACGGCTCACCCCACGGGCCGGCGATCTTTCTGCTTCGAACTTTTTCAAGTCCGGGCAGGTCGTAGACGCCGGAACCGCCGATGATGCCGAGAACCGCCTTTGTCATCGGGCTTCATGTCCCTCTCTGTCTGCTGATTCGATCTGCGATGATCCGCGCCGGCGCCCTCATCGCGCTTCGCTGCGAAAATCCGGTACCGCCTCGCGCAGCACCCCGACGATCGCCGAGCGTTCGCTCTGATCGATGCCGCGCTGAAGCTTGCCGACCCATTCGCGCACAACCTCGACTGGCGGAAACACCGGCGTGGCGGCGACGACACCGGGAATGCCGACATCGACGCTCGGCTCCTCGCGCGCGAACAGAATCTCGTGCAGCCGTTCGCCGGGGCGGACGCCGGTAAAGACGACGTCGACGTCGCGGCCCGGCTCCAGGCCGCTCAGGCGAATCATGCGTTCGGCGAGATCGACGATTTTGATCGGCTGGCCCATGTTGAGCACATAGACGGACGCCGCCGTGCGCGTGGGGCCCAGCGCATGGCTCGCCGCGGTAACGACGAGGTCGCAGGCTTCGCGGATAGTCATGAAATAGCGCACCATTTCCGGATGGGTGACGGTGACCGGACCGCCGGCCTCGATCTGCGCCTTGAACTTCGGCACCACCGAGCCGTTGGA
>DATJTL010000057.1:0-4942 GCA_035503415.1 Xanthobacteraceae bacterium
ATGACGCTGCCCGGGTTTCGGCACTTCGTCATCGAACAGGCACAGACGCAGGTCTATGCGTTCCTCTCCGCTTATCTGGTTGGCGGGCTCGAAGGGCACTACTACCCCAATCTGTATAGCCCCGCCGGCGTCGACGTCGACGCGACGGTCACCTCAGCCAATGCCAACAAGGACATCGTGCGCGGCATCAAGGGCCACGCCGAGATCGGCGGCTTCGCACGTTGGGGCATCAAGGTCCTGGAAATGTCGGCGGAGATCGGCCGCCGCACCGACCTGCCTCTCTATGTGCACTTCGGCGAATTGTGGGGCCTGCCGGAGAGCGGCGCCAACGGCGAGGACGCCGACACCATCATGGAGCGGGTCATTCCTGTGCTACGGCCGGGAGACATTCTTGCTCATCCGTTCACCCGGCACCCCGGCGGCTTCGTCAACCGGCAGGGCGAAGTGCACGGCGTCATACGTGCGGCGCTCGACCGTGGCCTAAAGGTTGATGTCGGCCATGGCAGCCATTTCTCCTACCGGATCGCCCGCAAGGCGCTGGCCGCCGGCATCGTGCCGCATACGCTCGGCGCCGACATGCACGGCTACAACACCGAGGTGCCCCCACCGGCCGGCACACCCGCGCAGCATTACGACGACGAAAATCATCCGTTCCGAGGCCAGGCGCGCTTTAGTCTCACGCAGGCAATGAGTTCGATGCTGGCGCTCGGCATTCCGCTTAAGGACGTCGTGCCGATGGTCACCTCGAACCCGGCGCAGATGCTTGGATTAAGCGACCGTCTCGGCGCGCTGAAGCTTGGCAACGCCGCCGACGTGTCGGTGCTTCACGACGATCGCGGCCGCTTCGTGCTTCGCGACAACGAAGACACCAGAGTGGTCGCCGAGCAGCTGCTGCGCCCGGCCTTTTGCCTGCGCGCCGGCAAGCGCTTCGACGCTGACGCGCCGATCCTGCCTCAGGCGGTTGCGGCTTAGGCCGATCCTCGTGGTTCCATCCCCTGCCGATCAGGGCTTCGCGCTTCCCGCCGACCCGCGGGACAAATGGGCTTCGCTCGATGCCGCGACGCGCGACGCCGCCTATAACAACAATGCGGCCGCGGCCGACAGCCCCAAGTGGATCGAAAAGCGCAACAACGATTCGGCTGCCTATCGATCCGCTCATCCGCGATGTCTCGACATCGCCTACGCGCCCGCGGAGCGGACCGCGTTCGATCTGTTTCCGGCACCGGATGCTGCCGCGCCGTGCCTCGTCTTTATTCATGGCGGCTATTGGCAGCGGAACTCGCGGCAGGATTTCGCGTGTTTTGCGCAAGGCCTTGCAGCTGCCGGTTGGTCGGTCGCTATCCCGGGCTACACGCTCGCGCCGCAGGCGAACATCGGGAAGATCGTCGCCGAGATCGGCCAGGCGCTGGACTGGCTGGCTGATCACGGCGCGCGGCACGGCATCGCAGGACCTTTGATCATCGCCGGATGGTCGGCCGGCGCGCAGCTTGCGGCCCTGCATCTGCAGCACCCGCGCGTTGTCGGTGGACTCGCCATTTCGGGTATCTACGATCTTGCACCGCTGCGCGACACCAATCTCAATCAGGCGCTGAATCTTTCAGATGACGAAATCGCCGCGTTCTCGCCCTTGCGGCGTCCGGCGGTGCAGAAGCCGCTCGTCATCTCGTTCGGCGGCGCGGAACTGCCGACACTCGTCCACGACGCGTACCGCTTTCATGAGCTGCGCCACCGCGCCGGTGCGCCAGGCGAGCTGCTTCCGATCGCGCACGCCGATCACTTTTCCATCTTGAGGGAATTACAAGAGCCGGATGGGGCGCTCGTCCGTGCCGCCGTCGATCTGGTCGAGGAATAGTCGGAGTCTGCATCCGAGCCTATGCACAAATGGGCTACTCGCGAGAAGCTGGTTAAAGGGCAGCTGCCGGATGGCCGCAATCCTTATTGCTGCACGCTGATATGCCGGTCCTTGATGACGTGAGCCCACAAGGCCGTCTCGCGTGCAATGCGAGCCCCGAATTTCTCCGGCGGCTCGACGTTCACAGTCAACCCCTCGGTCAACAGCTTCTTTTTAATATCAGGCGTACTGAGAATCTCGCGCGTAACGGTGAAAATGGCGTCGCGCACTGGAACAGGAATGCCGTGCGGGGCAAGCATGCCGTACCATGAGGTGACGTCGATTCCGTCGACCCCGGCCTCCGCGAGAGTTGGCACTTCGGGAACCATTGGGCTCCTTTCCGCAGTGGTCATGGCGAGCGGCACAACAAGCTTTCCCTGGATCGCCGAAAGCACCGCAGGAAGGTTGCTGACCAATACGTCGATATGGCCGCCGAGCAGGTCTTCCAGCGCCTGCGCGGATCCCCGATAGGGGACGTGAACAATCTCGACGCCGGTGATTTCTTTGAACAGCTCCATCGCGAGATGGAGCTGGCTGCCCACCCCGGGTGAGCCGAAGCTCAGCTTGGCGATTCTTGCCTTGGCGATGAGCTGCTGAATCGTTTTCACGCCAAGCTGAGGCGAGACGACGATGACGTTGGGCGCGCTTGCGAGCATGCAGATCGGCTCGAAATCGCGTCCTATGTTGAAAGGCAGATCGGGCATCAAGGTCGGGTTGATCGTTAAATTGCCGGCTGGGATCAGGAGCAAGGTGCCGCCGTCGGCAGCGGCTTTCTGAACGACTTCGATGCCGATATTGCCCGCTCCGCCGGCCTTGTTTTCAACAATCGCCGGCTTTCCCGAACGCGACTGGTATTCCTGCGCGAGTAGTCGACCGAGAATGTCGACGGGACCGCCCGGACTGAACGGCACCACAAGCGTGAGCGGCCGCTTGGGGAATGCGTCGGGCAGCGAATCGGCGCAGGCGAGGCTGTTGCGGAGAATGGGAGCTGCAGTCAACAGAGTGAGTGCAGTTCGTCGCGTTGGCGTCCATCGTTCAGCGATGGGCATCTGCCGCTCCATTTCAGTGCGCCGGCGTCACAGCGTTGACCAAGTGGGCGTATCCACCCTCACGTAGCTTTACCGGCAGCTTGCAGAGCCGCTAGTTGCGCATGAGCCTGGCGGGCAAGATGGCGCCGCAGCCGGACGACACCGACATCATGCTGGTACAGCATTTCGTACTTTTCGATGCCAGGCTGGACGCCGGCGAGCATTTCGCGATCCTGTTCTAACACAACCCAGTGCCGTTCCTCGATTTTGGTCTTATAGAGGAACCGCCAGGTATCGCGCTGCCAACCAGTCACGCGGCGCACGCGCCAGAAGAAGCAAGCGACGTTGCGCTCGTCGACCGGCGTAGCAAACGACACGATGCCGAAATTGCCGCCGGGGCCCGCGGACGGTGGATAGGGAATTTCGAGCCAGACATAGAGCGCGGTCTTGTCGATCAATTCGCTCCAGTCGAAATTGACGTCGCGCTGGCCGTCCTTTTCAAAGACGAAGCCGGCCGGCGTTTCGCGGACGACGAAATGCGCCTTGGTATCACCGGAGTACATGGTGTGCGACTGGGCGTGCAGGAACGTGCCGTGCATCGGGTCCATCAGGTTGTCGTAGACGAAGCGCCAGTACGTCTCCCAGTCTGCATAACAAAGGATGTGGCCGTATTCGTCGCTGACCAGTTGCGGCGGCGGCTCGAACGGCACCGGCGTTTGGTTCAGCGCATCGCCGAACCAGACGAAGATGGCGCCGCCGACCTCCTGTGACGGATAGGTCTTCACCGCCTTCTTGCCTTCGAGGGGACAGCCCGGCTGACCCGGCACCGCAAGCACGGTGCCGTCCGGTCCGATCTCGACGCCGTGATAGCTGCAGCGGATGCGGTCGCCTTCGTTGAGCCCGCGCGACAGCGGCACGGCGCGGTGCGGGCAGCGGTCGGTCTGGACGTGGATTGTGCCGTGCGCGTCGCGCCACAGCAGCAGCTGTTCGCCGAGCCGGGTGATGCCGGCCGGCTTGCCGCCAGTCTCCACCATGCGAGACGGCAACACCGGCCACCAGCGATTGCGCAAGCCGGTGCGCAGGTATTGCTGGACCTGCTGATCGGTCGGGCCGGCGGTTTCTGGCCGCGGCCGAGCGAGAGTCGTTGTGCTCATCTGAGAACTCCGCGTTCGTTAAGCGACTTCAGGCGCCAAGCTCACGCATCAGCGCAGTATATTTGTCGGCAGTCCACACGCCGCCATCCGGCGGCTTGACCCGGGAATTGTTGAGGCCTTCCACCAAGGCGTCGAGCGTGTGCGCGCCCTTGGCGAAGATGCTTTCCATCGCCGAAGCGAGTTCCATCTGCCACTGCGTCGGCTCGCGATCGCGCGATTGATGCGGATCGAGGTAGGGGAATTGATAGCTCACGGCTCAAGCTCCGTCTTGATCAACGTCACGCTTATGAAGAACCCGCGGCGCCGGCAGGCGGGCCGGCGAAGCGCTCGCTGAATGGCCCGATTGCCGTCATGTCGATCTCGATCATATACGGCCCTCCCGCCGCCAGCGCACGATCGAGCTCCGGTTTGAACGCGGCGATTTTGTCGACGCGCCGGTGCGCAAGTCCGATCGACTGGCACACAAGCGCGAAGTCCGGCGTCAGCAGGTCGGCGAATACCCGGCGCCCGGCGTATTGCGCATCCTGGATGTTGCGAATTACGCCATAGCCGCGGTCGTTCATCAGCACGAAGACGACATTGGCCTTCGTCTCGACCGCGGTTGCTAGTTCGCCGATCATCAATTGCGCGCCGCCGTCGCCGAGCAGCGCGATGGTCTTGGATGGCACCCCCGCGAGCGCGGCGCCGACTGCCATGGCAATGCCTTGGCCGATACCACCGCCGAGCGCATGCACGCCGAGGTGCGGCGCGGCGATCCGCACGTAGCGATTGCCGAAGGTGCTGTTCGCGACAGTGACGTCGCGCACCCATGGCCGCTTGTTGTCATGCACGCAGGCGCTCAAAGTGTCGGCCAATTCGCCGTAAGGACC
>DATJTL010000058.1:0-2393 GCA_035503415.1 Xanthobacteraceae bacterium
ATTTCCGGCATGAAAATGCTGGCGACCGGCGCGGTATTCGCCAACGAGATATGGATCGGCAACGTCATTCCGCTTGCCGCCGACCAGAAGAACGAGGCGATTACCTGCGCTATTCCGTGCAACGCGCCCGGCCTGCAATTGTGGTCGCGCCAGCCGTTCGAGCCCGGCTGCACGTCGGAGTTCGATGCGCCGCTCTCCTACCGCTACGACGAGAGCGACTGCATGCTGATCTGTGACGAGGTAAAGGTGCCGTGGGAACGCGTGTTCGTACACGGCGACGCGCTGCTCTCGCGCGACATCTATGTGAAGACGCCGAGCCATTGCTTCGGCAATCATCAGTCGAACGTGCGCTATTGGTCGAAGATGCGGCTTCTGGTCGGGCTGTGCAGCAAGATCGCGCACGCGACCGGCGCCGATCAGGTGCCGCCGGTGCGCGAAGCGCTGGGCCGCATGTCGTCTTACGAGGCGCAGATCGCCGGCATGGTCAACGGCCAGATCAACGCCTTCGAGGAGTCTTGGCCGGGCGGCGGTTATGTCTCTTTCAACCGCCGCATGATGTACGGCGCGCTCGAATGGTGCACGCAGAACTACACGAAATTCATCGACGAACTGCGCGAGCTGATGGGCGGCGGCGTTTTCCAGATGCCGGCGAATATTTCGGTGATGCGCGATCCGGAGCTTGCGCGCGATTTTTCGACCTATTGGCAGACTCCGCAGAACGATGCGATCGCGCGCATGAAGCTGTTCAAGCTGGCCTGGGACATGGTGGGCTCCGAATTCGCCGGCCGCCACCTGCAATATGAGAAGTTTTATGCCGGCGCCTCTTTCATCGTGCGTAACCATTCGTTCCGCGAAACCGACTGGGCATCGTTCAACAAGATCGTCGACGATCTGATGGCCGGCTACGACCACGGCGGCGCGCTCGGCAAGCTCGCGGCGGAGTGATGGGGCAAAGGCCTATCGGGCTTGGCCGCGATACCATCCTGATCACTACTGAGATCCCGCAAGGCCGGCGTGCTCCACGACCTTGCCCCAGCGCGCGATTTCCGACTTCACGAACGCCTTAAGCTCGGGCACCGGTGGCGTGTCGATCGGGATGACCCCAAGGGCAATGAGTTTTTGCTGGGTTTGCGGCTCGGCAACGACCGACTTGAGGTCGGCGTGGAGCTTGTCGACGATCGCAGGCGGCGTCGTTGCGGGCGCGACCAGCATCAGCCAGGCTACTGCGTCGAAGCCGGGCACGCCGTTCTCGGCAATGGGTGGCACGTCCGGCAGAGTGGCGACCCGCGTCGTCGATGATACCCCGAGCGCGCGTACCGTGCCGGCCTTGATCAGGGGCGCCGCCGGCGCAACGTCTGACATGAGAATGGGCACGCGGCCGGCAACCACATCGAGGATGGCCTCGGCGGTTCCCTTGTAGGGGATGTGGACCATCTTGGTGCCGGTCATGGTCTGCAGCAGTTCCATGTAGAGGTGCGGCGGACCGCCGACGCCGCTCGAGCCGAACGACAATTGCCCCGGCCGTTTTCTGGCGAGATCGACGAGCTCGCCGGCCGTGTGCACCGGCAGTGACGGATTGACGATGAGGACGAAGGGCACGCTCGCCACCAGCGCAAGCGGCACGAAGTCGGTGGCCGGATCGTAGGGCAGCGCCTTGTGCAGGGTCACCTGGATGGCGAGCTGCGTGCTGCTGCCGGCGAAAATCGTGTAGCCGTCCGGCGTGGCCTTGGCGACGGAGGCGGCGGCAATCACGCCGCCGGCGCCCAACCGATTTTCCACGAAGAAGGATTGCTTGATTCGTTCTGTGAGCTGCCGCGCCAACAGTCGCGCAACGAGATCGAGGCCGCCGCCCGCCGCGTAAGGCACCACGACGGTCACCGGCCGGTTCGGATAAGTCTCGGTGGCGTCCGCGCGGGCGCGGATCGGCAGGAGCAGCGGCGGCAGTGCGAAAATGAGGCCGCGTCGCGTCAAAGGGGTCATCGATCCTGCTCCTGCGTTGGGCGCCCACTATACGGTCGCCACGGCGCAAAGAAATCCCGTTCTCGCGGCGCGTTTTGTTGGCGCCCGAGTTTTGCTGCACGGCACGAAAGCTTTGCCTCCGAACAAAGAAAGGGGAGGCGGAGCGCCGAAAGGCGCACTGGTAGTGGCCGCATTCGCGCAGCAAGCGGAGCGCCGCTTGGGTTGCGCATCGCGGCGCGCGCCCCTTTTGGGGGACGCGCTCGCCTTCCGGCGCTCTACCGCGGCTCTCGCCGAAGGCCTCGCGGCCTTTAGCTCAGTCCGGTCCCGCGCTTCATGGTAGCGGACAACCGATCCGCTCCCCGGGCAGCCAGCTCCTGGCAGACCGGCGACGTGGCCGGCCGGGCGAGTTTCCGAACCGCCCGCACGCGGTCTGC
>DATJTL010000059.1:0-3452 GCA_035503415.1 Xanthobacteraceae bacterium
CGCCGCCATCAGCATGGAACAGGTTGCTGTCGCGCTTCGCGACCAGTTCAACGATCCGGAGAACGTCACGTTCTGCACGCTCGGCCGCGGCTGGCCGTTCGATCTCTGGCCGCTGCACAACGGCATGGCCTATCTCGGCAAGGACGGCGGCGGCGGGCTGGGCTCGGGTCCGGGCCTCTCGGTCGGCGCCGCGCTCGCTCTGGCCGAACAGGGCCGCTACGCCATCTCGATGCTCGGCGACGGCGATTTCTGCATGGGCGCCACCGCGATCTGGAGCGCGGTGCACCACCGCATTCCGCTGCTCGTCCTCATCAACAACAATCGCTCGTATTTCAACGACGAACTGCATCAGGAAAACGTCGCGCGCACGCGTGGCCGCGACGTGAAAAACCGCTGGATCGGATTGCGCATGGAGGATCCGTCGCCCGATATCGCCAAGCTCGCCGAGGCGCAGGGCGCCGTCGGCATTGGCCCGGTGACCAAACCCTCCGACTTAAAAGGGGCGATCGAGAAGGGCGTCGACGTGCTCAAGAAGGGCGGCGTCTGCGTCATCGACCTGCATATCGATCCGCCGTCGGAGCGCCAGGCGAGCCACGCGCTCGGCCACCGCGCTACGGGAGGGTGATGAAGCGTTTCCCGGGCGCAGCGCAGCACCATAAGCGCGTTCACGCGCGTCCGGCGCGCGCTGCGGTGGTGCGCTGCAGGCCTGGGATCATCGGAGTCTGGAACGATCCCGAATCAGCGGTGCACCGCTTACGCGCTGCACCGCATCCGGGGAATGCGCCGGAATAATTGACTGACAAAATGTCCTGGCTCGTCTTTGCGTTTTTCGGTCCGGTCTTGTGGGCCATCTCGGTGCATCTCGACAAATATCTGGTCGAGCGTTTCTTCAAGGAAAGCCCGGTCGCGGTCTTGCTGGTCTTCACCGCCTTCATCGGCGTGCTGATTCTGCCGTTCATCTGGATCTTTGAGCCGGATGTCACGAGCCCGGACGCAGCCAGCATCGCCGTGATCATGCTTTCCGGCATCCTCTACATGGGCGGGATGCTGTTTTACCTGCAGGCGCTGCAATCCGAGGAAGCTTCGGTGGTGGCGCCATTCTTCCAGGCCTCGCCGCTGTTCGGCTATGTGCTCGCCTATTTGGTGCTCGGCGAGAAATTGACGTCAATGCAAATGACCGGCGGGGCTTTGATCATCGCCGGAGCGTTGATCGTTTCGATTCGTTTTGGTCAGGGCAGCGCCCTCAAGCTGCGGCTGGCCGTGCTCATGCTCACGTGCGGATTCGTGTTGGCGCTCGCCTCGCTGATCTTCAAGATTTTCGCCGTGAAGGTGACATTCTGGACCACCACCTTCTGGATGTTCGTCGGCGAGGCGATATTCGGCACGGCGCTGCTGATGATTCCTTCGTACCGCAGGCAATTCGTCGCGCTGATACGCGCCAACACAACCGCGCTTCTTTCGATCAACGCGTCGAACGAGCTGATCAATCTCGGCGGCGGGCTGGGCAGCCGCTATGCGCTGTTGTTCGCGCCGTTGAGCCTGGTGCAGGCGATCGGGTCAACGACGACACTATTCGTCTTTCTGTTCGGCGTCGCGCTGAGCATCATTTCTCCGCGGTTCGGCCGCGAGAATCTGTCCCCCCGAGATCTGGCGCAAAAGGGCGTCGCAGCCGCTTTGGTCGCAGCCGGCGTCGTGCTGGTGACGCATTGAGGCCGGGTGGACACAGGCCCCAAACTCCTGAAGACCGACGCCCTCTTTGTCCGTCAAATACGCCGTTGATCGCTCAACATGTCTCACCAGGCGCCGCGCTATTCAAAGCGCTGCAAGCGAAACGGCGCGAGGTCGTGCGCCGTTGTCCCCGAGGTGACAAGGTCGGCGAGGATTTCGCCAATAACCGGCGAAAATTTGAAGCCGTGACCACAGCACGGCGAGGCGACGACGACGTGGGCGTATCCCGGCATGCGGTCGATGATGAACGTGTCGTCTGGCGTCATTGTGTAGAGGCAGGTTTGCGCGTCGAGCAGCCGGCCATTGGCAGCCGGTAAATAGTCGCCAAGCGGCCCGCGAATGGCGGCTTCGTCCTCGGCCGAGACCGTTCGGCGGTAGCCGTCGACGTCAACGGCTTCCTGAAGATGGTGATGCTTGGCGAATTTGATTCCCGACCGGCCATAAGCGGGGAAGCCGTAATGGTGGCCGTGCTGCGTTTCGAGAATGAATACGGGAAAACGATCCGCAGCAAATTGCTCCGCATCGGCCGGTTCGAACCACCCGACCACCTGGCGAGTGACGCGCAGCGGAAGACGAAGTTGCGGCAGAAGCTTGCCCATCCACGGCCCGGCTGCGACAACGGCGCCATCGGCGTCGATCACGTCGCGGCCCGTGGTGATGCGTACGCCTGTGGCGTGAGGCTCGATGGCGGCGACGGTTTCGAAAGTGCGCACCGTCGCGCCCGCCGCCGTCGCGATACGGATATTGGCCTCGATTGCGCCGGCGGCCTCGATATAGCCGCCGTCAGGCTGCAACACTGCGACGAATTTTTCCGGCAGCTTGAAATTCGGATAAAGCTGCATCAGCGCTTTAGCGTCCAGCACCTCATGGGCGAGCCCGTAATGCGCCACCGCCGCGAGTGTCCCGCGGATAAGCTCGCCTTCCGGCGGACCGATTTCGGCAATGCCGGTACTAACGACGAGCGTTTGTCCCGCGATCGCTTCGAGCTCGCGCCAGAGCGCGTAGGCGCGGCGCAACAGCGGCACGTAAGAACTGTTCTCGAAATGCGCGAGTCGTATCATTCGCGTCGGACCGTGCGAGGAGCCGTTCGCATGGCCGATCGCGAATTGCTCGATGCCCGTGGCGCGGACGCCGCGGCGCGCCAATTGGCAGAGCACGGCGCTGCCCATGGCGCCAAGGCCGATCACGACAATGTGCGGTCCAGGCATGCGACGACGTTCCGGGCTCTAACGAATTGCGGAATTTGGCGCACAAATATATCTGGCGGGGAAAGCGTGCTACAATGCTCCACGCGAGTATCGCGAACGCTGCAAGGCGAACGGAATACCGGGGTAAACGGAATACGATGAGCTGGATCTCCCAGGTGCGGCCGAAAATCCGGAGTTTCCTCAAGCGCGAGGTGCCGGAGAATCTCTGGATCAAATGTCCTGAGACCGGTCAGCTCGTTTTCTACAAGGATGTGGAGGCCAACCAGTTCGTCATTCCGGTCTCCAATTATCACATGCGCATGAGCGCGAAGGCGCGGCTCAAATCGATGTTCGACAACGAGACCTGGTTCGACATCGCCGTGCCGGAGGTGCCGGTCGATCCACTCAAGTTCCGCGACGAACGCCGTTACGCCGACCGGCTCAAGGACGCGCGCAGCAAGACCGGCATGAACGATGCGGTGAAGCTCGGCTATGGCAAGCTCGATGGGCTTGCCACCGTCATCGGCGTGCAGGACT
>DATJTL010000060.1:0-3315 GCA_035503415.1 Xanthobacteraceae bacterium
CCGCCCTGGAACACCAGCGCCGAATAAAGCTGGTTCGGACATTGATCGATCCATTGGCGCAACCGCTCGCCGCCGGGCTCGCGGAACGCGGCTTCGAGCAGCGAGCCGTATTTGAGGATCACCACGTCCCAGCCGAAATTGCGGAACAGCTCTTCGTAGCGCTGCCACAGGCCTTCGCGGATGACGGCATCGAGGCTCTGGCGGTTGTAATCGACAATCCACCAGCAATTGCGCAGGCCCTGCTTCCAGCCTTCGAGCATGCACTCGAAAATATTGCCCTCGTCCAATTCGGCGTCGCCGATCAGCGCCACCATGCGCCCCTCGGGGCGGTCGAGGCCCCAGCCATGGGCGCGCACGTAGTCCTGCACCAGCGAGGAGAACAGCGTCTGCGCTACGCCCAAGCCGACCGAGCCGGTGGAGAAATCGACGTCGTCAGTGTCCTTGGTGCGGGAAGGATAGGATTGCGCGCCGTGATAGCCGCGAAAGTTTTCCAGCTTTTCACGCGTCTGCCTGCCGAGCAGATATTGGATGGCGTGGAAATTCGGCGAGGCGTGCGGTTTCACGGCAATCCTGTCCGCCGGCCGCAGCGCACGGAAGTAGAGCGCCGTCATGATGGTCGCGAGCGAGGCTGAAGAGGCCTGATGGCCACCGACTTTCAGCCCGTCGGCATTCTCGCGCACGTGGTTGGCGTGATGAATGGTCCAGCTGGCGAGCCAGAGCACCTTTCGCTCCAGCTCGCCGAGGATGGCTAGATCGTCCGGCGAGATTGGCATGCTGGCTCCAGGGCCGTGCCTCTATGCCGGTCAGTATAGCTGATCTGGTCCGCCAAAAGAGGTTAAATAGGCGGCGGCTGTGCGCGGAGGTTCATCCCCGTGGGCGGGAACGATGCCATCATCATTGTCGGCGGCGGACTCGGCGGATTGACGGCGGCGCTCGCGCTTGCGCGTCGCGGTATTGCGGTCCGTGTGCTTGAAGGTGCGCCCGAGTTCGGGGCCATCGGCTACGGCATCCAGTTCGGGCCGAACGTGTTTCACGTCTTCGATCGTCTTGGCCTCAGCGCCGCCGTTCTCGACAAGGCCGACACGCCCTCCGGCGTGCTGTTGATCGACGCGCTCAACGGCCGGGAGGTGACGCGCGTCCCGACCGGGTGTCCGTCATTCCGCGAGCGCTTCAAATATCCCTACATCATCATCCATCGCATCGACTTGCATAACGTTTTGCTGGACGCTTGCCGGTGCGATCCCCTCGTGACGCTTGTGCCCAATGCCCAGGTCACGCAATCCGAGGAGAGCGGCGATGGTGTTGCGGTGCGGACCGAAGACGATCGCAGCTTCACCGGCGCGGCGCTCATCGCCGCCGATGGCATTCGCTCGCGCATGCGCGCGCAAATGTTCGGCGACGGTGATCCGTTGCCGAATGGGTTCATGGCTTTTCGCACCATCGTGCCGATGGCCGATGTCACGTGCGACGTTGCGCGCGACATCGTCGCACTCTGGGGCGGACCCGGCTTCCATATGGTGCATTATCCGCTTCGCCACGGTACGTTGTTCAACATCGTGGCCGTGTTCCGCAGGTCGGCCAGTTTCGAGCGCGGCGATGCCGCGACTTACCGCGCCGAGCTTGAACACACCTACCGCAACGCCCATCCCACGATGAAGTCGTTGCTGGCGATGCTCGATCTTTCCCGCCGCCAGGCGGTGGGCGACCGCGATCCGATCAGATATTGGCACAAGGGCCGCACAGTTCTGCTCGGCGACGCGGCGCACCCGACGCTGCAATCGCTGGCGCAGGGCGCCTGCATGGCGATCGAGGACGGATTATGCCTTGCCGATTGTATCGCTGCGGCGAATGGCGATTACCAAGCCGCGTTCCGCCGCTACGAGAGCGCCCGCTCGGTGCGCACCGCGCGCGTGACGCTCGAATCCCGTTCCATCTGGGATGTCTATCATTCCGACGGGATCGCGCGTGAGGTCTACTGGCAAACGTTAGGCGAACGCAGCGAGACCGAAACCTTCCAGTGTCTTGCCTGGCTCTACGACGGCTTTCGCCTGCCTGAGGAAGACGGGCGCGCCGCGCACGGCTAGGATTCCACCTCCGATCGGCGTTGACGCCGCGCCCGCAACGTCAATACTTTGGGTAAAACGACAACGGAATTTCATCGGGGGGATAACATGGCCGACACGGCGGTTACGGTAGCGGCGCGGCTCGATCGGCTGCCAGCCTCGCGGCATACACGCAGGCTGGTCACGCTGTTGTCGCTCGGCGGCTGGTTCGAATTCTACGATTTGTTCTTCACCGCCTACGTGGCGATCGGATTGTTCGGGGCCCACCTGTTTACGCCGACCACGAAAGGCCTGTTTGACTTGGAAGGTTTCGCCAGCTTCGTTGCCGCGCTGTTCACGGGGCTATTCATCGGCACGCTCGCCTTCAGCTGGCTTTCCGACCGTTTCGGCCGCCGCTCCATCTTCACCTTCGCGCTGCTGTGGTACTCGATCGGCGCCTTCATCATGGCATTCCAGAACACGCCGGAGAGCATCGACCTCTGGCGGCTGATCGCCAGCATCGGGCTCGGCGTCGAACTGGTGAACGTCGATACCTACCTGTCGGAGCTTGTCCCCAAGGGGCAGCGCGGCCCGGCCTTCGCCTACAACCAGTTTGTCATGTTCACGGCGGTGCCAATCGTGGCCTTTCTTGCCTGGCAGTTGGTGCCGCTGAAAATCGCAGGCTTCGACGGCTGGCGCGTCGTCGTCATCATCGGCTCCATCGGCGCCGTCGTGATCTGGTGGATCCGCCGCAATCTGCCGGAATCGGCGCGCTGGCTTGCACACCACGGCCGTGTCGCCGAGGCGGAAGCAATCGTCGGCGATTTGGAGCAGAAAATCATCGCCGAAGAGGGCAAGGAACTGCCGCCGCCGGAGATCGTGGCGGGCGAAGCCGAGCGCAAGCAAGGCGCCTGGAGCGAGATGTGGAGCGAGGCGTACCGCGGCCGCACCATCATGCTGGTGATCTATAATCTGTTCCAGACCGTCGGTTATTATGGCTTTTCCAGTTGGGTACCGACGCTGCTCATCTCGCAGCATATCGAGGTGACGAAGTCGCTCGCCTATACGTTTATCATCGCGATAGCGGCGCCGATCGGTCCGCTGGTCGGGGTTATCTTCGCCGACCGTTTCGAGCGCAAATGGCAGATCGCCTGGGCGGCGATCGGCATCGCCGTCTTCGGGCTTTTGTTCGCCTGGCAGACGAGCGCCGCTGGCGTCATCATCTGCGGCCTGCTGATCACGCTGTGCAACAACTGGATGTCGTTCTCGTTCC
>DATJTL010000061.1:0-4020 GCA_035503415.1 Xanthobacteraceae bacterium
TTGCCGGGCTCTTGCGTCATCGACTCCTGCACGATTGGGGGCCGCGGCGAGGGGACGATCGCGCGCAGCCGGAAGGTCACCAGCTCCAGCGCACTGTTCTCGCGCACGAAGCCGTAGACCTTGCGATGCTCCTCGTGGAAGCGCGCGCGGATCTGCTCGTGCAGGCCGGCGCCGTCGAGATGAACGGAGACGTTAAGCTCGAAATTCTGGCCGACGTAACGGACATCGATCGTATGAGCGAAGCGAAGGCCGCCGACACCGGCGCCGCTCTCGCGCAGTTCGCTCTGCGCACGCCGTTCGAGCTCGGCGAAGACGCCGCGCACGGTCGACAGAAAACCGTCGCCGTCATCGGTCATCAGGCGGCTCATGCTCAGATCCATGGCGACATCCTTGGTGAGCACGCCGAAGGCGCAGAGCAGGCCGGGTCCCGGCGGAAGGAGGATGTTCGCAATGCCGAGTTCGGCGGCGACAAAAGCCGCGTGAAGCGGTCCGGCGCCGCCATAGGCGACCAGCGTGTTGTCGGCGGGATCGAGCCCCTTGCTGGTCGAGACGAGCCGCACCGCCTGCGCGATATTGTTGTTGGAGACGGCGAGAATGGCGGCCGCCGCTTCGATCACTCCGATACGCAGCGGCTTGGCGATGAATTCCTCGATCGCGGCGGTGGAGCGCGCGGCGTCGATCGGCAGACTGCCGCCGAGCAGGAACTCGGGATTGAGCCGGCCCAACACCACGTTCGCATCGGTGACGGTCGGCTGCGTGCCGCCGCGGCCATAGCACGCCGGCCCCGGGTCGGCGCCGACACTTTGCGGACCGACGCGGATCAGGCCGCCGTGATCGATACGCGCGATGCTGCTGCCGCCGGCCCCGATCGTATTGACCGCGATCGCCGTGCTGCGTAGCGGGAAACCCTCGATCTCACGGTGATGACTCAGGTCCGGCTCGCCGCCTTGGACCACGCACACCTCGGTGCTAGTGCCGCCCATGTCGAAATTGATCGTATCGTTGACGCCCGCGGCCGCGGCAATGAATGCCGAGCCGCTGACGCCGCCGCTCGGCCCGGAAAACAGCGTGTCGACCGGCCGCCGCGCTGCCAATAGCGCGCGCAATGCGCCGCCGCTCGAACTCATGATCAGCGGTTCGGCGCGGATGCCGAGCGCACGCACCTGCGCGGAAAGCTCGGCGATGTAATCGTGCATGCGGGGCAGCAAATAGGCGTTGAGCGCCGTGGTCGTCAGCCGCTCGTATTCGCGAAATTCCGGGATCAGCGCTTCGGACGTGACCAGATGCACGTCGGGCCAAAGCTCGCGCACCAGCGCGGCGGCGCGTTGCTCATGCGCCGGATTGGCATAGGAGTGCAAAAAGCAGATGGCGATGCTGACGAGGCCCGCCTCGCGCAGCGTCTTGGCGGCATTTGCGACGTCGTCGTCGGCAAGCGGGACGAGCACCTTGCCGTCGAACGTCACGCGCTCGCGGACGCCCAAACGGTGCTCGCGTGGGATCAGCGGCGCGGGCTTTGCCGCGAACGGATCGAACACCAGCGGCCGCTTCTGCCGCCCGATTTCGATGAGGTCGCGGAAACCCTCGGTGGTGATGAGGCCGGTCGGCGCGCCCTTGCGCTCGAGCAGCATGTTGGTCGCGACGGTGGTGCCGAGCCCGACAAAATCGACGTCGTGCGGTTCGACCTTCGCGCGCTGCAGCAGGTGCGCTATGCCCTTGATCGGAGCGCGATGGGGCGCGCTCGGCGTCGACGGCAGCTTGTGAAACGTAAGCCTGCCGTGCCCGTCGAGCAGCACCAGATCGGTGAAGGTGCCGCCCACGTCGATGCCGATACGCGCCTGTGCCATCGCCGTTCTTGTCCGTTTGTACTGCCGGCGAATCGGTCTGCTGGCGTGCCGGCTTTCAGATTTCGTCGGCCGCCGGCTTGGTCGAGCCGAACAGCACCGCGGCTGCGGTCACCAGCAGGAGAAACACGACGTAGGAGGCTGGCGCCCAGCTTGCCCGGAAATGACCTTGGAGGCCGACCAAAGCCGCCGGCGTCCCGGCTGCGAGAATGCCGGCGAGCGAATAGGAGAGCGAAGAGCCAGTATAGCGGAGCCGGGTCGGAAACAGCTCTGTGATGAAGGAGGCCTGCGTCGCCCATAGCGAGGCGTGGATGACGAGACCGATGACCACGGCCAGAATGACGACGGCCGGGCTCCCTGTATCGAGCAGGTGGAACAGCACGAAGGTGTAGACGAGGGCGAAAGCGATGCCGAGCAGATAAATCGCGCGGCGGCCGAAACGGTCGGACAGTGATCCAAACAGCGGGATGGTCACAAGGTTGGCGGCGGAGCCGATGCTGACTGCGCTCAAGGCGAGCGAACGCTCGACCATGGCGACTTGCGTCATATAGGTGAGCGTGAAAACGAACATCAGCGCGCCGACGGCGTCGGGGCCGAACTTGATGGTGCAGCCCATGAGCACGCGCCGCCAATGGCTGCGGAGCACTTCGGTCACCGGCGCCTTGGCGGTCTCGTCTTTTTCCTTCAGCGTGCGAAATTGCGGGGTCTCGGCGACGCGCGCCCGCAGCCACACGCCGTAGGCAATGAGCACGAGGCTGGCGAGGAACGGAATGCGCCAGGCCCAGGCGATGAAGTCGGCGTTGGTGGTCAGCGACGTGGTTACCGCGAGGGCGGCGGTCGCGAGCAGGGTGCCGCCCGGCGTGCCGCACTGCGTCCACGACGCGTTCAGACCGCGCCGCGTGGCGGAGCCATGTTCGACCGAAAGCAGCACGGAGCCGGCCCATTCGCCGCCGAGCATGATGCCCTGCACGAAACGAAGGACAACGAGCAGAACCGGCGCCGCTATCCCGATCTGCGCGTAGGATGGCAACAGACCGATCAAGGCCGTCGTCGTGCCCATGGTGGATACGGTGGCGATCAGCATCGGCCGCCGGCCGATGACGTCGCCGAGGCGGCCGCAGATGATGCCGCCGACCGGCCGCGCCACCATGCCGACGCCGTAGGTAAGAAAAGCCAATAGCGTGCCGACCAGCGGCGAGAAGGATGGAAAGAATATCTTGTTGAAGACAAGGCCCGACATCGCGTTGTAGAGGGCGAAATCGTACCACTCCAGAATCGTGCCGATCGCGCTTGCCGCCGCGACGCGACGCATTGGTGTGCTTTCCATCAGCCGCCCCCCTGTTTGAACCGCCGTGCTGGTGTGCCGGTGAGACTGTCGGTTAGTCCGGTCGCGCCCAAAAGGTCGATGTGCAGCTCGTAGGCGTCGGCGCGAACCCGCAGCGCGGACTGCACCAGCACATCGCCGGACACCGAATAGTGCGTTTGGATCAGCGCCAGGATCGCCGCCGACGGGCGCACGCCGAGGAGGTTCGCGGTTCCGCGGCCGGCGGATTCGGCGCGGATCGTGGCGGACGCCCGCGCCACCGGCGTGTGCAGGAATTTGTCGAAGATCGTGTAGGTATCGTGCCGCTCGGCGACCTCCCAGGGGATCGCCTTGGCCATGGCGTGCAGATAAATGTCGGCGACCGCGAGCGCCTTGCCGTTGACCAGATAGCGCCGCAGCAGCCGCACGACTTCGCCTTGCTGGAAACCGGCGGCGAATTCCTGCGGCGGCGCGACCGGCCGAAACTCGAGAAGCTCCATGTCCGGCACGACGCCGCGGTCGACAAGGCCGCCGTGGAAGCTGCGCAGCTTGGCGAGTTCCTGGGTGACGCGCTGCGCGGAGACGAAGGTGCCCTTGGCCCGCCGGCGCACCACGAGCCCGCGGCGCTCGAGGATGGCGATCGCCTGACGCACGGTGTCGCGGCTGATCCCGTAGTCTTTCGCCAGATCGAGTTCGGTGGGCAGGCGCGCTCCGGAGGCGAACTGGCCGCGGCCGATCTTGTCGACCAGAAGCTGCGCCAGCTGCTCGTAGATCGGCAGCGCGTCATCGCGGGCGATTTGACCCCGTCCCACCATAAGGCCATGAAACCATACTTTACCATACAAAGCAATCGGCGACGGGGCCGGCCGGCGATCG
>DATJTL010000062.1:0-10837 GCA_035503415.1 Xanthobacteraceae bacterium
GTGGCTTCCGGCGCCGGCACGATGCCCTCGCAGCGGGCGAACTGCACGCCGGCGTCGAAGCAGGTTTTTTGCTGATAGGCGCGCGCCTCGATCAGTCCCAGCTCGTGGATGTGCGACACCATCGGCGCCATGCCGTGGTAGCGCAAGCCGCCGGCGTGGAAGCCCGGCGGAATGAAGGTCGAGCCGAGCGTGTGCATCTTAACGAGCGGCGTGAGATGCGCGGTGTCGCCGAAATCGTAGGCGTATTTGCCGCGGGTGAGCGACGGACACGCCGCCGGCTCGACCGCGATGATGCGGCGCTTTCTTCCGCCGCGCAGTTGCAAGCCGAGGAATGGGAAGGCAAGGCCGGCGAAATTCGAGCCGCCGCCGGTGCAGCCGATGATCACGTCGGGATCGTCGCCGGCCAGCTCGAACTGCTTGATCGCTTCCTGGCCGTTGACGGTCTGGTGCAGCAGCACGTGATTGAGCACCGAGCCGAGCGAATATTTCACCGCCGGGTCCTTGGCCGCCATCTCCACGGCCTCGGAAATCGCGATGCCGAGCGAGCCGGGGCTGTTCGGAGTCTTGGCCAGGATGGCACGGCCGCAGTCCGTTTCGTTCGACGGCGACGCAATGCAGCGCGCGCCGTAGGTCTCCATCAGCGCCCGCCGGTAGGGCTTCTGGTCGTAGGAAACGCGCACCTGGAAAACGGTGACGTCGATGCCGAACAGCGCGCCCGCAAAGGCGAGCGAGGAACCCCATTGCCCGGCGCCGGTCTCGGTGGAGAGCCGTTTGACGCCGGCCTCCTTGTTGTACCAGGCCTGCGCCACCGCAGTGTTCGGCTTGTGCGAGCCCGCGGGCGAGACGCCTTCGTTTTTGTAATAGATTTTAGCCGGCGTGCCGAGCGCCTGCTCCAGCCGGCGCGCGCGCATCAGCGGGCTCGGCCGCCACATGCGGTAGACGTCGCGGATCGGCTCGGGGATTTCGATGGTCCGCTCCGCCGACACCTCCTGGAGGATCAGCGCCATCGGAAACAGCGGTTCGAGGTCGGCAGGACCGACCGGCTGTTTGGTGCCGGGGTGAAGCACCGGCGGCAGCGGCTTGGGCAAGTCGGCCGCCAAGTTGTACCAGGATTTCGGAATCTGCGTTTCGTCGAGAACGAATTTGACCTGATCGCTCACGTCTTTCTCCCCGCCAAAGATTTATTTTGCCGGGCAGCCTAGCGCGGAATGACGGTGAGCGAAATCCTGGATTTGCGCCAAAAATCGACGGCTCTTCACGACGGCCGTACTACTGGCTCACCCACTTTGCTGTCATCATCCGCAAAAGCGGATGATCCAGTAATCACAGAGGTTCGTCTCCCACTCCAGGATAAGAGATTACTGGATGCTCCGCTGGAGCCTGTCATCGGGCCGGCCACTTCGGGCCGGACCCGTTGGCGGAGCATGACAGGTCGCCACCGGCCTCACACCGCTATGACGCGATCGACGTAAAGCTTCCAATTGCCGGCCGGCGGCGTGTGCCCGGAGAGCCAGGTGCCGGTGACCCTGCCCTCCCATTCGACCGGCAGCACCATGCCGCGGAGAAATTTCGCCGCCATCTGCTGTGATCCCCAGGCGATCACGGTATCCGACCCGGTCTCCCACCAGGCGTCGCCCGGCTGCAGATCGCGCGCCGATTCGACGGCCTGCTGGACGTTGAAGGTGCCCTCAAGCAGGCAGCGAATGCCCGGTCCCGGATGCTGATGGCGGTCGGCGACACGGCCGGCGGCGGTCACGATGCGGTCGAGCCGGAACAGCCAGCGCGTGCCCTCGGGCATCGCGAGACCGGCGATCACACGCGACATCCGTAGATGTGAGAGCACGCCCGTGCCCTGGTGGAGGAGCGGCGCCGCGTTCGGCGGCGCCAATTCCCAGCGCCACACTTCGCTCCATCCGCCCGCCGATTTGAGCGTTAGCGCCCCGTCGCAATAGATCGCCTCATCGGCGCCCATCGGCCGATCGTTGATGACGGCGCCGCCGTGGCGCACGTAAATCAGGCGATGCGCGGCAGGCAGCGCCGTGGCGCTCACGCCGTCGGCGGCAACCTGGTCGTGATAAAAGTTAAGACAAAACGGCATGCCGCCCGGCTACAGCTTCGTCATCTCCGGCGGAATCGCGGGGCCGCCCAGCCCGTCGCGGTTATAGATGTCTTCGCGGAACTGCACGATGCCGTTGGAGGCTGACCAAGCGGTGACATAGACCCAGTGCAGCGGCACGGGCTTTGCGAGACGTGCGTTGATCTGCTCGCCCGACTCGATCGCTTGGTCGACCGCCTCCGGCGGCCAGTTTTTGGTCTCGTCGAGCAGCCAGTAAACCAGCTGGCGGACGTTTTGCACGCGGCAGCAACCCGACGAATCCCAGCGGTAATCCCCGCCGAACAGCTCCCTCTCGTCGGTATCGTGCATGTACACGCCGTAGGGGCTGGGGAAATTGATGCGGATGCGGCCGAGCGAGTTGAAGTCGCCGGGATCCTGCCGGAACGTGTAATGGACCGCGTCTTCCGAATACCAGTTTATCTGCGAGGGCTGCAGCTCATTATGATGCACATCGTAGATGCGGATGTGATTTTTGCTCAGATAATCCGGTTCCTTCTCCATGATCGGAATCAGATCTTTGCGCACGATCGAGACCGGCACGGTCCAGTATGGATTGAAATTGATTTCGATGATCTTGCTGTTGATGTCGGGCGAGGGTCGCGACGGTCGCCCCACGACGGCGATGTGACGCGACACCGCGACGTCGTTCTCGATCGCCTCCACGCGCGCCGCCGGAATATTGACGACGACGTAGCGCGGCCCGAGATTGGTCGTCAGCGTCTTGAGCCGCGAAATGTTGACCTTGAGCTGGTCGCGCCGCGTCGGCGCCGGCACATTCATCGCATCAAGCGTCGCCGCACGCAGCACACCGTCCTCGGTCAGCCCGTGGCGCGCCTGAAACCGGCGCACCGCCGCCTCGACGTAGGAATCGTAGATATCGTTGCCGACCGCATTGGGATCGAGATCGCCCGAAACCGACAACCGCTTGCGCAGATCGACCACGCTCGGATGGCGCATGCCCAGATGCAATTCGTCAATTCGCGGCACTTGCGGCCAGCCCCCGCGCGCCACGATGTCGTCATAGGTCTTGACCGCCTCCGCGGTGATGTCGGCGGTCTGCGGCGACAGCGTCGGCGCCGTCGGCTTGGGCATCTGGATGGTGCGCGAGGCCTGGTCGAAAGATTGGCCGAATTCATCGCGCCGGCCGTCGCCCATCAACGCGACGAGCGGATCTGATCCGCTGGGCGTGGCGGCCGCGGCACGCTGCACGGCCATGCCGGCACCAGCCAGGGTCGCAGCCCCGATTACTTGGCGCAGAAAGCGCCGCCGATCGGGCTTTTGCCCGAGCCGATCGTTCGTTTCGTCCATGATGCCCGTCCGAATAAAGGTCCCCGACCGAGACGGCCGTTCGAAACGCCCCCACCCGACAACGCTAGCATACTGGCGGACCTAGCTAAAGTTCCCCGGCGCCGCCCTGCCATGCAGAGCTTGTCATGCCGCCGAGCCTGGGCGGTTTTATGACCGTGACGCGTGGTCGGCAGCGAAATGCCCACCGGAAGCATCGATCCTGACGGCAAAATGCATTTGACGTCGGGTTGGACCAATCGCGGCGTGACTTTCCAGGCCGATTACACCGGCTGTCGCCGACCGGCGGCACGTTCAGCGGCACGCCGAGATGGCAAGCCAATGGAACGAGCGGCGACCGGACCTGCACAGCCGCTTTGGTGCAGACGGCGAGCGCACAGGGTGCGCAGCCGAAGAGCGCCGAGCAAGCGCCGCCGAAGCAATGAAGTTCAACCGACTGCGTTGTCGTTAAACGAGCCTCAAAGCCCCGGCGCGTTGCCGGGGTCTTGCCATCCCTGTGGACGGCGATGCTGGCAGACGAGACGAACGCGTGGCATGATTGGAAAGGGGTCAGGGCCACACTGCCGGCCATTTGCGACGGCGCGTCGATTAGCGGCAAAGTTCGGGTTGAGTAAGTGTCACGCAAATGACGCGTGAGGCATACATTGGATCCGACTCTCTAACCAGACCAGCTAACCACGGCTGCGGGCTCGCCCCAGCCATCGCAAGGAGCGATCATGGGTGCGATCAGGCTAATTGCGGCGCCGATCCGCCGCATAGCGGGTTCCCACCTGTTTCAGTTCGCCGTCGTCGTCACCATCATCCTGCTGCTCGATCACTACTCGTTCGATTACGCGGTGCTGCGCCCGGTCGCGGAGGGCCTCAAAAATCTGGTCACGCAGACGGTTCAACTGTGCGCGGACTTTTTCCGCGTCGGCATCCTGACCGATCCCGTGCTGCAAGTGGCCCTCATGATCGCGTATGTGTACGTGGTCTGCCTGGTGCTTTTTTTCCTGCTGCGCCACCTCGTGCGAAAGACCATCGACTTCCTTGGCTGGAGCAATTTTTTATGGCTGCGCAGCGCGATCGCGCGTGAACGCGGCATCGCGGCCTACGAAGCCTGGCTGCCGCTCGAGCGGATCCGGCCGGACGACTGTCCGCAGGACAAGTGGGAAGAGCAATACGCCTGGCCGGCCGATAACAAGCCGCCCTATCCGCCGTGGCCGCAGCGCTTGGCGGCCGGCGTGGTCAGCTACGCCGCAGTGTTCGGCGGCGCGGCGGTGCTGCTGCAGCTATTCACGCCTTTTCCGATCTTGACCTGGATCGGCCAGTTGATCTGACACCGCGGCTAGCCCGGCTCTTTCTGACCGCGTCTTGACCGATCTACTCGGCGTTAGCCAAGCCAGATACTCATTTCATTGCGGCCAAGGTTTCCACGATGGGCAGATTGCTCACCCTGATCAAACCGATGCCCGGATAGTCCAGGTCGATCGTCATCCACAGGGCGATCGCAAGAACGACTGCGTAAACGGAATCGAGCCCCGAAAAGCGGCGGCCAACACGCCCATTGCCAAAGCCCACCAGACCGAGGCTGAGCGCTGCCGTTCCCAAAAGCAGCGCCATGATCGGAACGGGCAGATGTCTCCTTGCCGTGGCGAGGTGCACCGAATGCAGATCGATGACATCGTTAATTGGCGGCAGAATCACCTGCATCAACGGCGCGTTGTCCTGCGTGGCCGTGATCGCCGACCTCCACATTCGTTCGTGCAGGCCGCTCACCTTGGCGAGCAACGGATCTATCCGGTCGCGTCCTTCACGACTTAGTAACACGATCCGGTCGGCGGTATATTCCTTCAGGGCGGCTTTCAGTTCCCCGCGTTGAGGCTCGGCGACGGCATCGGCTCTCAAGTAGGCGGTACCGAGTGCGTTCGCCTCCCTCACAACGATATCGTTCCGATCGACAAAGCGCGATGCCGCTCCCGAAAATGCAAAGCCAACCAGAAATGCCACCAGGGCGCTCGTGGATGTCCGGACCAGAGCCACTTGCCGGTCGAAAGGCTCATCGGTCGAGCGCGTGAGCGACCCTATCCAAAAACCAACCTCGTGAGCGGCGGCGAGTCCGACGATCAGCCCCATCGCTACCACTAACTCGGTCATAACGGCCTCCCTCGACGCACCGCCGATTTTCAACCTCAGTTCTTAAGCATCGGCGCGGAAATGATCGCGTGGGCTGCCATGGAATATGACGATCGCTAACAAAACAAAAAAGCCCCGGCATTTCCGCCGGGGCAAGGTACGCCAGTATTGCAGAACCCTGGCGCGGTTTTAGAGCCGCTCAGAGCCGGTAAAGAATCTGATCGGTCCAGAAGCGCTCGAGCCGATGCAGCGCCTTGTTGAGCACGCCGAATTCATCGGCGTTGATGCCGCCGACTTGCTCAACCGTGCGAACGTGCTTGTGATAAAGGGCGTCGACGATGTCGCGCACCTCGCGGCCCTGTTCGGTGAGCTTGATGCGCACCGAGCGGCGGTCCACCCGCGAACGCTGATGATCGAGAAAGCCCATCTCGACCAGCTTCTTGAGATTGTAGGAGACGTTGGAGCCGAGGTAGTAGCCGCGCGTGCGCAGCTCCCCCGCGGTCAGCTCCTTGTCGCCGATGTTATAGAGCAACAGCGCCTGCACCGAATTGATGTCGGCGCGGCCGCGACGATCGAACTCGTCCTTGATGACGTCGAGCAGGCGCCGGTGGAGACGTTCCACCAAAGTCAGCGCCTCCAGATAATGCGGCCGGATGTGGTCGAAGCGCGCCTCGCGGTCGGCGGGCTCGACCGTCTTGACGACGGCTTTCATGAGTAGACGCCTTTCCAAACTCTGTTTTAACGCCGATGTTTTTATCGCCCGACGGGCCCTGTTTCCCGTCGCATCGCGCAAACCTAGCGCAGCCGCTCTAAGATCAGTTTAAATAACAGGCTAAAAATAGAGTTTATTCGCCGATCTGGCGAGACGATTGCATGTAAATTTGCCGGCGTTTTCTTGAGGATTCATTCACCGCGCGCTGGCCGCATTTGGCGTGCGCGACGGCTGTCGGCGGGCCGCTCTGCCGCCTTGCAAGTGAAGGCAGCCCTCCTCTCAATCGTCGGTTTACCATCACCGATCGGCCGCGGTCGCCACAAGCGACGCAACGGATAGTGGAGTGCCCACGCGGATTCCCCCGCCCCCGACCGTCCATCGCATCGACACCAACTCATATCGTCGACGAAGCGGACCAAGCGTCTTGGGCTGGCCAATCCGGCCGACAGACTTGAGGCCGCCGCACGCTTTCCCGCATCAACAAACACACTCGGCAACGCAGCCTCAAGCAAACATCACCGCTTGGCCGCATCGCGCATCGCATCTTTTAGACTCTTGAACCGCACCAAGTCCGCGATATCCTGCTGACGGTATCTTGATAATTTAACAGCGCCACTGTTTGTTTCATATTCCGTTGGTCCAAATAATCACACGCATCAGCACGAATACTCATACGTGTTTTTGCTTGTATCAACATCGCAACATTCAAAGAGAAACGCACCTAAAACTCCAGCGCGTGTTTATTAGGTAGGAACTTCTTAAATTGATTCGGCCTCACTGCTGGTGCGTCAACATTCTCCAGAGGAGGACCTCAATGCGTAATGTTTTTGTTGTCGTGCTCGCGGCAGCGGGCATGACCATCGTGGGCGCTCAAGGTGCCGGCGCCGCCGATCTCGGGGTACCCTACACGCCACCGCCACCACCGCCTTCGTGGACCGGCTTTTACATCGGACTAAACGGCGGAGCCGGCTGGGGCACGACGGCGACCAGCGTGAATGTCGGGCAGACGCTTGCATTAAACGGCATCCCCGGCATCAATCTCAGTGTGCCTCTGGCGCAAACCTCGCTCAACGGATGGCTGGCCGGCGGCCAGATCGGCTACAACTATCAGATTGGAAATTATCTGGTCGGCATCGAGGGCGAAGGCGACTGGGCAAATATTTCGGGAACTTCGCCCTGCGCCGTCGTCTTTAGCTGTACCAGCAAGGTTAAATGGACCGCCGATATCGCGGGACGGTTCGGCGTCGTCCCAATTGCGAACCTGCTTGTCTACGTGAAGGGCGGCGTCAGTTGGGCCGGGCTACAGAGCAGCTTCGGCAACGGCATTTCCGGCACCGTCGGACCCATTACCTTTGCGGGCGACGTAAATGCCAACCTCAACACGACGCAAGTTGGCGGCCTGCTGGGAATAGGCACCGAATATATGTTTGCTCCGAATTGGACGGCCAAGATCGAATACACCTATGCCGACTACGGGAAGGAAAACTTCACCGTTCCCGTGAACGCCGCTGGTGGAGTCGCAATTGCCGGCGGCCCGACGCTCGCGGGTTCGACGAGCTTCCCGACGTCGGTACAAAGCCAACTGCAGGTTCACACGGTGAAGTTCGGCATCAACTACCTGTTCAACTTGTGACCCGCGGTCGCGGCAGAGTTCACTGATTGCCGGCAGACCTTATCGCTCTCGGCAATCCGATCAGGCCACCTCGTGGTTTCTTTGACTCCAACATTCGCATGAGAGGCTGCCGAACACGGATGCGAATGTGAGAATCGGACCGCTAGAGCCTGCACGCCCGGCGCCGACCTCAACCGCGCCGGGCGTCTTTTTGATCTGGCGCGGAAGATTGTCTTAGCGGCGGCGGCTTACTGCGTTTGGGGTGGCTCGAAATTACCGGGTGGGCTGCGGCTTGCGCCTGCCGACGCGCGACCGACACGAAATTTTTGACGGCGGCGGAGCGCTGAGTCCGGCGGTACGCAAGGCAAATCTCAGCCGGCAGCGCAGGACCCTCGACCGGCACGAACACCACGCCGTCGGGACGAAGGCAACTCATGGACGCCGGTACCAGCGTGACACCGAGGCCGGCGGCGACCATCGGTATTGCGGATGGCACCTGCGGCGCCTCCTGGGCCAGGCGCGGACTAAAGCCGGCGCGGGCAAAGGCTGCGAGAATGGCATCGTAGACCGGAGGATTAATTGTGCGCTCGAATAGAATGATGCGTTCCTGAGCCAGCGCCGACAGCGGGGCCGATTTGGCATGAGCCAGCGGATGCGCCGCCGGCAACACCATGAGTATCGGCTCCTTCACCAGCGGCTCAAACTTCAGCCCGTCGGTGTCCGAGAACGGCGGTCGAACGAAAGCAAGGTCGATGGCACCGGCGCGCAGGCGCGCCAACAGCATCGAGGTGTTGCTTTCTTCGGGCGTCAAAATGACTTCCGGGTGCTCCTTTCTGAATTCGCGAATGATGGCGGGGATCAGCGGATGGAAATAGGTCGCGCCGGCTGAGCCGAGATTGATCTTTCCTGTTTCGCCGCGCGCATGGCGGGCCACGCCAGTCCTGGCACGCTCGACCTCCGCAAGAACGATGCGGGCTTCTTCGAGCATGAGCTTGCCCGCATCGGTGAGCTCGACGCTACGGGTTTCACGCCGGAACAGCGGCGTGCCCAATTCCGTTTCGAGCTGCTTTATTTGCGAGCTCAACGAGGGCTGCGTGATGCCGAGGCGCTGCGCCGCTCTCGTAAAGTTGCGCTCATCGGCGACCGCCACGAAATAGCGGAGATGGCGAAGCTCCATCGGCAGTCCTCATTCGCGACAAGATGACCCGATTTTGCGATAGCCAGCACCTATCAAAAACGCCACTCTTACCAATTGGACAGATGCCGGCTTTGTTCTCCATGTAGCCCGCGCAGCCTCATGTAGCCCCCGCAGCCTCGATATCGGAAGCCCCATCCGGCAAGCAATAATGCTCTTAGATAAGCTCGAACAACTCATTCGCGAAACGCCCGGTCTGACCGCGACAGAGTTGGCGGAAAGGCTGTTTGGCATCGACGGCCATCACTCGCGGGTGAGCGCCGAATGTCGGCTGTTGGCACATTTCAAGCGTGTGGAGCGCCGCGGCGCCGGTGGTCCCGGCGATCCTTACAGATACTACCCAGTGGCGCCGATTTAACGTGCACGTCCAGACATCAAACACGACTGCCCTGAAATTCAAAAGGAAAAAGCCGGTATGGACAAGGGGCCATCATGACGGAACCATGCCCGTCAAACGGGTGAGCCTTGGTGGGGGAGGTAGGACTCGAACCTACGAAGGCGTCAGCCAGCGGATTTACAGTCCGCCCCCTTTGCCACTCGGGACACTCCCCCGCAACCAGCCTGCGGCGTAATACGAGGCGGCACAGCCGGTTGGCGCTATATGGTTGGGTCGCTGCGCCTAGTCAATCGAAATTGAGCCGAATTGCCAAGCGCGCGCCCGCATGACAGAAGCGGTCATGAGCGAACGGCAATGGCGCCCCAAGCCGCACTCGCAGCGCCGCCGCGATACCGGCCGCACCATGCGGCACGCCTTTCGGCGCGGCGAACATCGCCAGAGTGTTGACGCCCCGATCGTCCTATACGGCTGGCACACCGTGACGGCGGCACTTGCCAATCCGGCGCGCCGCATCCGTAAATTATGGGCGACCGAGAACGCGCTGCGGCGTCTTGCCGAGGAAGGCATCGACACGCAAAGCATCCCGTACGAAGTGGTCCGGCCGCAGGCGCTCGATGCGCGGCTCACACCCGACGCCGTGCATCAAGGCCTTTATGCCGAGGCCGATCCCCTGCCCTCGCCTGAAATCGAAGAACTGTCCACCTCGGGCATCGTGCTGGTGCTCGATCAAATCACCGATCCGCATAACGTCGGAGCGATCTTGCGGACCGCCGCCGCATTCGCGGTGGGCGCGATCGTCACCACGGCGCGGCACAGTCCGGAAGTGACCGGCGTGCTCGCCAAGTCCGCCTCGGGCGCGCTCGAAATGGTGCCGATCGTGACGGTGCAGAACCTGGCCCGCGCGCTTGCCGCGCTCAAGGAACGCGGATTCCTTGTTGTCGGCCTCGACAGCGAGGCGGCCGACGAACTTGCCGCCATGACGCTGACCGCTCCGCTCGCGCTCGTACTCGGCGCCGAAGGCAAGGGATTGCGGCATGGAACGCGCGAGGTTTGCGACCGGCTGGTGCGGCTCGATCTTCCCGGCTCGATCAAAAGCCTCAACGTCTCCAACGCCGCGGCGCTCGCGCTCTACATCGCCAACCGCGCAATCACGCTTTAGCGCGCGACGAGTTTAGATCGATACACAATCCGCTCGTCCTGCGCGCAAGCAGAACCGGCACTTAGTTGCGCGGCTGATAGGCGTACGCTCGCACGTGGCCGCGATAATCATGGCGCCCATAGACACGCGCGCGGTAGGCCACGTGCGGGCCCGGCCCGACGAATCCGGGGGGCGGTCCGTAATCGCCGTAGCCACCGCCGTAACCAGCGAAATAGGGATAAGCGCCCGGCCCCATGTAGCTGCCGCCTGGCGCCCACGTGTGATAGGGCACCACGATGCCGGGGCC
>DATJTL010000063.1:0-9985 GCA_035503415.1 Xanthobacteraceae bacterium
TGGTTCCGCCGCCGCATGCTGGCGATCGGCGCCGGCGATCCCACCAAGGCGATCTGCTCGGTATTGATCGCCGACGCTTTCGCATCGATCCGCTATCCGATCCTGCCGGAGCGGGTCTCGATCAACGGCAAGACCTATGGCGTGGCGCCCTACGTGCAAAGCGAGATCGAGCATATCCGCAAGCACGGCCTGTTCACGCCACGCGACTTCGACGTGTCGCCGTTTTTCGCCATCGTCAAACCCACGCTCGCCGCCGGGTTCGACTATCACAGTGTCGAGTGGGATCCGCCGGGCGTCACGCCGCAGGATTTGCAGCAGGCGGCCGAATGACGCGCGCTACCCGTCTGGCGTCGCCGCGACCGGCACCGGGTGGCCTGCGGCATCAACGCGCACGTAGGTGAACACGCCTTCTGTCACCTTGATCGGTTCAAGCGCGGTCCGCCGCCGCGCCCAGCTCTCGATTTTTACCGTAATCGAGGTGTGGCCGACTTTTTCGACGTTGCAGAAGCAGGTGACCTCGTCGCCGACCATGACCGGGCGATGAAACGCCATGGCGGTGATGGCGACGGTGACGACACGGCCGTTGGCATGCCGGGTGGCGAAGGTCGAGCCGGCGAGGTCCATCTGGCACAGGAGCCAGCCGCCAAATATGTCGCCGTGCGGATTGGTGTCGGCCGGCATGGCGATCGCGCGCAATGCCGGCTCGGAGGCCGGCCATATCTGTACAGCTTCGGCGGTTTCCTTGGAAGAGTCGGGCACGCGGACACCCCAGCAGGCTGATTATCAGTAACGGGCGCCAGCATAGAAGCTCTGCGCATCGACCGCCAGACGCGGTGCTCGCTATGGTTTGCGAGAGCGATGTGATTGGGAGGCGCGCGCCCTGCTCGCGCAGGGGCGGAGCGAGCGGCAGCGCGTCGGCGACTGCGCGCATCTTGAAGTTCAAGGGTTGAGCGAGTGAGCAAAACTGTTGACGGTCAGTGTTGGCGCTCAACCACCGGCGGCGGCCCCGGGAACTGCAGGTCGCATGAACGGTTGATTTTTGAGGACGTCGTTCGAGGAGAATGCGATGGCCAGTCGCCGAAAACGCCAATATTCGCGCGGAGCGAGTCGGGACGTCGAAAAAGAGATGCGCCGCTACAACCGCGGCACCGCCCGGAGCGGTCCCGGCGGCAAAGGCGGCAAGGTGAAGGGCCGCAAGCAGGCGATCGCGATTGCCCTCTCTGAGGCGCGCAAGGAAGGCAAGAGGGTGCCAAGGAAAAAATAGTCGGCAAGGTGCGGTTCGCGGGGACGGGGTATGCCCGGTAAGCGCGTGCAGATCGACGACGAAAGCTGGGCGGCGCTTGATCTCCTCGGGCACGATCGCATGATGACGTTTCAGGAACTGGCGGATGAGGCATTCGCCGATCTTCTGAAAAAGCACGGGCGGCCGGTGGATCTGCGCGCCGCGCTGCGCCGAAGCGCCGGCGTCGGCGCCAAGGTCATTCCGCTCGAGGGCGATAAAGCAAAACAGGCGCGGCGCGGACGCCGCAAATAATCGGTTGGAAAATTATCCGGCGCTTTTTCGCCGCGCGTGAGGCCCGGCGGCTCGTTTGACCGGGGCTTCTTTTCCTTTCTTGCCGGTGATCGGCAACAGCATCTCACGCTGGCCTTCAATTCGCTTGCGGCCTTTCTTCGCGGGACGCGCTGACGACCGCCCACCGTCAGCTTTGACGCTCTTGCGCAGCGCGTCCATCAGATTGACGACGTTGGAGGGCTCGCGTTCCTTGGCCGGTTCGATTTTTTCGCCCTTCTGTTTCTTGCGCAGGAGGTCCTTCAGCGCGCCTTCGTATTCGTCTTCGAACTTGTCCGGCTCGAACTTGCCGCGCTTGGTGTCGACGATATGGGTCGCCAGATCGAGCATGTCCTTAGGCACCTTCTCGTCCTCGATCTCGCCGAAATATTCGTCGGGTTTGCGCACCTCGTAGGGGTAGCGCAGCGTCACCGCCATCATGCCCTTGCCGCGCGGCTCCAGCGCAATCATGTGCTCGCGCGAGGTGAACACGACCTTGGCGATCGCCACCATGCCTTCCTTGCGAACAGCCTCGCGAATGACCGCGAAGGCTTGCTGGCCAACCTCCCCGTCGGGAACGACGTAATAGGGTTCGGCCAGATAAAGGTCGTCGATCTCATCCTTAGGCACGAACTTTTCGATGTCGATCGAGCGCTTGCTTTCCAGGGCGATAGCTTCGAGCTCCTCGGGCTCGAGCTCGATGTACTGGCCCTTGTCCACCTCGTAGCCCTTGATGATGTCGGCGGCTTCGACGTCCTCGCCGGTCTCGGCATCGACCTTGCGGTATTTGATGCGGTTGCCGGTATTGCGGTTGAGCTGGTGAAAGCTGATCTTCTCGCGGCCCGAAGTGGCTGGGAATAGCGAGATCGGGCAGGAGACAAGCGACAGCTTCAAGTAGCCTTTCCAATACGCACGCGGAGCCACTTGCTTACTCCACTGTTAGAGAACGTCGATTCAACGGAACCGGCATCGAGCCGGTTCCGCGCTCCCTCTTTCTTAGCATCCGGGGGCAGGCCCGGCTACCTGTCGGAACAGATAAGAAACCTCGGTAAGGCGGGAAGTTAACCGTGCTCCTTTAGCCAGCGCTCGGCGCCGGGATGCAGCGGCACGTCCATCGGCGTTGTTTCGGTGTCGCTCACCATGTGCACCGCCGAACCGCCGGTGCCCCGCTCGAAGGGAATTTCCGCCTCGCGCGCGGCGAGCGCATCGCAAATGTCGTAAGCTGTTTGTTCGGGCAGCGACGCATTGCAGTAGATCGGCCAACCGGAGAAATCGAGCGTCTCGAAATCCTTCGGCAGGTTCGGAAAGCGCGCCTTGGGCAGCGGCACCCGCCGCCAGCCGAGCTTTCCCATCGCGGCGAATTCGTCCTCATTGAGTTCGATCGGCAACAAGCCCGCCGCCAGCGCCTCGTTGAGCCAGACCTTGATGCCTTCGTCGAACACAGCGTCGATCTCGCCGCGCGCCATCGGATCGAGCCGCCGCTTGTCGGACGGGCCGCCGCAGAGAATGAGGCGGCCGCCCCAGGATTCAACGTCCTTGAGCGTAAAGCCGTGCAGCGCAAAGGCCTGCTCGATCAACACATGGGTCGAATGGGTGGGGTCCTCGCGCACCGAGATGCGCAGCGGATAACGTTTGGCCTTGATGTCGGCAAGCGAGCGGATGCCCGCGCGCGGATGGATCGCGAACACCATGCGATCCCAGCTCGGATAGGAGGCGACGATCCGCACCGGCAGCGGTTTTGTGAACAGTCCGACGCCGCGATAGGCCTGCGTGAGCAGCGCCGAAGGATTGACGAAGGCGAGATCGACGCCGCCGCCTCTGGCCACTTCTTCGGCCAGAATGGCGGAGCCGGTTGCAAGCTGGAGCCATGGGCGATAGCTCGGCCCGGAGCCGGAGCCGACAGTGATGACCATGTCGCGATTGCCGCCGTAAGGCGTGGCCGGGTTGCCCGCGATATGCAGGCCGATCTCCCACAGCGTCTTCGAGCGAACGAAATTGGCGCCTTTCGGCAGCGGTTCCATTATGCGTTTCTCCCCTTGGCAATCAGTGTCGCACCCGCAAGCGCCACCGTATCGCGCGGCGTTCCGCCTCGCTACGCTGCGATCGACTATCCCTTATGTTCGATTGATGAGCCTGCAGCCAGTGCCGATAGGTGACGCCGTAGAGCAGTGTCAGCAGATCAGAGCGCCTTCGCTCCACTCCTGCCAATGGCTCGGATCGATCGACAGGCGCTCCTTGGTCTGCGCCTTGATCCAGCCGCCGAGGACCCGGCGGCAGGGGAAGACCAGCGCGTGGGCCTCGCCGCGCGCATCCAGCACGGCCAAGCGAAGATCGCGATCGTAAGGTGCGGTTGCGACCGGCTTCCAAACTGCTTGCCGTTTTTCGCGCTCGTGTCGCGCGAACTCGTCACTATCCATCAGGAAGCGCTCGAGGTTTCCAGCAGACTCATAGCTGCGCGCGAGATGAGCCCACCATTTGGCCAGGTTCAGATAGTGAGACTTCTCCGGCTCATCGGCTTGCGCCGCACGCTGCTCGGCGCCCGCCGCACGCTGATTGCAAAAACGAATGTGGTTACTCAACTGCTCCAGCACTGCAGAGCATCCCGATTAGCAGCCAATTGTGACACGCCGCTGCTTGGGTGGTTTTGATCCAGATCAAGGAAGCGTTCAGTAGGTCGAGCCGTGCTTGGGCAAGCTTCGAGGCGATGGCGTGCTGCACCATCACACCGACGAGATAGGCATGGTGCTTGAGTGTGCCGTAGTTTGTCGTGTTTGGTCGACTGCACCGCAACAACACGACTTGCAACAACACGAGTTGCAACAACACGACTTGCGGCCACGCGACTTACGAGAAATAGACCAAGACAGCGGCGACAATAGTGGCGGTGACGAGTGAGAGCACCTGCCATTTCAGCGTTATGCGGAAGATTTCGCCGTCCTTTCCGGTTACGTTCGCCAGCGACTGCGTGTAGGCAATCTGCGTCGGCTTCAACGGATTTGGCGGCCCTTCCGACATTACCGTGACGATGCCGACCAGGACCGCGAGCGGAATGCCGAGAAGCGGCGCGACCGGCGTCTGCATCGAGGCAAGGAGGAAGTCCGCGGGCAGCCCTTGGCCAAAGGCCATGCCGCCCAAGGACTCCATCAACGGCGAAAGCCACGCATAAGCGTCTCTGCCGCCGTCCGAAAGCACGCGGGCGAGAAGCTGGATCTGTCCGGTGTCGACCAGGAGATAGACAAGCGCGCTGCCGACCGCGAGCGTCAACAGGCTCGCCCGTGCGCGCTTGGTGGCCGTCCAAAAATCCTTCGCGACGCTGGCGCGCTGGCGCGCGAACGGATAGCAGACCAAGGCCGTAATGAAAACAAAGAAGCCGGCGGACGTGAAGATGTTGATCGAGATCGGCTTGTATCCCCAAGCGCCAACTTTGAAGGCTAAATGTCCGAGCGCCGGCTTGGCGCCGGGAAGGAGCGACGCCACCACGATGGCGACGCCGAGGAGAAGCGGAGCGTAGGCCCGCAATTGGGTGCCGGCGGAATAGGCGTGCGCCGGCGCCGGCGATGCGGCTCCCGTCTCCGGTGCGGGCATGACTTTTACGCGCCCGTAGACGTAGAGCACGACGAGCGAAATCGCCGCGCCTGCGATCAGCGTGAAAATTCCGTATTGCGGCCAGATCTGCGTGAACAGGATCAGCGCCGATACGTTGCTCAGACTCATGCTCCAGAACAGAAATTGTGTGCGCGCGCTAAAGAAGCGAAAGCCGAGAAGCTTGATGAAGCCGAGGATGGAAACGAACACCAGCGGGATGCCGACCACGCCGGCCGCGCGCGCGATGTCCGGGATCGGCACGTGAGTCGCCACGTTGGAGATGTTGGGCACGATGAACAGGCTGACGAAGGGCTGTGGCCACGCGAAATAAACCAGGAAGCTGGTGATGGTCGCGACTGCATCGAAACCCAATTCGATGAGGCCGGGGATGGCCACCGGGTAGACGGCGAACCCGTTGAACGCGCCGATGAAGCCGCCGATGACGACGACCAGCGCCAGCGCCTGCGCCTGCTTGTCGTAGGCGGGAACGAGCGAGCCGACCGAATTGAGCAAGACGGCGAGCAATCCGGTGCTGCGATAGGATTGGCCGAAAAGCTGCCCGGTATAGAGAACCAGGAATCCGGACCAGATGGTGATGATGCCCCACAACGAAGCTTCGACCACCTTCAGCGGCGGTTGCTGATAATAGACAAGCACCACGACGAGTTCGAGCACCCAGGCATAGAAGCTCGCCATGAAGGCGCTGAGCCGGAAGACCAGAAAGCCTATGAACAGTACCGCGATCGGCAACAGCGCAATAATCACTTCGATGGCAACTTGCATGAAATCGGTCTTTCGCAGACAGCGTGGGTGCGATGCTCGGCTGCGAAGATGGTGCGTGCCAAGCACTGCCCTGTTGCGCTGGATTAGGGCGGATTGAGCTTCGACAAAGAAAGCCGCCGGGAGAGTAAGTCAATAGGTGCGGCCAGCCGTCGCGATCGACGATTTGCTCTGATTTGTTTGGATCACGGTGGAACTGCGCGCTTTCTGCATTCCTGACCTGCGTGCCGTGTTGACCCTAAAAGCGCGTGAGGTCCGCATCCGGTTGTAACGGGCCCGAAAGTTGTCGAGGTTGAGTTTGTCCGCAAAGTGTTCAGGTCGCGCGTACTAATTCTCCGTCATCGGGCCAGTGGAGCGGCGCTGTTCCTTGACGACGTCCTCCAGCCCGGTGTGAATGGTGGTCTCGACAGACAATCCAACGCGAAGCAGATTGGCCAGCGGCTGGTCGGGATCCACATCGATTTTTACCGGCAGGCGCTGCACGATCTTGGTAAAATTGCCGGTGGCGTTGTTGGGCTCGATCGGCGCGAATGACACGCCTGACGCCGGCGCGATGCCTTCAACCGTACCATTGAGGTCGATGTTGTAAGCATCCACGTGGATCGTGACATGCTGTCCGGGGCGAACGTGGGCAAGGTCCGTCTCGAGGTAGTTCGCGACGACGTACACTTGTTTGAGCGGGATCACCGTCATCAGCGTGGTGCCGGGCGCGACCGTGTTGCCGACTTCAACAGAGCGCTCGGTGACCATCCCGTCCACCGGGGCGAGGATCTGGGTGTAGGACAGGTTCAGCTTGGCTTGTTCAACCTGCGCCTTGTCGGATTCGACAACGGCCGCAGCCGCTTGCTGTTGCGCCTTGATCACGTCCAGTTCCCGGCGGGCGGCGTCGAGCGATGCCTGCGCGTTGTTGAGTTGCGCTTTCGACTCCTGCAGGGCGCTATCGGCTTGTTCGCGCTGCCGGATGGTTCCTGCGTCCGTCGCGGCGAGGAAGTTGTAGCGGCGGGCGTCCGGCTCGGTAAACGCGATGCGCGCCTGAGCCGAGGCGACGTTAGCCTCTTGCTCGCTGATCAGCGACGGCTGCCGGGCAAGATTCGCCGACACGTCGGCAAGCTGGGCCGAGTCGCGCGACAGCGTCGCCTCGGCCGAGCTGAGCGCCGTTTGATAATCCCGCGGATCGAGCGTCACTAGCACTTGCCCGGCCTTGACGAAGTCATTGTCGTCCACCGGCACAGTCGAGACCTGACCGGAAACGCGCGGCGCTATGTTGGCATAGTGCACCGCCACATAGGCGTCGTTGGTCCACACATCCGGCCGCGGGCGGAAGATGATCCAAAGAACGGTCCCGACGAAGGCAAGGAGCACAATTGTGGCCAGCACCAGAGGCCATTTCGGCGTCGGTTTGGCGGGCTTCTCGTCGGCCTTCTTCTCTTGCTTGTCATCTGTCTTTTGTTTTGCCTCGCTCGGTTTCTCGTCCGCCGCCGGCTTCTCGTCCTTGACTTGGGGGCTGCCGGGTAGAGCCTCGCCGCGGTCTGGCGGTACTTCGGCGGTCAGCAACCAGTCCCGTTCGGACGCGTCTCGCTTTGGTTGGCTCGCCGGCATAACGAACCCTATCGCTTCGCAAATTGGAATTGCGGCGGCAGCGTGCGCACCGGCAACAACAGGACGAGGATCATCAGAAAAACGGTCAATGCCGCCAAAATCAGAAACGTATCGGCGGTCGTCATCACAGCCACCTGTTGCCGTACTGCGTCGCTCAAGGCCGCAAGACCGTGGGGTGCACTGGGCGACGGCTGGGCGAAGGGCGGTATCGGGACAGCGGACGTCGTGTCGCCGTGTTGCAGGACGCGGAAGCGGTCTTGGCCAATTTGATCGATAATGCGATCGGAATGCAGGCTACCGCGCCACCGGACGATCAGCGCGAAAAGCCAGACGGCGACAACTTCCGCCAGGGCACGCGGGGTATTGACGAGCGCAGACAGATAAGGGGCTTCCGAAGGGTCCTTCAGCGAATTTGTCGCAAACAGCAGCAACGGCAGGACCACGAGGGGTTGCCCAATCGCCTGAAAGATTTGCCACAGGTAAAACTGATCGCGATTCCAGGTGTAATCGACAAAGGACGTGCCGATGCATGCGGTCAGCATGAGCGCGAGCCCGATGAAGCTGACCACGCGCGCGTCGACCCGGCGGAAATTCAGGAGAAATGCCACGGCGGGCAGAAGCAAGAGCTGTGGCAAGGCGATCTCCAGCGTGATCAGACTGGACTGCGAGGGCCGATAGCCTTGCACTTGCTGCAGGACCTGCAGCGGCACCGTGGAGCCTGCTTGAGAAATGATGAGAAAGGTGAATAGCGCAAGCGCGCCGTAGGCGATATTGCGCCGGCCGAGCAGCTGCGGCTTTATTAGGGGGAGCGGATGAAACCATTCGTTCACAACAAACAGCGGAAGGGTGACGGCACTGATCAGCGCAAGCACGCAGATCAGTGGCGAGTTGAACCAGTCGAGCCGATCGCCCTGGTACAGCATGGTACTGAAGGCGCCGAACCCTATGATTGCGAGCAGCACGCCCCTCCAATCGGCACAATGGAAGCGCTGGTAGCGCGGTTGATCTTGCGGATCGCCGTACCAGACCAGCGCCGCCGCCGCGGCGCACAAGGGAAGCGCCTGAAGAAATACGAAACGCCAGCCGACCATGTCAGTCCACAGAGCGGAAAGGCTCGCAGCGAGGCCCGACGTGAAGCTCGCCGACAACGCGTAAAACGCCAACCCGTAGAGGCGGAGGCTCAAGTCCTTGATGGCGCGCAGCGCCGTGACCATCAAAAGCGGGATGAGGAGGCCGCCGGCAAAACCTTGCATCAAACGGAGCGCGTAAATGGCTTCGATGTTCGGGCTAAACGGGATCAATGAGCTTGCCACGCCGCACAGCGCAATGGAGAACAGCGTCCAATAACGCAAAGTGAACGTCGTCAACAGCCACGGCGAACACGCCATGCCGACGATCTGGGCCGAAGCGTACAGGCTTTGGATCCACGTTCCCGGATCGTAACTGATGCCCAGGTTGCCGCGTATGTCGACCAAGGCGAGCGAGGTCACCTGATCGTTGAACTCGGACACCATTGCGGCAAGCAGGATTCCGGCAAGGCCGATGAAGGGCTTCATGTGCCGCCGCCCTCATTGCCTGCGGCGGCGTGGCTGCCCGCAAACAGCCCTATCCGACCAATTGTACGCATCGAGGCGATCAACCTCTGAGTCGCAACCAAACAATGGGCCCGACATTGAATAACAGGCGGGAGCGGTCCGGAGTTCCGCATCCCGACGGCCGCAGGCGAGCGGCGGGCTTCTTGGCGGAGGGCGATCGGTTCGGTGGCTGTCCTAGCCCGCAGAACGGCAAAGCTCGCCGAAGCTCCCCGCTAGGAGGCCCTTGGCGGCCGATCACGTCTGCGCAGCCGCACCTTTTTCGAGGGGGCTCCGAAATCGGGCGGATCGGTCAATCAACTAAAATTCAACGGCAATCTTTTGTTCAGCGGCTCGGTTTGTACGGGACGCGCACAGAATCGAGCCGCTGGTATCACGTGTTAAAATGGTTGGTGCGCTCTCATGCTGTTTAAGGGCTGCAGAGCTTATCGAGCTGCGAGAGCATCTGGGAGAAGTCTTTAGCCTCGGGGGAGTTCTCTTGGATCTGATCCAACCCCTGCATCAGCTTGACGTATTCGGGGCCGATTTTCTCGGCGAGCTCGTCGGCCTGGTTGCTGAGCGCTTCCAGCTTTTTCTCGTCCTTCTGCGGGTCGAGCGCCGTCATCTGATCTTCGAGCTTGGCAAGCGCACAATAGTCTTGCGTCTTTGCTTTGTCGCCGCTGACGATCTGCACCACTTTTTGCACGTCGGCCTTAGTCGGCTTCGGCACATTCGGCGGAGCGGGCTGCGCCTGCGCGAGAGCTGTCGTTGCGGCAAGGGTGGCGATGGCAAGAACGATTTTCAGTTTCATGAATCCCTCGTCAATTATGGTGGAGCAATACGAACTGAACAGAGCCTCCAATACTCGCCGCCGTTTGCGGCGGCGGCAAGGTCGGCGCGC
>DATJTL010000064.1:0-4430 GCA_035503415.1 Xanthobacteraceae bacterium
CGCCCTTAACGTGCGATACTGGCGCCTGGAGGGAGCGCCATGACCGAAAATCTCACCCGCCGCGCCGTCGTCGCCGGTCTCGGCGGCATCGCCGCGGTCGCCGCGCCGAGCGTGCGCGCGCAGGCGGATTGGCCGACGCGCACCATTACGATCATTCACGGCTTTCCGGCCGGCGGTCCTTCCGACGTGGTGGCGCGGCTGGTCGCCGACGGCCTGCAAAAGGCCTTCGGCCAGTCGGTCATCGTCGAGCCGCGCCCCGGCGCTTCCGGGACGTCGGCGGCGGCCTTTGTCGCCCGCGCCGCACCCGACGGCTACACGCTGATGGTGATCCCGTCCGGCTTCGCCAGCGCGGCCGCAACCTTCGCCCACCTGCCCTACAATTCGGTCGACGACTTCACCACGATCTCGCTGGTTTCCGAATACCCTTACGTGATGTGCACCAACGCGGCGAGCGGGATCAAAAGCGTGGCCGAACTCATCGACGCCGCCAAGACGCGCCCGACCCCGCTGCTCTACGGCTCGCCGGGCGTCGGCTCCGGGCCGCAGCTCGCCATCGAGCTGTTCGCGCAGAAAACCAAGATCAAGGTCGAGCACGTCCCGTTTCGCGGCAGTGAGCCGGCAGTCACCGAACTGGTCGCCGGCCGGCTCGATTTCATAATGGATCCGCCGGCCTCGCTGATCGGCTTCGTGCGCGCTGGCAAGCTCAACGCGCTCGCCGTCTCCAGCGGGCATCGCTATTTCGCACTGCCCGCCACCCCGACCGTGGCCGAAAGCGGCGTTCCCGGCTTCGACGTCACGGCCTGGCAGGGCCTGATCGCGCCGGCAGGCCTGCCGGACCCGATCCTGACCCGGCTCAATGTTGAAATCGCTCACCTGCTCAAGCAGCAGGCCACAATCGAAAAGCTGCGCGGCTTCGGCAACGAGCCGACGCCGACGACGCCGGAAGACTTCAAGAAGCGCCTGGTCGCCGACATCGACACCTGGACAACGCTTGCCGACGAAATTCATTTCGAGAAGATTTGACCGCGCAGCGCGCTGCGGCCTCGCGGGCATACGGGCTCAGGCGACATTTCAGCGTCTCGGCTTTAAGAGCGACCCTTCCATATCGGAAAATTTGGCTCGCGGTGCGGGAACCGCTGTTTTGATCAACGCGTTCCACCGTTGACCTATTGGCATCTCGGCGCAGGACCGTTGTAACGGCGCACTCTCCAAGCCTGCGGCCGGTCAGGGCGCGCGCGCCGAGTCTAATCGAGCCAAGTCTTATCGAGCCAAGTCTTATCGAGCCAAGTCTTATCGAACCAAGTCTTATCGAGCCAAATATCTTATCGCGCCAAATGCGGTCGGGTTGCCGACCTCCAGCACGGAGAGACAATCATGTCAGCGAAAGTGCGCTCCCCCGACCGTCGCGAGGTTCTTGCCGCCTCGGCCGCCGTAGCTGCCTCCGGCCTGCTTCCCGCGCAAGCGCACGCCGCGACCACGGACGACGCCGTCCGCCCCTTCCACATCGATATCCCGCAGGAAGAGCTCATCGAACTGCGCCGGCGCATCCTGGCGACCCGTTGGCCGGAGCGGGAGACGGTCACGGATGATTCCCAGGGCGTGCCGCTCTTCACAATTCAGGAATTGGCGTACCACTGGGCGACAGATTACGACTGGCGCAACTGCGAGGCAAAATTGAATGCCTTGCCGCAATTTAAGACCGAGATCGACGGGCTCGACATTCATTTCATTCACGTTCGTTCACAGCATGACAAGGCGTTGCCGCTCATCATCACGCACGGATGGCCCGGCTCGGTCATCGAGCAGCTGAAGATTATCGATCCGCTGACCAATCCAACGGCGCACGGCGCCAGCGCATCGGACGCGTTTCATCTGGTGATCCCGTCGCTGCCTGGCTACGGGTTCTCAGCCAAGCCGACCACGACCGGCTGGGACCCTGCTCACATCGCGCGAGCCTGGGTCGTGCTGATGAAGCGCCTCGGATACGCGCAATTCGCGTCACAAGGCGGCGATTGGGGTGGAGCCATTACGAATGTGATGGGCGAGCAGGCCCCGCCGGGATTGCTCGGCATTCATGTCAACTTCCCCGCCACCATCCCGCCCGACGTTGCCAAGGCGCTTCAATGCAACGATCCGGCGCCGGCCAATCTCTCAGACGACGAAAGACGCGCCTATGCGCAGCTGCAGCTCCTCTATACGAAGCGGCGCGCCTACGCCCAGATCATGGGGACGCGTCCGCAGACGCTCTATGGATTCGCCGATTCACCCGTCGGCCTGGCAGCATGGCTTCTTGACCACGGCGACGGCTATGCCCAGCCGGCGGCGGCGATCACCTCGGCCGTGCTCGGACGCACGATCAACGGACGCTCCGCGGGCGCCCTCACACGCGACGACGTGCTCGACGACATCACGCTCTATTGGCTGACCAACACGGCGATTTCATCGGCTCGTCTATATTGGGAAAATCACGCCGCTCTTTACAACGCCGTCAACGTCTCCATCCCCGCTGCCGTCAGCGTCTTTCCCGGCGAGAATTATGAAGCGCCGCGGAGCTGGACAGAACGGGCCTATCATAAGCTCATTTATTTCAACAACGTTGCCGAAGGCGGCCACTATGCGGCCTGGGAACAGCCGCAGCTCTTTTCACAGGAAGTCCGTGCGGGCTTGCGACCACTGCGCAATCCGAGCTGAAGACTGCCGTGTCCCGCCAGCTTGAACGCAAAGCTTGATCTGCCATTCGACGTTGGAGATCGCCATGCCTGACCCTTCGCAGTTCAACACCGATCGCACCTATCCGGGCCGATGGACGATCACCTTCAGCAATCCGCCGATCAACATGTTTGTTCCCGCTACGATCGTCGAACTGGGAGCGCTGATGACCGACATCGAAGCGGACCCGTCCGTGAAGGTCGTGGTGTTCCAGTCGGGCAATCCCGATTTTTTCATCGCCCATCTCGACGTAGCCAAGGCAGCCGAACAGCCGGAGGTGCTGGGCCTCTGGCGCGACTTTGTGCTGCGCCTCTCGGCCACGCCGGTCGTGAGCATCGCCAAGATTCGCGGCCGCACGCGCGGCATCGGCAACGAGTTCGTGCTGGCCTGCGACATGCGTTTCGCCAGCCGGCAAAGCGCCATGTTCGGCAACCCCGAGGTCGGCGTCGGCCTGGTCCCGGGCGGCGGAGCGCTGGAATGGCTGCCGCGCTTGGTCGGCCGCTCGCGCGCACTTGAGATCGTGCTCGGCGCCGACGATTTCGACGCTGATATCGCCGAGCGCTATGGCTGGGTGAACCGCGCGCTGGACGATGACGACCTCGACTCGTTTGTCGAAACGCTCGTCCGGCGTCTGGCCTCATTCGACCGCGCAGTGCTGGCTGCGGCGAAGGCGCAGATCAACCGGTTCGGGACACCCACGGCTAGCGAGCTTCAATCCAGCAACGACATGATCTTCCCAATGCTGACTTGGCCCAGTGCGCAGACGCGCCGCGCCAAGCTTCGTGGTATCGGTTACGGCGTTCCGAGCGACTTCGAATTGAATTTCGGCCGCTACCTCCCTGGGCTTGGGCAGGCGGACGATGATCACAGGGATACGCAGCCCCACTGATCGTCGGCGCGCGGTGGACGCGCGTCAGCCAAAAGGTCAATCGCCGGGATCATTCCCTGACTCCCCTGCCGGGGAGAGCCCCCGCCTCGATCGCGGCAACGGATGCAAAATGCGTAACCTTCTTCCGCAAGGCGGAAAAGAAGCGCGGTATCAAGTGCCGCCCATAGATGACCGATTCCGGGCCTTTTCGCAGCGTAGCGCTGCGCCGCGCGGCTGGCGCGCTTGGCTTCCACTTTTCTTGTTGATCGATGACGGTTGTCGCCAAGCTTGCTTGTTGCAAATTGTCTTGCTGCAAACTTACTTGCCGCCAGCTCTCTTGCTGCCAACTTTCTTGTTGACGGAGCGCGGTGGTTGGCAAACCTTCTCTTTGCAAATCTTCTCTTTGCAAACCTTCTCTTTGCAAATCTTCTTGTTGATTGAGCGCGGTTGTTGTCGCACTTGCTTGTTGATGGAACGCCGTTGTTTGGTCACCGAATGGCAACAGGTTCGCGCGAGCTTGCGCTGCGCACGGTACGTAATTTCCAGCGCTGTCGTAGCATTTCAATCTGCTGCTCGCCGCCATCGACGGCATATCGGCGCGAAACAACATCGGCACCGATACGACCACGAGCAAACCCGCGAACGCCAGCGGTATTCTGCTGTAGGGAAGCGAACGTGCCGCATAAGCCGCAAACCGGATGGCGGCTTCGACCGCATCCGCAACTTCGACCGCAACCAAAACGGCACGCGACACTCGTCGACCGCTCATCGAACTCTACTCCATACACACGTCACGCGAGCAAGCCGCCAAATCACTGATGCAAATCTAGATTCTCCAAATCCAAAATTCCAA
>DATJTL010000065.1:0-2393 GCA_035503415.1 Xanthobacteraceae bacterium
CGAGAAAGCGGGCGATGAACTCCGTCGCCGGCTTTTCGAACAGGTCGTGCGGCGCGGCGATCTGTTCGATGCGGCCCCTGTTCATCACCACCACGAGATCGGCGAGCGCGAGCGCCTCATCCTGGGCGTGGGTGACATGGAGGAAGGGAATCTTGAGCTGCCGCTGGAACCGCCGCAGCTCGGCGCGCATCCGAACGCGCAAGAACGGATCGAGCGCCGACAGCGGCTCGTCCAGCAGCAGAATCTGCGGATCGGTGACCAGCGCCCTGGCCAGGGCGACGCGCTGCTGCTGGCCGCCCGACAATTGCGCCGGCACGCGCTCGGCGTATTGCGCCATGGCGACGAGGTCCAGGAACTCCATCGCTCGTTTGCGCCGGGTCGTCTTGTCGACGCCCTTCATCTTGAGGGAGAAGGCGACGTTGTCGACTGAGGAGAGATGGGGAAAGAGCGCATAGCTCTGGAACATCATCGCCGTGCCGCGCTTGTCGGGCGGCAGGTCGGTGACGTTGGCCGGGCCGATGAGGATGTCGCCTTCGGTCGCGCGCTCGTGGCCGGCGATCATTCTCAAGGTCGTCGTCTTGCCGCAGCCCGACGGTCCGAGCAGACAGCAATAGGCGCCCGCCGGGACCTTGAGATCGATCGCGTCGACCGCGGTCGCGGCGCCAAAGCGTTTGGTGAGGTGAACAAGTTCGAGGTCGGCCAGCTCCAACAGCGCCTCACGGGTGACGGTCTCAAGGATCCGGTTTGCAACGCTCGTGCCACGCGCGGCTCTCTGCCCGGCGCTGTTCAAACAATTATCAGGAGGGCGCTTTCCGGCCGGGCCGGCCAGCGCCGATCGAGCGTCCGCCGCCAAATTGGGCGCCGCGGTATAGAATTGCGGCGCCTGTCATGGGCGGGATGGAAGCGACGCTGGCCCAACAAAAAGGGCGGCCGAAGCCGCCCCTTTACGCTATTTGTAGCCGCGCTCGGTGAGCGCGGTCGGCGACCGCGCCTACAGGCGCGGACCTCAGAAGTCAGCCGCCCACGCCGGTGGATCAGGACGCCTTCGACCGCTGGCTTCGCTGCGGTCTCGAATCCGTCCGTCGCGGCAGACGCGCCAGCTTCTCGCCGACTGCGCGCTCGGCCAGGCGAAGCTCATAGAGCTGTTGGAGATTCATCCAAAATTGGGGACTGGTTCCAAACCAGTGGCCGAGACGCAGCGCGGTATCCGCAGTAACCCCGCGCTGCCCGTTGAGAATGCCGGTGATCCGGTTCACGGGGACCTCGATTTGACGCGCAAGTTCGGCTGCCGACAAGCCGAGTTCGCCGAGCTCTTCCGCGAGGTGTTCGCCGGGGTGAATAACGCTGCGTGACATGGGCAAAACCTTCAATGGTAGTCGACGATCTCAACGTCCACCGGCCCGGGCGATCCTGGCGGCCAAGCAAAGCAGATCCGCCACTGGTCGTTGATGCGCATAGAATATTGCCCGGCCCTGTCGCCTTTCAATATTTCCAATCGATTGCCGCGAAGCGCCGCGAGATCGGCCAGCGTGGCCGCGGCTTCGAGCCGATCTAGCCGAATCTCGGCCTGCCGAGCGAACCCTGAGAACTTCCGCACGGGCTTGCCCGCTGCAAACATTGCGGTGAGCTTGTCGCGGAAGCTGACGATCATCACAAAACGGAATATCGCCCATTACGATTGACGTAAAGCGTAATGTCGCGTCCGCCCGTCGCGCAGACCCGGCCCAACAAAAAGGGCGGCCGAAGCCGCCCTTTTGTTGTTTGTAGCTGCGACCGCTGGTCGCGGCTGGCGCGGTCGGCGACCGCGCCAACAAAGCGGCCGCGGTCGGCGACCGCTACGGCGCAGACCTTAAAAGTCCATGCCGCCCATGCCGCCGCCGCCCGGCATGGCCGGAGCCGGCTTGTCCTTCGGCAGTTCGGCGACCATCGCCTCGGTGGTGATGAGGAGGCCAGCGACCGAGGCCGAGTCCTGGAGCGCCGTGCGCACGACCTTGGCCGGATCGACGATGCCGGCGTCGATCATGTCGACGTACTCTTCGGTCTGGGCGTTGAAGCCGTAAGTCTGCGACTTGTGCTCCGTCACCTTGCCGACCACGATCGAGCCTTCCGCGCCCGAGTTCTCGGCAATCTGGCGGATCGGCGATTCGAGCGCCTTGAGCACGATGCTGATGCCGGCCTGCTCGTCGGAGTTCTCGCTCTTGAGCTTGGCGACGGCAGCCTTGGCGCGCAGGAGCGCGACGCCGCCACCCGGAACGATGCCCTCTTCGACCGCCGCGCGGGTGGCGTTGAGCGCGTCGTCGACGCGGTCCTTCTTCTCCTTGACCTCGATCTCGGTCGCGCCGCCGACCCGGATCACCGCGACGCCGCCGGCGAGCTTCGCCAGCCGCTCCTGC
>DATJTL010000066.1:0-4290 GCA_035503415.1 Xanthobacteraceae bacterium
AAAGGTAACATCCACAATGCCCGCACGATGGAGCTGTTTCGCAAGGTCGGCATCGCCGACCGGATCCGTGCGCTAGGCCTGCCCGACGACCATCCCTTCGACGTCGCCTATTTCACCCGCTTGAACGGCTACGAGATTGCGAGGGCGCGCACGCCGTCGCGGGACGAGCGATTGAAGCTGCGCGAGCGCGGATCCGGGCGCGATCAGCTGCCGGAGCCCACCCATCGTGTGAACCAGATGTATGTCGAGCGGCTTCTGTTCGAGGAAGCGAGCCGGCGGCCGAATATTTCGCTTCGTTTCGGCTGGGCCGTGGAAGACCTCGACGAAACCGACGACAGTGTCGCGGTCCGCGCTCGCCGCGTTGACGGGACTGTTGAAACGTCGCACGCCGCCTTTGTGGTCGGTTGCGACGGCAGCCGCAGCACGGTCCGCAAGGCGCTCGGCATTCGCTACGAGGGCGAAGACCGTCTGATGAACGTCTTCATGGGCGGCGAATTCGTCTCGATCCATATGTCGATTCCCGAATTCTACCAGACGCTCGGGCCGCGCCGTGCCTGGATGTACCTGACGATCAATCGCGACACGCGGATCATCATCATCACGCTCGATGGAGCGGGTGAATTCATGATGCATAAACGTCGCGCACCGGGCGAGATTGTTGACGCAGACGGTATTCGACGGACGATTCAGAAAGCGATCGGTGCCGCCATTCCGGTTGAGATCGTGAGCCAGCGCGCCTGGCATGCAGGCGGCTATCTTGTCGCCGAGCGCTTTTGGGGCGGGCGCATGTTTCTGGCGGGCGATGCCGCGCACCTGTTCACGCCGACCGGCGGCTTTGGCCTCAATACCGGAATCGAGGACGTCGCCAATCTGGCGTGGAAGATTGCCGCGCGCGTGCAAGGCTGGGGTGGTGAGAAATTGCTGGCGAGTTACGAAGCCGAGCGCAAACCGATCGCCGTCCGTAATACGGACGTGGCGAGAGGTATGGGCAAGGCTTGGCACGACATCGAGGTGACTGAGGCGATCGAGCACGACACGCCTGCGGGCGCGGCGGAGCGTGCACGGGCCGGGCAATCATCCTTCGTCCTCGCCAATCATTTCGTACTGCCGGAAGAGCGAGACTTCTTGGGCGTTGTTCTTGGCGCTCGCTATGATGCCTCCGCGCTCATCATCGCAGGCGGCAAGCCGCCGCCGCAGGAGATCGAACGCTATATTCCTTCGAGCATTCCCGGCGGTCGCGCCCCGCACGTATGGCTCGACGGCGGCCGAGGCCACGGAAATTCCTTGTTCGATCGGCTCGGAAAATACTTCACGTTGCTCCGTGTGGGGCCAAATCCGCCGGATGCAAAAGAGTTGCAGACGGCTGCAACACGCGCCGGCGTTCCGCTCACGATTTGCGACGTTGACGAAACGGACGCGTGCACGCTCTACGAGCGACGGCTCAATCTCATCAGGCCTGACCATCACATCTGCTGGCGCGGTGACGATGTGCCGCAAAACCCCGATGGCTTGATCGCGACGGTAACGGGACACTAGCGGGCTAGTGCCTAAGCCTATACCGTGCTGCGCAACGATAATGCGGGGAGGAATGGAATGCTGGTACGCCGTCAGTTGTTGCGTGTGGCCGGGGCGGCCGCGCTGTCGGGTGCTTTGCCGAAGATGGCTGTCGCACTCGATTATCCGGCACGGGCGGCGCGCATTGTCGTGCCATTTCCGCCTGGCGGCGCCGCCGATATTTCCGGCCGGCTGATGGCGCAATTTCTGTCGGAGCGACTTGATCAGCCCTTCATCGTCGAAAACAAGCCCGGTGCCGGCAGCAATCTCGGCACCGAGGCGGTGGTGACGGCAGCGCCCGACGGCTACGCGCTTCTCCTCATCAATGCCGGCAACGCGATCAACGCCACGCTGTACAAGCACCTGAACTTCAATTTCATCCGCGATATCGAGCCGGTCGGCAGCATCGTGCAGGCGCCGCACGTTATGTTTGTGACGCCGTCGTTCCCGGCGAAGACCGTGGCCGAGTTCATCGCTTACGCTAAGGCGAATCCGGGCAAGGTAAACTACGGCTCCGCTGGCGTCGGCAATGCCAATCACATCTCCGCCGAGATGTTCAAGATGATGACCGGCGTCGACATGATGCACGTACCGTTCAACGGCGGCGCGCCGGCGCTTCTTGCGCTCGTTGCCGGCCAAGTCCAGGTCATGTTCGCCGACACGCTCACTGCTGGCGAGCAGGTCAAGGCTGGAACGATCCGCGCCATAGGCGTTGCGACGCCGCAACGTTCGCCCGTCTTGCCCGACGTGCCGCCTGTCTCGGACACGGTGCCGGGATTCTACGCCAGCTCCTGGTGGGGCATCGGCGCGCCGCACGGCACGTCCCCTGACATCGTCAAGAAGCTTAACGCCGAGATCAATGCCGGTCTCGCCGATCCGAAGATCAAGAAAAGCTTCGCCGCGCTGGGCGCGCTCGAACTCGGCGGCTCACCGGACGATTTCCGCAAGCTGATCGCCGATGAAACCGAGAAATGGGGCAAGGTGATCAACTTTGCCCACATCAGCGTCGGCTGACCGTCACTACTTCGGCGCAAATCGCTCGTCGATCGATTCCCACTTGTCGTAGCCGATGAGCTTTTTGTAGTCCTCGAAATCCATGCCGTCGTTGCGGTGAGCGAATTTGCCGGATTTCATGTCGAGCAGCACGGCCTCGATCGCCTTGGCGGCGTGCATGACGGTGTCCAGCCCGAGCACAGCGCAATGAAAGCCAAGTTCGCCCAGTTCCTCCATCGACAGAATCGGCGTGTGACCTCCCATCAACGGGTTGCATATCTGCGGCACGTCGAAAGCCTGGCCGATGCGCTTGAGCTCCTCGATTGAGCGCGGCGCCTCGATGAAAATGCCATCGGCGCCGGCGCGAATGAAGCGTTCGGCGCGGCGCATGGCCTCGTCGAGATCGTAGACGGCGCGCGCATCGGTGCGCGCCAATATCCAGGTTTCCGGATTGATGCGCTCCGAACAGGCCGCCTTGATCTTTGCGACCGCAAGCTCGGTGGGCACGACTTTCTTACCGACCATGTGGCCGCAGCGCTTCGGCCACTGCTGGTCCTCGATCAAAATGGCGCTCACGCCCATGCGCTCGTAAGTTTGCACCGTGTGCACGACGTTCTTCACGTCGCCATAGCCGTCGTCGCCGTCGACGAACACCGGCAGGTCGCATGCCGACATGATGTCGCGCACCGCGGCGGAAATTTCGCCGAAGCCTTTGAGCCCGACGTCGGGCACGCCGTAGCGCGCGCCGACGGCCGGGAAGCCGCCGATGAAATAGGTCTCGAAGCCGATCCGCTCAATGAGCCGCGCGCTTAACGCGTCATGGGCACCGGGAACGACCAGGAATCGTTTCTCGGCGACGGCCTTGTTGATGATCTGGCGGAAGCTTGTGGGCATTGGTACTCCATTGCGGTTAGTCAGAGGGGGATTGATGCCAGTACGGCCTCTATCTAACTATTCGGCAGTCAAACCCATTACAACAAATCCCTCCTTTCGTGCTGCGCCTGCCAGCCGTTCGTCAAGCGTGACTACGGTGAGCGACGAAGGCCGCTGTTCTGCTGCGAGGAACGCCGCCGCAAGCTGGAGTGCGTCGGCCGCACGAAGAGGGTGTACCCGGACAAAGCGAGCCGCAGCTTCGCGCACAGCATCGGTGGGATCGATTTCCTCCCATAGCCCTGCGAGCTGTTTCAGCCGCTCAAGCGCGGCAGTCAAAGCCTGCGCGTGGATCGAGCCATCGCGTTCTCGTCTGGCCAGAGCGGAAATGCATTCGACTTCACAACCCCACCAGACGAACACGTCGGAATCCCGTGCAAGCAGTGAACGCAGGCGCTCACTCGATTCCTCATGGACGAGTAATGGCACGATGGCGGAAGAGTCCCAAAACTTCACCGGCCCTCGCGCCGTTCTTCGAGAAGTGCCTCCAATACTGATGCGCCGCCTTTCAGGTGCGGTAACTCGTCTGTAAAGAAGGATTTTGGCAGAGGCTTGCGGCGTCCGGGACGAACAACGCCGTTACGGATCAAGCGGGCCAGTCGTCCGTCGTCATCTTCTCTGCCATTGTTTGTTACGGGTTCGAGGCGCGCCACAGGGCGACCACGGTCGACGATCAAGAACCCCGAGCCGCCTTTAAGGCCATCAATCAGCGCGCTAAGGCGGTTCTTGGCCTCGGAGATGCTCACCCGCTTCATATGGCTAAAATAGCGTGATCGGGCCGGCTATTCAAGCCTGTGCGCGTCTCACCCACAC
>DATJTL010000067.1:0-3424 GCA_035503415.1 Xanthobacteraceae bacterium
TCATTACTCGATCCTGGTCGGCGAGCCCGGCCACGACGTTCTCATCACCGGCGACATGGTCCATTCGCCGCTGCAGGGCAAACATCCCGAGCTCGGCATGATGTCCGACTACGATTCTGCGGAGGCGGGACGGACCCGGCACAAGATTTTCGACCGGTTCTGCGAGGAGCCGACCATCCTGTGCGCAACGCATTTCCCCGCGCCCTCGACCGCGCATGTGCGGCGCTGGGGCGATGGCTACAAATTCGTTTCACCGGACTGATTGAGCCGCTTGACCGTTGCGGCTCGATGCCTTCGCATCCAATGGACAGAGCGAAGCAAATACCGCTATCATTGTGTGCGGGGACCCTCGGTGACGCCGGGAGCACTCGATGCGTGGGCGGGCGTTTTTCACAGGCGTTTTGTTTGTCGCATTTGACCTGATCGGTGGAATTTCCGCGAGCCGGGCGGCCGATCTCCTCTGGGAGGTCGAAAACCCCTACCGATTCTTCAAAAATTCATCGTCGTTCGAGGCCCAGGAACAGGCGTTCGACGCCGTGCGCGGCGCCGCCGACGATCCACTGCCCGGCGATATTCTGTGGCGCGTTGAACGGCGTCTCAACGATCCAGATTGCAAGGACCGCTCGACGCCGGGCGCCTGCCTGAGAACGGCGGGCGCTCATTACCAGCAAAGCAGGCTCGGCTGGGCCGCGCAGACGCTGGATTTGACTTGTTACGATCGCGACGCCCGGCCGCGGCGCTATTTTGCGACCTGCGTCCGGCAATATTCCTGGGGCACGGCGAAGGAAGACTACATCTTGCCGGATGCCCACACCGTCGTCATGCGGATCGCGCCGGAGCGACTCGCCGCCGCCGGTGCAGGCGATTGCGTCTGGAGCTGGCAGGCGCGCCGGCCGGGCTCGCTGGCGGAGACCGCGACGCAGCCGTGTGCCGCGAAGCTCGTCATCAAGCGGGTGCCGTTCTCGCTCGACCGCAGCCTGTCCGGCATCTCCGTCACGGTGCGGCTGCCGGATGGCACCGAACTCGCCGATCCCGACGTGATCGTCGAGGATTTGCTTGTCGTTGCGCTCGGCGACAGCTTTGCATCGGGGGAAAGCAACCCGGACCGGCCGGTCACGTTCAGCGCCGCCCAGCAGATGCTCTACGACCCGGTCAATCTCGCCAGAAGCAACCTGGCGAGCCGTGGCGCTGCTGCCGCGGAACGGAATTACAAGACCGCGTCTGCCGACGAATTCAATCCGAAGGCGCTGCCGAAACGGCTCATGGCGGACGAGGAAAAGGGGCTGATTTTTGATCCGACCTCGCACGAATTCCTCGACGCCTTCGACGCGGCCCGCGCGCGCTGGCTCAGCGCCGATTGTCATCGCTCGCAATACGGTTATCCGTTTCGCGTCAGTATGGGGTTGGCGCTTGAAGACCGCCACCGCGCGGTGACCTTCGTGAGCCTGGCTTGTTCAGGCGCTGACATCGTCGAGGGCCTGTTCGCGCCGAGCGACGCGCGTGACGAGCTGGCCGGACCCAATGCGCAAAAGCGCGTTCCAGCGCAGTTCGATCAGTTGAGCGAGCTGATCTGCCGGACTAGCGCGCAGCGCAGCCAAAGCGTCTCCTACCGGCTACCGGTCTATCGCGAGGGCAGCACCGCGATCAGCGAGCAGGCGATCACCGAGCGCTGGTGCGCGCCGGCGGGCCGCAAACGACCGATCGACGTCGTGCTGCTCTCCATCGGCGGCAATGACGTCGGCTTCGGACCGCTGGTGACATACGCGATCACCGCGAGCGCCTCCGATATCGCGCCGATCGCCGGGCTGATCGGACATCAACTGCGCTTCGATCCTTCGGTTTCAAAGGCCTATCTGCAAGTGCTTGACCGCCGCATGCAGGCGGTCAAGCAAGCGCTGCATGACGGTTTCGGCGTCGATCCCTCGCGCGTTTTCCAGAATGCGTACGAATCGATCCAGTTCGACGAGACGGGGAACGTCTGCGGCGCCCAGCCGACGATCGGTCTCGATGTCGATCCGAAGTTCAAATACGACCGGCAGCGTACCCAGCAAGTCTCGACTTTCGTCGCCACGCTGATGCAGCGGCAGGCCTGCATCGCCGATGCGCGCGGGCCCGGCTGTCCGGCAGGTCTCGCCACCGGCGCCGGCACCGGCTTTCAGTTCATCACCGATCACGTCGCCGAATTTTCGCGCCGCGGCGTGTGCTCGCGCGACCCGAAGGTGCTGCTCGATCAGGTCGACATGGCGATGCCGCGTGTTTCCAACGCCAACGGCAACTTCGTGCCCTACTCGCCGGCAGGCGTGCTGCCTTACGCGCATCACTGGCGGCTGGTGCGCGATGCCAATGACGCGTTCCTCACCGCCAATACGCATCGCGAGGACATTTCGCCGTTCGACCCATTGCAGCCACCCTACGCGGCGCTCATCAGCGGGGCGTTTCATCCGACCGCCGAAGGTCACGCCATCGTCGCCGACCACGTGCTGCGCCACGTCAACGTTCTGTTGGAGCAGCGCGCCGTGGCGCGGAATTAGCCGGTCATTGCAGCGATCTTGCGTGCCGATTGCGCCCCATTCGCGCCGGCGGTGCTGCATGGCGACACAATGCCGTGAAGCTCACGTCGGACCGTGCGGAGGAGTTATGCCCCGCTTGCAGAGGCGCCGATTTCGATGTTGCTTGCGCGCTGCCTGTTGCCTACATGCGGAAACTCCTGAGTCGGGCAGGGAGCAGACGTATGATATTCCGCGGGTTGGGTTTCCTTTCCGCTGTTGCGCTCTGCGCGTTCGTCGGCGCCGGTTACGCGCACGCCGATCCTCGCGGCCTTTGGCTGGCTCAGGACGGTGCCAAGGTGCGCGTCATCTCTTGCGGTAAGGCGCTGTGCGGCAGAATTGCGGTCGCCAAGTCGCCGACCGATCCCGAAACCGGGCGGCCGTGGACCGACAAGGACAACCCCGACCCACGGCTGCGCAATCGGCCGGTCGTCGGGGTCGAAGTGTTCATTTCGATGATGCCGGACGGTCCCGGAAAGTGGACGGGGCGGCTCTACAACGTCAACGGCGGTCAGACCGTGCCCGGACATGTCATCGAGCTCGATCGTAAGACGATCAAGGTCGAAGGCTGCGCCGGAAATATGTGCGGCAGCCAGAACATGACTCGCATTGAATAGCCGCTGCTGCGCGCCCAACGTCACGCCGTCGGCGGTTCGTCCTCAAACGTAAATCCGATGGTGCGCAGGCCCGCAAGCGCGCCTTCGCCGTATTGGGTCTCGATCTCCCTCGCCAAGCTCGGCGCGTAGGAGATCGGGTCGGCCTGTTCGTCGGTTTCCGGCACGATCATGACCAGGAGCCGCCCGGTTTCGTTGCCGACATTGCGGAAACTGCGGTTCTCGCCGCGCGGCACCGAGATCATGTCGAGCGGGTCGAGCACC
>DATJTL010000068.1:0-9494 GCA_035503415.1 Xanthobacteraceae bacterium
ACAGGTTCGACCATTGATCCGGATCTGAAATGTAATTGCGATGGGCGTAACCGTGTTTGGTGAAATCGTAGGCCACTTCGATGTTGAGCGTGCGGTCGTCGTAGGTAAAGCCCTCGAACGCGATGTCGAGCTCCTTGCGTACGATGCTGCGCGCGCCCTCGCCGCTGACGATATAGCGGCCCTCGACGATCTGTTCCTCGCCGGCGGGATCGATCAGCCGCGCGGTGACTCCGTCGCCGTCCTGGCTGAACGAGACGAATTCAGTGTTCAGGCGCAGATCGATATTGGGGTGCGCCTTCACCATCTTCAGCGCCTCCTCGACGATCTTGATGCGCTCGCATTGCAACACGTAGGGAAATCGCGTGTCGTTTTTCAGATAGGCGTGATCGAATGCCGCGATGAGCCTGCTTTCGTGCCTGTCCCAGTAGTGAAACACCGGGGCGATGATGCCGCGCGGCTCGAGCTTTTGGTAAAGCCCGAGCCGGTCGTACATTTCGAGCGTCGCAGGATGATTGGTTCCCGCCCGCGGCACTTGTTCGAGGAAATTGTCGTCGCCGAGCGCCTCGACCAGACAAACTTTCAGATCGGCCTGTGCGAGCGCGAGCGAAAGGCAAAGGCCGACCGGCCCTGCGCCGATGACGACGATGCGGTCTTCCGTCATGCGTGGGCTCGACCGGGGCATCCATGCGGCTTCGCCGCCGGGATCGCCGGATCAAGTCCGGCAACGACAAAGGAGAAAAACAAGCCTGTCACGCCTTCGGCTGCACTTCCTTGGTGGCGCCGGCCCAGCCGTTATGGGTGAGATCGAAAACCACGCCGTTGGGATCCTTGTATTTGGCCTCGTAGAAGGAGTTCGGCGACGTCGGCCGGCCGGCGAGATATTTGCCGCCGGCGTCCATGACCTTCTTTTCAGCCTCGTCGAGGTCGTCGACCCACATGCCGAAATGGTAGAGGCCGGGTTTTTCATCACCCTCGGTCTTCAACAGCGCCACGTTCATGACCCCGTCGGACATATAGATACCGCGGCGCGCGGTGCCGGCGCGCGTCATGCCGAAGGCGCTTTCGAAGAATTTCGCCGCCTGCTCCGGGTCGGGCACGATGATCGCGATATGACGAAGTCTGGTGGCCATGCTATTTCTCCATTCCTGCGTCTTGGCTTAGTTTGCGACAATAATAACCGGCATTGCTATTTGCAAAGCCCGCGCGTTCGCGGATGATGGCGCCGGTCGAACGCAAAGGCGAACATCGCACCATGCCGGGCGCCGCCAACGAATACGATTTCATCATTGTGGGTGCTGGCTCCGCCGGCTGCACGCTGGCGAACCGGCTGTCCGAGGATGGGCGGGTGCTCGTGCTCGAGGCCGGCGGCTGGGACCGCGACCCCTGGATCCACATTCCTCTCGCATGGGGCCGCATGATGGCGCGGCGCATGCACGACTGGAAGTATTGGACCGATCCGGAGCCGGCTATGAACGGCCGGCGGATCGAAATTCCGCGCGGCAAGGTGATCGGCGGATCGTCGTCGATCAACGCCATGGCCTATGTGCGTGGCCATCGCGGCGACTACGACCGCTGGGCCGCCTCGGGCCTCACGCAATGGTCCTATGCGCATGTGCTGCCCTACTTTCAGCGCCAGGAATCCTGGGAGGGCGGCGCCGATCAATATCGCGGCGGCGATGGACCCTTGACCACCCGGCATACCCGCTTTGCCGATCCCATCGTCGAGGCCTTTGCGGCCGCGGGTGCCGCTGCCGGCTACGGGTGGACCGACGACTTCAATGGCCGTCAGCAGGAAGGCTTTACGCGGCGGCAAGTGACCATCCGCGACGGCCGCCGCTGCAGCGCCGCGGTCGGCTATCTGAGACCTGCGCTGGCGCGGCCTTCTCTGCATGTCGAAGTCCGCGCGCTGGTCAATCGCGTTCTGCTCGACGGCCACCGCGCCGTCGGCGTCGAATACCGATCCGCCAGCGGCGACACCATCCAGGCTTATGCCGCGCGCGAAGTCATCCTCGCCGGCGGTGCAATCAACTCGCCACAGTTGCTGATGCTCTCAGGCATCGGCGACCCGGCCGAACTGAAAAGCCACGACGTCGAAACAAAAGTGCCGCTCAGCGGCGTCGGCGAGAACTTGCAGGATCACCTGTCGGCCGATGTGTCCTACCTCCGCAAGACGCCCGGGACGTTCCATCGCGCGATGCGGCTCGATCGCATTCTGCGCGAGCTGGCGCGGGCTTATTTGTTCGGCACCGGTTTTGCCAGCGATGTGCCGGGCGGCGTTACTGCATTCCTGAAGACCGGCCTCGACCCAAAACTACCCGACGTCCAATTCCTGTTCCGCGCCGGCTCATTGGCGGCGCAGCCCTATCTGCCGCCGTTCCTACCGAGCTTCGCCGACAGTTTCGGCTGCCGTGTCGCGTTGCTGCGACCGAAGAGCCGCGGCCGCGTTTCGTTGGCGTCTTCCGATCCGCGCGCGCCGGCGCATATCGGACTTAACTTCCTGGCTGCCGACGACGATCTCAAAGTGCTGCGCGCCGGCATGCGCATGGCGGTCGAGGTCGGCCGGCAGCGCCCGATCACTCCCTTCGTCGGCGCCGAAACGACGCCGCTCAACACCGACGCCGAAATCGATGCTCATATCCGCACGACCGGCATTACTGTGTATCACCCGATCGGCACCTGCCGCATGGGCAGCGACGGCGACTCCGTCGTCGATCCGCAATTGCGCGTGCGCGGCGTCGACGCGCTGCGCGTGGTCGACGCCTCGGTCATGCCCGATCTGATCGGCGGCAACATCAATGCGGTGGTGATCATGATCGCCGAAAAGGCGGCCGACATAATCCGCGGCCGTGCGGCGCCCGCGCCCAGTAACGCGTGATCCAGCCATGCCGCGCCCCGCCAACGCCAGCGAATATGATTACGTCATCATCGGCGCCGGCTCCGCGGGCTGCACGCTGGCAAACCGGCTTTCCGAAGACGCCCGCGTGCTCGTGCTCGAGGCCGGCGGCTGGGACCGCGATCCCTGGATTCAGATTCCGCTCGGCTGGGGGCGCATGCTCAGTAAGCGCATGCACGACTGGATGTACTTCTCCGAGCCGGAGCCGGGAATGAACGGCCGGCAGATCGAATGTGCGCGCGGCAAGGTGATCGGCGGCTCGTCGTCCATCAACGCCATGGCCTATGTGCGCGGCCACCGTGGCGACTACGACCGCTGGGCCGCGGCCGGCCTCGAAAAGTGGTCCTACGGTCACGTGCTGCCGTATTTCTGCCGACAGGAATCGTGGGAAGGCGGCGCGAGCCAATACCGCGGCGGTGACGGGCCGCTGACGACGCAGCTCACCCGCTTTTCCGATCCGCTGGTCGAGGCCTATGCCGAGGCCGGCGCCTTCGCGGGCTATCGCTGGACCGGAGACTACAACGGCCGCGAACAAGAAGGATTCAGCCGCTGGCAGTCGACCATTCGCAACGGCCGCCGCTGCAGCGCGGCGCGCGCCTATCTGCAGCCCGCGCTGGCGCGGAGCAATCTGCGCGTTGAAACCGGTGCGCTCGCCAGCCGCGTGATGCTGGAGCGCAACCGCGCGGTCGGCGTCGAGTATCTTTCTCACAGCGGCGAAACCGTGCGCGCGCACGCGACACGCGAAGTGCTCCTTGCCGGCGGCGTTATCAATTCGCCACAGCTCCTGATGCTCTCAGGGATCGGCGATCCGGCGGAGTTGCGCCGCAACGATATTGACGTGAACGTGTCGTTGCCAGGCGTCGGCAAAAATCTGCAGGACCACCTCTCCGCCGCATTGATCTATGCGCGCAAAACGCCGGGGAAATTCCACCAAGCCATGCGGCTCGATCGGATTACCCGCGAGCTCGCCAAGGCCTATTTGTTCGGCACAGGTTTCGCCAGCGATTTGCCCGGCGGTCTGTTCGCATTTCTCAAGACCGACGCGTCAGCGCCGATGCCCGACATCCAATTTTTGTTCAACGCCGGATCGATGGCGGCCAGACCCTATCTGCCGCCGTTCCTTCCCGGCTTTGCCGACACCTTCGGCTGCCGAGCGGCGTTGCTGCGGCCGAAAAGCCGCGGCCACGTCGAGCTTGCTTCCTCCGACCCGCGCGTGCCGTTGCGCATTTTCCAAAACTTTCTCGCCGCCGAGGAGGATCTGAAAACTCTGCGCGCCGGGCTTCGCATGGTGCGCGAGGTCGGCCGCCAGTCGCCGCTGGCTCCGTTTGTCGCCAACGAGCTGACGCCGCTTAATTCCGATGCCGAGATCGATGCTCATATCCGCGCGACCGGCATCACCGTGCATCATCCGGCCGGCACTTGCCGCATGGGCGTCGACGAGCAAGCGGTGGTCGATCCCGAACTTCGCGTGCGCGGCGTCGAAGCCTTGCGCGTGGTCGATGCGTCCGTGTTTCCGGACCTCGTCGGCGGCAACATCAACGCACCAGTGATCATGATCGCCGAGAAAGCCGCCGATATGATAAGGGGCCGCGCGCCATTGCCGCCGAGCAACGCATGACGTAATTTTAGAGGGCGACGTGCACACAGCGAACACCAATACATCGTGGCCGGACGCGATCTTCAGCCATTTCCGGCGGCTCGGCATTCGCCAGGTCGGCTACGTGCCTGACGCGGGCCACAGCCGGCTCATCGCGCTCTGCCAGGCTGATCCGGACATCGCCGACGTGGTGTTGACCACCGAAGAGGAGGGCGTCGGCCTTGTCGCCGGAGCGGCGCTCGGCGGCCAGCGTGCGGCGCTGCTGATGCAGTCGAGCGGAGTGGGCAACTGCATCAACATGTTTTCGCTCTTTCGCAATTGCGGCTTTCCCTGCGTCGTTCTCGTGACCATGCGCGGCGAGTTCGGCGAATTCAATCAATGGCAAGTGCCGATGGGCTCGATCACCGCGGACGCGCTGCGGCTGTGCGGCTTTCTCACCTACCGGATCGAAAGTCCGCACGATGTTGACGAGATTGTCGGCGCCGGTTGCGACATGGCGTTCGACGGCAATCTGCAAGTCGCCTTTCTGCTGTCGCAGCGGCTGATCGGCCGCAAACAATGGACACGATGATGCTGGACCGGCGCGCGTTCGTACGAAGCCTGCTGGCCGACCGCGGCGATCTGCTCGTCGTCAGCGGGCTGGGCTCGGCGACCTATGACGTGGCCGCGGCCGGCGATCATCCGTTGAATTTTTACCTGTGGGGCGCGATGGGCGGCACTGCGATGATCGGGCTCGGCCTCGCACTGGCGCGGCCCGACCGCCGCGTCGCCGTGCTGACCGGCGACGGCGACATGCTGATGGGCATCGGCAGTCTCGCCACTATCGGCGTCAAGCAGCCGAAAAACTTGAGCATCGTCGTGCTCGACAACGCCCATTACGGCGAGACCGGGATGCAGGCGAGCGCTACGCAAGCCGGCATCGATCTCGTCGCCACGGCGCTTGCCTGTCGCTTCAGCGACGCGCGCGCCGTATCGCGCATCGAGGAAGCCGCCGAGGTGCGCACGTTGATTCATGGCGGCGAAGGCCCGATCCTCGTCAATGCACGGATCAGCGCCGACGATGTGCCCCGCGCGTTGCCGCTGCGCGACGGACACGCGATCAAGTCACGGTTTATTGCGGCCCTGAACTCCGCTTGAGTGCCTGCGGATTGAGAATCGCGGCCTTCAGCCCAGCGGGCGGCCGGCGCGACAATAAGGCCCGAAAATAACGGGCCGAAACGCACGCTCGGCGCTCGACTTCCGCCTACGCTCCGCTACCCTCGCATAAACACCGCGTAAACTCCGCCTTGCGGGTTCTCGATGAGCCCAGCAGAGCGTGAGAGAGATGAGCCCTCGCCTTTAAGTAATTGAATTATAGAGTGAATGAACCGAAGGGCGAGACGAGCAGCGGCAGCGCGCACTGGATTTTTGCCGGCTCGGACCGAGTCTACCCCGGTTCATCAGACCGCTGAAATTGATGATGTTTACGCCGCGGCTACGCGGCATTATCGCGCGCGCGGCTTCGCGCTGGCGCAGCAGCTCTGCCGGGCGATTGTCGCCCGCGAACCCCAGCACCTGCGCAGTCTCGTGCTGCTGGGCGACATCGCGCAACAGGAAGGCCGCAACAAATTAGCGCTAAAACTGCTCAAACAAGCCCTCGCGGTGGATTGCGGCGACGTGGCTGCACACGACACCATTGCGATGACCTATCAGGCGCTGGGCCGCCTTGACGAAGCGGTCCAGCACTTTACTCAGGCGATCGCCCTGGGGTTACGTGGGGCCGAGACACTGGTCAGGCAAAATGCCGCCCCAAGCGCAGCATTAGGGCGCGTCTCCGAGGCTTGGCCGCGCCAGCTCCCTCTTGGCGAGCTGCTCGGCCCCGAAGGAGCCGTCCCACTCGCGGCGGACGCTTTGCTGCTCGCGCTCTTGCAGTCAACGGTCATTCACGATCGCGAGCTTGAGCGTTTGTTCACCGCGATACGACGAGCTTTGCTTGAACATGCGGTGGAGATCGGCGCTCAGGATTGCGAACCCGGCTCAATCGAATTCTACTGCGCCCTCGCGCAACAATGTTTTCTCAACGAATACGCGTTCGCACTTGCTCCTGCCGAGGAAATGCATCTGGCGTGTGTTCACAATCGCGTCGTGGAGGCGCTGCGGTTGGAAGTGCCGGTCGCGTCGCTCGATCTGATCGTCATCGCGAGCTATCGGCCATTGCACGCGCTGCCCCTGGCGTCATCGCTGCTCAACGTCACCTGGCCCGATGCCATCGACCGTTTGTTGACCCAGCAGATACGCGAACCATTCGAGGAAGCCGCCGATCGACCGAGAATTCCGGCACTGACGTCTCTCGATGACGCCACATCGCTGCAAGTTCAGGATCAATACGAGGCAAGTCCATACCCGAGATGGACTGTGGTCCCAAAGATCAAACCCACCACCGTGGTGAAATATCTGCGGGACAGTGAGGGGATCGTGCCCGCTTCCTGGCCGATAACGACTGTCGGGTTGAGCATTTTGATCGCCGGCTGCGGCACGGGCTCGCACTCGATCGACTCGGCGCTGCGATTTCCACGCTCACAGATTCTGGCAATCGACCTCAGCCGCGCGAGCCTGGCCTATGCTCGCAGGAAAAGCCGTGCGCTCGGTCTCGCCAATGTCGAGTATTCTCAAGCGGATATTCTCCAACTTGGTTCGCTTGAGCAGCGCTTTGACGTAATCGAAGCAGTTGGCGTTCTGCACCACCTGTCCGATCCGGAAACTGGATGGCAGCTCCTACTCTCGCTGCTGCGTCCAAACGGATTGATGTACGTCGGCCTTTACAGCGAGGCGGCTCGGCGATCACTCGCGGCAGCGCGAGCCCTAATTGCCGAACGCGGTTATCGTGCGACGGCCGATGATATCCGCGCTTTTCGTCAAGAGCTGATATGGCGCAGCGGCCTGCCGCCGTTCCGCGACTTCTCGAGCATTAGCGGGTGCCGCGATCTGCTGTTCCACGTCATGGAGCACCAGTTCACGATTCCGCGGATCGCGGCTTTTCTTGAAACAAATCAGCTAAAATTACTCGGTTTCACATCTCTCCCGCCGGATGTCAGTGAGCAGTTTCGGCAGCTTTTTCCCGATCCTGCGGCCGCGCGCGACCTGGCGTGTTGGCATGCCTTCGAAAAGAGGCATCCACTCACTTTCGGCGAAATGTACTCGTTCTGGGTTCAGAAAATTGAGACTGCGAGTTAGGCCATGGGGGCTGAAGTCCATCTGACGACTTCATCTGATCTTTGGCGATTGTGCATCAAACTCGGCCAATGCACGACGCAACTCAACCGGGCTGATCTCGCGCCCGGTGAAGGTGCGAAAACATTCGACGCCTTGGTAAAGCAGAAGCTCGTAACCGCCCATGATCGACAGGCCGGCGGCGCGGGCGGCCAGCAGGAACGGCGTGTCGATCGGCGTATAGACCGCATCGAAGACCCAACGGCGGCCGCGGAAAACCGCTTCGGGGAAAGCGCTGCCGCCGTAGCCGATCATGCCTAGCGGCGTGCAGTTGACGAGCCCGTCGGCGCTCGCGCTCGCCAGCTCGACCGACGCGGCAATGTGCACGTCGAGAGCCGGATAGACCGCCACCAGCGCCCGCGCCAGTTTCTCCGCCCTGGAACGCTCGGTGTCGAACAGGTGCAGCGCCTCGGCGCCGAGGGCTGCCAGGCCAAATCCGATCGCCTTGCCAACGCCGCCGCATCCCGCCATCGCGGCACGTCCCGGACCGGCCGTTCCGAAATTGGCGCGGTAGGCCGCGACAAATCCCGTGTAATCGGTGTTGGTGCCGATTGCTTCACGGCCTTCGAACACAACTGTGTTGCAGGCGGCGATCGACCGCACGATTGGTTCGTCGATTCTGACCCGCGCGAAGGCTCTCTCTTTGTACGGCAATGTAATGTTCAACCCGCGATAGCCGTCATCGCGCGCGCGATCGAACACGGCATCGAAATCGAGCTTGAGCTCGCGCGGGACCAGGAGATCGTAGCTGACATCAAGCCCGCACATCTCGCCGGCCAGGCGGTGCAATGCGGGGGAGCGCGACGCCGCGATATTGTCGCCAATCAGGCCGAGGCGGATGGCCGGCAAGGAGGATCCCCGATCGTGGTCACTTTCGCGCTGCCTGCTTCACCGCTTCGATGATTTCCGGATAGGCGGCGCAGCGGCAGAGGTTGCCGGACAGATAATGGCGGATGTCGTCATCGCTCGGCGTCTGATTTTCCTTCAACAATTGGTGCGACATCAGGATGAATCCCGGCGTGCAGTAACCGCACTGGAAGGCGCCCGTGTCGATGAAGGCCTGCTGCACCGGCGAGAGCGCGCCGTCGGCGTCGAGGTTCTCGACCGTGGTGACGCTCTTGCCGTCGACCCAGACCGCGAAATAGAGGCAACCGGAGACAGCCTTATCATCGACCAGAACTGTGCAGCAGCCGCACAGGCCCTGGCCGCAGCTTTCGCGCGCGCCGAACAGATCGAAGCGCTGCAGCAGCTCGACGAGGTTGCGGTGCGGCTCGATCGCGGTCGAAACCGGCTGGCCGTTGAGCGTGAAATTGATCAAACGCGTGTTCATCATGCATCCTCGAATGGGCAATTAGCTAGTGAGCGCTTTCGTCCACGGCCTGACGGACCGCGCGGCGCAGATAAACCCGCAGCAGCTCTCTCTTGTATGGAGCGGAGCCGTGGGCGTCCGAAAGGGTTTCCACCTCGTCGGCCGCGGCGTCGCCGGCGCGGCGGAGAGCAGCATCCTCGGGCGCCGCGCCCTGCAGCGCTTTCTCGGCCGCCTCCATGCGGGTGACCTTCTCGGTCGCGGCGCTGACCACGACGATCGGATCGCGGATCGCGCCGTCCTTGAGCGCGAATGAGACGGCCACGCCGAGCGAAGGCCAATCGTCGGCGGTGCGCGAGGTGACTTTCATGTAGGCGGCCTTGCGGCCGTTGAGCGGCGGCACCGTCACCGCGGCGATCAGCTCGTTCTTTTCCAGGACGGTCTCGTAA
>DATJTL010000069.1:0-8488 GCA_035503415.1 Xanthobacteraceae bacterium
GTTACCAGTTATCAGGACACCGCCTATTACGCGTTGCTTGCGGTGCTCGTGGCAAAGGGCATCAAGCGCGCGGAGGTTCAAGTCGAGCAGGTTGGACAAGCTGGCATTACCCAATTGATGATCGCGCAATCGCTCGACGGCATCATGGGCGTGCCGGAATGGTCCGACACGATCGCCACGGCTGGAATCCCACTCGATTTCTTTCCCATTGACCGGATTTTTCCGGCCATGGCGCAGGCTATTATGGCGTCCGACGAAACGATCAAGCAGAAGCCCGACGTGGTTGGCGGCTGCGTTAAGGCAGTGCTGCAGGCGGTCCGCGATTGCATCGCGGATCCAGCGGCGGCGGCTAAGGACTTTGTCGCTGCCGTGCCGCAGCACGCCGGCAAAGAGGCTCAAATCGAACGTATCGTTCGGCGGTACGTCACGGACGTCTACCATACCGAGCCGCCGTCAGCGCTGGGCCGTTTCGACCCGCAGCGGCTGCGGACGGTGCAGGAATTCTACGTAAAGAACCAGATCGTCGAAACCGCGGTCCCGATCGACGATCTCTACACCAACGAGTTCGTGAGCTGACGTCGAAGCCGCGGATCGGCGGCGTTCTTCACGTCACGAATTGATTGGTGAACAGCGTCTCCACCGGCGACGGCTTGTCGATTATCTTGTTCTCCAGATAGAACGACTGCACAATCTTGTAACGCTCGGCGTCGAGCTTGCCCAACGCCGAGGGCGGATCGGTGCGGTAGACGTCGGTCACGTAGCGCCGCAGCACGCGCTCCACCATTACTTCCTTTCCGCTGTATTGCGGGACGATGGAGACGAAGTCGCGAGCGGCCTTGGCGGGATCGTCGATGCAGTCGCGGACTGCTTGAAGCTGGGTCTTGACGAAGGTCGCTATTGTCTCCGGCCGTTCCTTGATGGTCGTGTCGGAGGCCAGGATCGCCTGCGGCATGGCGGGGAAGAATTTGTCGATGCGGAAATAGTCGAGCGCGACGCCGGCGCTTTCGATCGCGTCCGCCCATTCGATGACCGTCATGTTGGCGTCGAGCGCCTTGGCAATCATAAGCTGGGTCATGCCGGCAGGGCCGACGGCCTCGATCTCGAGGTCGGAACGTTTGAGGCCGTTGGCGCTGAGCACCGCGAGCAGCGCGAAGTACCCCGCTTCCTGATAGCTGGTGACGCCTACTTTCTTGCCACGCAGGTCGGCAATCGATTTGATATTTGCCTCCTTGCGCGCGGCGATCTGAAACAGCGAATGCTGACCGAGCAGTGCGACGGCCCGGACCGGAATGCCGTTGGGGCGGACGATGATCGGCGTGTCGCCGAGCGCATTGCCGAAATCGGCGTTGCCGGCGCCGACCTGCTTGGCGACATCGACCCCGCCCTTTGCGGTCTGCGACGTGACCGCGAGGTTGTTGGCTTCGAAATAGCCGCGTTTGCGGGCCACGTGGAACGGAATGAAAGCCGGCAGGAAGCTCGGCGCCGGGAACAGATAGGTGACCGGCTGAGGGGCGGCGAGCGCAGGTTTGCCGAAGCTCATAGCCGTCAGGCCCGCTATCGCCGTGCGTCGCGTTATCTGCATGGTGCTTTCTCCTTGTTGGGGCATCCGCTTGACCACATCCTGCAATATTTCAGTGCAAGGAAAACCCGCCATCAACGGCGAGCGTTTGGCCGGTGATGAATTTCGCATCGTCGGAAAGCAGGAAGGCAACCGGACCGTCGAGATCGTCCGGCTGCTGCTTGCGCTTGAGGATGGTCCGCTCGCCGTAGTCCTGCCAACGCGCCTCGGGGATGTCTTTGGTCGCCTCGACAACCGTTAGGCCCGGCATCAGGCAATTGACCCGGATCATTCGCGGTCCTAGTTCGCGCGCCAGCGAGCGCGTCATGCCGACCAGCGCCGACTTGCTTGTGACGTAGTGCAGCAGGCGCGGGGCGCCCCAGTAGATCGCATCGGAAGAGATGATGACGATTGCGCCGCCATCGCGCATGAGCGGTCCGATCGCGCGCACCGTCAGCCAGGTGCCGCGTACGTTAATGGCCATCATGCGGTCCCATACTTCCGGTGTGATTTCGTCATAGGACTTGCCGCCGACATTATTGGCCCAGCCGGCATTGGCAACGAGGCCGTGGATGCCGTCGCAGTCCTTCGCTGCGGCTTTGGCCATAGCGCCGACAGAGGCTTCGGAGGCGACATCGGTCGCGATGAATTGCGCGTCGACGCCAGCCTTCGTGAGTCGGCGCACCGCGTCGCTGCCAAGAACCGGATCGATCTCGGCGATCACGAGGCTTGCGCCCTCACGGCCAAGCCGCTCCGCGAATGCGAAGCCCAGGCCGCGTCCCGCTCCAGTGATCACAATGCGCTTGCCTGCAAATCTCTGCGTCATCTGTTGTCTGTTCCGGCCGGCAGTTGCGATCAGTCGCCTTCCGCCACGACTGCGTACTGGAAATAATTGCGCCCCTCGCCATCATAGAGCGTAACTGAAGTGCCGCCCCCGGCGCGGCCGGAGAAATGCTCGGCGCTGTCGTGGTCATAACCGTCGAAGCCGACATCGCCGTTCAGCGAAAAATCGACGACCGCCGCCAGCGACGGCACAGTGATCCGGTTCCCGCTGACCTGGATGGTGAGGCCCGACGTCACGTCGACGAAGCCGTCCGAAGCAGGCCTTATCTCAAACGTCTCGCCGGTGCCGAGCGAATGCAGGCGCACCGGACACAGTCCTGTGCGCCGCCGGTGCGCTTCGACCGCGACGATGCGCCTGATTTCAGGGCGCACTGCGACGTCCTCTGGCAATGGCCGCGATGGCGCCGATCCCTGCAAGAGTCATGGACGGTTACTCCTTGAGATCGGCAATGCTGTTGCCGCCGCAGATCGGCTCGTTAATTGCGTTTGACCTTGGCGAGCGGATGATCCGGCGGATAGGTCGGAGTGATCGGCTTGGGTGCTCCGATCATCACCATCATGACCGCCTCCTCATCGCCGACATTGGCTTCGCCGCGATAAACGCCGGGCGGCACCGAGATGCAATCGCGCTCGCTGAGTACGACTTCCCAATATTCCCCATCCTTCTCGACCATCACCTTGATCTTGCCGCGCAGCACGAAGAACACCTCTTCGGCGTCTACATGCAGATGCATCGGACCTTCCGCGCCGATTGGTAGGATCATATTGGACAGTGTGAAATGCTCGGCTGGAATGACATTGGAATCTTGCGCAACCCCGGTGCCGCCGGTGCCGATGAAGCGTTTCTGTGCGCGGCGATATTTCGGATCGAAGTCGGCCTGAAACTTCAGCGCATTCCAGTCGTATGCGCGCTCGGCGACACGCGCCACGCGGCTCTTCATCCAATGCTCGAAACTGGTGCCGGCAGGCCGGTCCCACGACTGCTTTTGCTCCTTGCGGGTTATGTCGTCCATATTCTGCTCCTCTCGTTTCTGTTTGGCGGTGTCCGGTGATATTGGGGCTACCGAGCCGACCGGCGCGCCGGCCGTTGCTCCTTGGCATCACGATCGCGCGCTGGGGCGTCGGCGCGGTGGCCGAGATCGCGCGAAATCGCTTGCGCCGCGTTCTGCACTTCCGCCCGCAGCGGTCCTTGAAGTTCGGCTGTGCTGGTGAGAAGGGCTACAGCGGAAATGTTGATGGCGGCGACGACATGACCGGCGATGTCGCGTACCGGCGCGGCAATGCTGGCGACAGCCGGTTCGTAGTTTGAGTGCGGCGCCACCACGACGCCAGCCGCCGCATCGGCGGCAAGCTGCTCGATCAGTTCTGTGACCTGTGCCGGACTGCGCCGCATCAGTTCGTCGCTCCGCTCGTCACGATAAAGCTCGCGCACTTCATCCGCGGACAAGCTCGCGAGCAGTACGCGGCCCATTGTGGTCAATCGTGCTGGCAGCCGCGTGCCGATGTGAACGGTGCTGGCGATCGAACGGCGGCTCGGCACCCGCGCCAGATAAATCACATCGCTGCCATCGCGTTCGCCGAGATGGGCCGACCAGCCGGTACGGTCGCGCAGCCTGATCAGGTGAGGCATTGCCACTTCGACCAGATCGCGTGCCGCCAGATAGCCGTAGCCGAGACGGAGCACCTCGGTGCCGAGTGCGTAGGTCTTGGCCTCGGCATCGAACGTGACAAAACCGAGATGATCGAGTGTGACCAGCAGCCGATAAGCCGAGGATCGCGTCACCTTCAGCGCGGCGGCGATTTCCGAGAGCGACAGGCGCCGCTCGCCTGACAGCTCCTGAAGGATCGCGAGCCCGCGGATCAGCGCCGGTACCAGATAGCGCTCGCTGTGCATTGCCGTCGCCGTGGTGTTGTTCACGCTGGCAGGCCGGGTCTCTGAATCGGGAGCCGAGGCGGGCTCGTCGTGCCGGCGGGTGTTTAGCATATAAAACGCTGTACATCATGCAAAACAAAAATGCCAAGGCGAAATCCGCAACCTCGACAGGAGAGCTTCGGCCACAGGTCGGGTCCAGCCCGCATCGTCTACTCGAAAAGCCGCGATGCAGGCCAGAAAGTGCATCGCGTTGCGGCAATTTGCGCGGATAATTCGAGCGTGGTGCCCATTGACATTCACTCCTGTTGGGCTTTGTACTCTGTGTAAATATGAACGGCTTGTTCAAATACGAACAGAACGCTCGCATGGCCCTGGCGCCGTCCGATCCCGTGCTCGAACTCAAAGACGTGAGCCGCGACTTTCCGGGGCGCACGCCGGGAGCGCGGCCATTCACTGCAGTTATCGAGCTGTCGTTCACCGTGGAACAGGGCGAGTTCGTCACCATCGTCGGCCCGTCCGGTTGCGGCAAAAGCACATTATTGAATCTTGTCGCCGGACTGGACCGGCCCAGCCTCGGCAGGGTGACGCTCCACGGTATCGAAGTCTCGGGACCCAATCCGAGCGTCGGCTTCATGCTGCAAAAGGACTTGCTGCTGCCGTGGCGCACGGTGCTTCATAATGTTGAATTCGGCCTCGAAGCGCGTGCGCTGAGCGCCGCCGAGCGGCGTGAGCGCGCATTGCGCGAGCTCAAGCGCTGCCGTCTGACCGAGTTTGCCGATCGGTATCCGTATCAGATTTCGGGCGGTCAGCGTCAGCGCGCCGCGCTGGCGCGGACGTTGGCGATCAACCCCGACATCGTGCTGCTGGACGAGCCGTTCTCCGCGCTCGACGCCCAGACCAAGCTGATCCTGCAGCAGAGCTTTGCCGCAACCATCGCCGGCTCCGGCCTGACCACGCTGCTCATCACCCACGACCTCTCAGAGGCGGTGGCCATGTCGGACCGCATCCTGGTGATGAGTGATCGCCCCGGCCGCATCGTTGAGGAAATCGAGGTCGGATTGTCCGACCGCGACAATCCGATGGCTCGCGTGGCGACACCGCGCGCTAGCGAACTCGTCGCTCATCTGTTTCATTCGCTTCACATCGATGCCCGCGTTGACGCCTGACCGGCGCGTCGCACCAGAGGGAGGACATGACATGAAGATCACACGGCGCGCTGCCCTTGGGGCGCTGGTTGCAACCACGGCGGTTCGGCGCAGCTTGGCCGCACCCGAGGAAATCACTTATCTGTTTCCTGCACCGCCGTCGCTGCCGGCCTTTATGCCGATCCACATCGCCGCCAAGCGCGGCTACTACGCCGCCAACAACGTGGCGGTGAAATTCGAAACCGGCCACGGCGGCGCCGATGTCGCCCAACAGGTTGGCGCCGGCAACGCAGTTCTCGGCGGCGGCCTGGGCGACACCGCGATGATCGTGCGGCCAAACGGACTGCCCGTACGCGGCGTCGCCCTCCTCGGGTCGCACCCGCTGTTTCAGCTCGTCACCCGCAAGGAAAGCAACATCAAGTCGCTGGCCGATTTGCGCGGCAAGAAACTCGGCGTCATCGGCTATCAGGACACCAGCTATTACACGCTGCTCGCCGTGCTCGCGGCTACCAAACTCAAGCGCGACGATCTCCAGATCCAGTCGGTTGGTCCCGCCGGCGTGACCCAGCTCATGATCGCCAAATCGCTCGACGGCATCATGGCGGTACCAGAATGGTCCTATGCGATCGAGCAGGCGGGAATCGCGCTCGACTATTTCTCGGTAGAGCAGATTTTCCCGTCGATGCCGCAGGCACTTCTTTCTTCCGACGGCGCAATCAAGCAGCGGCCGGCCGCAGTCGGCGGCTTCGTCAAGGCAGTGCTGCACGCCGTGCACGACTGCATCGCCGATCCGGCCAGCGCCGCCCGTGATTTCGTCGCCCAGGTGCCGCAGCACGCCGGCAAGGAAGCCGACATGGAAAATATCCTGCGCCGTTACGTGACGCTCGTTTATGCCACAAAACCTCCGTCAGCCCTCGGTAGCTTCGACGCGGCGCGGCTGAAGACGGTGGAACAGTTCTATCTGGAGAGCAAGATCATCCAGACGGCGGTGCCGGTCGCCGATCTGTACACCAATCAATTCGTTCAATCGTAAAGGCGAAGCGAGGCGATGGCGGAGCACGCTAGCAGTTCCTATGACGGCCGGCTCGCGGTCGCCGCCGGCGCACAATCGGTATTGCGCGGCAGCGCCGTTCCGCTCGCCAGCATCGCGCTCGCCATCGTCGTTCTATTGGCCTGGCAATATCTGCCGCCGCTGCTCGGGGTTCCCAAATACATCATCCCGCGCATCTCCGATCTGTGGAACGAACTGGTGCGGATGTGGTTCGAGGAGAATCTGCTCGAGCATTTCATCTCGACCGCGTCGATGGCGATTCTCGGCTTTCTGCTCGGCAGCTTGCTCGGCGCAGTGGTCGGCTATGCGCTCGGTCTGCTGCCGATGTGGGAGAAGGTGCTGTCGCCCTACATTCTTGCGCTGCAGATCGCACCGAAGGTGGCGTTCGCGCCTCTCTTCATACTCTGGTTCGGCTACAACGCCCTGCCGAAGCTGGTCGTCACCATCCTCATCGTGTTTTTTCCGATACTGGTAAATGTCCTTCAGGCGATGCGGGTGATGGACCGTGATTTTGTCAATCTGGCGCGCGCCTACAACATGAGCCGCGCCAAGATCTTCTGGAAAGTAATGCTGCCGTTCTCGATGCCAAACCTGATGGCGGGCCTGCGCATCGGCGCTACGCTAGCGGTAATTGGTATCACCGTCGGCGAATTGGTCGGCGGTGAGGTCGGGCTTGGCTATCTGATCAGTTTCGGCCAGGGCGAGGCCAACACCGCAATGGTGTTCGACGCCATCGGGCTGCTCACCGTCATCGGCATCGCAATGTACTGGGCAGTGGCCGCGGTTGAACGGCGCGTGCTGCACTATTTGCCTCGCGTGCACGAGGCGCTGCAGGCGATGCAATGACCGTGCAGGCAACCATCGAACGCGAAACGCGCGGTCGCGCCGCCGGCTTGACGTTTGTGCGGCGTCCGGCGCCCAGCGCCAGCTGCCCGCTCGTACTGCTGCACGGCATCGGCAGCAACGCTGCAAGCTTCGGGCCGCTGGTGGCGGCGCTGCCAACCTCTTTCGACGTGGTTGCCTGGAATGCGCCCGGCTACGAGACTTCGCAGCCGCTATCACAGGTCTCGCCGTCGCCCCGCGATTACGCCGCAGCGCTGGCGCATTTTCTTGACGCGCTCGGTCTGACGCGGGTGGTCTTGTGCGGGCATTCGCTCGGCGCGCTGTTCGCCGCAAGCTTCACGGCGTTCTATCCGGGGCGCGTTGCCGCGCTTGCATTGTTTTCGCCGGCGCTCGGCTACCGGGTCGCGCCCGGCGCAGCGCTCCCGCCGGCGGTGCAGGCACGGATCGAAGAGGTCCAATCGGGCGATCTCGACGGCTTCGCCGCCAAGCGCGCGGTGCGGCTCGTCCACGCGCCCGAACGCAAGACCGATGTTGTTGCGGCGGTCGAAAAGGCCATGCGCGCCGTGAACCCGGGCGGCTACATCCAGGCGGTGCGGGCGCTCGGCGCTGGTGATCTTCTTGCCGACGCCAAAGGGATTACCGTGCCGGCGCTGGTCGCCGTCGGCGCACAGGATCTGGTGATGCCGCCGACCAATGCCCGCGCCGTCTACCAAGCGCTCGCCCGCGGTACCCGTTTTCACGAAGTTGCCGACTGCGGTCACGCCCTGCCGCAGGAAAATCCGGCGGCAGCGGCCGCTTTGCTGAGCGAAGTCATGGAACACGCCGATGGCTGAGCAGCATGTCGGCAAGAGCGTAGCTCTCTCGGGCCACTATATCTCTCCGCCGGTACAGCGTGCCGCTCTGCTGTTGCGTCAGATCGCTGAGGGCGACAGGGTCGCCAACATGTCGCAAACCGCGCGTGAACTTGGCATCAACCGCACCACCTTGCTCCGCCTCATACACACTCTCCAAGCGGAGCGTTTTATCGAGCCGCAGCCCGAAGGCGCGGGCTGGCGCATCGGCGTCGGCCTGATCGGGCTGACAGCGCAGGCATTCTTCTCCGAGGATCTGGTGCAGATTGCGGTACCGGTGCTCAGCCGGCTTGCCGAGAGCCTCGACTTGTCGGCGCATCTCGG
>DATJTL010000070.1:0-2353 GCA_035503415.1 Xanthobacteraceae bacterium
AGCCTCCGCATCGCCGGACGCGGAGACCTTGCCCGCGAGCAGGAGCCGCTCGACCTTCGCCGTCCCGGCCGGCGCGGCCGCAGCCCCATCGGCGGAAGCGCTCGATGCGCCGAACCGTCTCGCAATCTCCGCCCGCGCGGCTTGGGCATGAGCGCCGTTCGGGTGAGCGGCGAGGAACGCGCGCCAGCCGTCGAGCGACGCGAGCCGCTTGGCGACCGCATATTCCAGCTCTTCCTCTTCGATCGACTCGAGGGTGGCGGGAGGCGCAGCTTCGGAGCGGGCGGCTATCTCGCTCTGCTTTGCGGTGTCAGGCGCGATCGTGTCGAGAACGATATAAGCGCCAATGGCAATTCCCAGCGCCAGAACGAAAGCGTATTTGAGAAGCCCGCGCATGCGACCCCTCGCCCGCTCGCCGCGCCCCACAGCCTCAAATAACGTATCCTTCCACAGTCGCTCGCCGTCCGTCAATTCAAGCCGCGCGCTGCCCGTGGCTCAATCATGCCGCTGGGCGGCTTGACGTCTAAGGCGAAATCTGAAACAAATGAATACATGTTCATAGGTTGTCGACGATGCTCACTGCAGATCAGACCAACGGCCTCGCCGAGATGTTCCGTCTGCTTGGCGAGCCGAACAGGCTCTCGATCGTCGCCAGTTGCCTGGATGGGCCGCTGAGCGTGGGAGAGATCACCTCCCGGCTTGGGCTCAGCCAGTCGCTGGTCTCCCACCACCTCCGTCTTTTGCGGGCCGTTCGGCTCCTAAAGGCAGGGCGACGGGGCAAGCAGATATTCTACAGCATTCCGGACTGCCACGTCCGGGAGATGCTGACGAACATGATCGAGCACCTCGCGGAACCGCATGAGCAGGACGAAGACCTAACAGAAACTGGAGCGATCTAATGCCTGTGACCGTTGATAGAGTGAAATGCGCCTGCAGCGACTGCGTTTGCATAGTAGGCGTCGACCAGGGCGTGAAGCACGAAGGCCGAATCTATTGCAGCGACGAGTGCGCAAACCACCACGCCAAAGGCGACGGCTGCCACCACGCAGGGTGCAAGTGCCACGGCTGACCCACGGCGTCACGTAAAGGCAGGATGGCAGTCAAAACTGTCCTGCCTACTCGCTTTCGGCCAGGAACGCGGCGATCATCCCAACGATGGATTCGGCCTCTTCCTCGTAGAGGCCGAGCGATCCAGCGCCCCACTGTACGCGTACCTCCCGGCTGGATGGAATCGCCGCCATTTCAGCTTTTGACTTCGGGGGCGTCGACTCGCCGCAAAGAATAAACGTCGGCGCCGGCGGGGGCGCGAGAAGAGCCTGAAAACCGGGCCGATCGGAAAGCGGGTCGAGCGCGCCGGTGACGAATGCGACCGACGCGAAGCGGGCGCCGGGGCGGCGAGCATAGCCTCTCTTGTTCGCGACGAAGCCCGGCGTGATCCGGCTCGCATCCGCATAGACGTGGCGCCTATACATCATCGCAATCACGCGGGAATGAGTGTTCACTTGGTAGAGCGCCTCGCCGATGATAGGGGCGCCGCCGAGCGTCCGCACGGCCGCATAGATTTTCGGGTGCGGCCCCATGGCGGTCGGAAGCGGACCTCGCCAGGTCGGCGCCAAGAGCGCGATCCGCCGCCAGACGCGCGGCCGCTCATGTCCAAGCCGCAGCGCGTAGCCGCTTGCGTGCCCGGCGGCGATCACCGCGGCGCCAATCGGCATCGTGGCCGCGGCGAAGTCGCCAAGGAAGTGGAGATAACAATCCGGACCGTAGTCAAGCCGGCCGCGCGTCGATGATCCGAAGCCCGGCCAATCGAGCAGCGTGCAAGCGAACCCGGATAACGCCAGCCTTGACGCAAGCGGCCGCATCTCCTCCCGGCTGGAGACTGTGCTGAACGCGGGAAGCATCAAGACCGGCGCGCCGAAGCCCAGCACCTCGTAAACCACCTCGATTGACCGGCCGCGCCAGGCCCAGCGAAAGCTCTGCATCGTCCGGACCGTCAAATGCACGGGGCGGCGACGCCTCCGTCAAGCGCCGCTAACGTCTGATCACCGTTCCGTGGGGTCGTCATCCTCTTTGCCTGCTCAACGATCATCGCCGACGCGACTGCCGCCAATCGGCGCAACGAATAGGTGGAAGGGAGCAACTGCATTCCTGGGCGCCCTTCCCGCGTTCAGGCCGCAACGCAGACCTCAAAGCCGCGCTGCAATTCTAAGCGGTTGACATTGCGCCCGATGAACACGATCCGGCTCTGGCGGGGGGCGCCTTCCTTCCACGGCCCGATGAACTCGCCGTCCGCGAGCATGTGGACAGCCTGGAATGCAAAGCGCTGATCGTTGCCGCGGAAGTGCAGAATTCCCTT
>DATJTL010000071.1:0-8130 GCA_035503415.1 Xanthobacteraceae bacterium
ACGAAGGCGGAGGAGAGCAGCACCGGCTGCTCGGCCGAGCGGCACATGGCGGCGATGCGGCTCGCCTCGTTCACCGCCGGCCCGACGACGGTGAAGTCGAGGCGCGTGACGCTGCCGATATTGCCGTAGAACATGGCGCCGGCATGCAGGCCGAGATAAAGCTCCGTCGCCGGCAGGCCGGCGGCGGCGCGGCGCTCGCTGAGCGCCGCCACCTGGCGCTGCGCCGTCTCCGCCGCTGCCAGCGCCCGGGCGCAGGCGCGCTCCGGCTTGCCGCCGGCGAAGATCGCCAGCACGCCGTCGCCGATCAGCTTCAGCACATCGCCGCCCGCGCCTTCGATCGCCGAGATGACGGCATCGGCGTAGTCATTGAGGAAGGGAATGATCTCCTGCGGCGGCGCCGTTTCGGAAATGTGGGTATAGCCGCGCAGATCGCTATACCAGATGACGGCGCTGATTTTTTCAGTGGTGCCGCGCGCGAGGATGCCGCGCAACACCCGCTTGCCCGCATCGCGGCCGAGATAGGTCTCCACCAGTGTGGCGGCAATGCGCGCGAGCGACGCCGACTTCACGGCCAGGCCCAGCGCTGCGTTGAGCCGGCGCAGCGCCGCCACCTGATGCCGGCTGAACCCGTTCACCGCATCGGTCGCGTAGGAGGAATAGACGCAATCCATCTCGCCGATGACGCGATCGGTGGCGAAGCGATGAATGAGCGCGACATAGTCGACCATGCCTTCGGCGCGCAGCTCGCGGAAACTGCCCAGCGGCGGCAGCTCGGCCAGGTCGAGCCGCTGCTGCATCATCGCTTCGCCGGTTTCGAGCAGCCGGTAGAACGGGCTCCGCCGCCAGCTCTCCGCCGCCTCGCCTTCCTTGGTCGAGCCGTATTCGGAGATCTGCGCTTCGTCCGGCTTGTCCGAGCGCCAGCGAAAAACCCGCCCTTCATGGATCGGGTGCAAGGTGTCGACCACCACCAGCGCCCGCGCCACCGGCAAATCCAGCGCCTGCGCCCGCCGGCAAAACCCGCTCAGCAGCGCCGTCTCCGACGCGCCCGCCAGGCCGCCTTCCACCAGCCAGTTCACCAGCTCCGTCACCGCCGCATCGTTCATGCCGCCGATGCTAGCGCAAATCGCGATTGACAGTACGCCGTTGTGAACAGCCCCTCCCCCCTTGAGGAGGGCTATCGCATATGGCTTCACCACGGAGGGCACGGAGAAAGAATAAGTGTTTGGCGCGCGAAAGCGCGCCGTTCTTCCCTTCTCCCGTGATCTCCGTGCCTCCGTGGCGAGTCTTTCCCTGCCGCAGGCGCAACGACAAATGCGAAAGCCCTGCCTTGAGGGGGAGGGAGGGGTGGGGGGTACCTCAGTCTCCGAAGCTTGCCAGGATTTCATGACGGTCGCGCCTCGTCATGAGCAGATTTCACGCGCGCTTCAGAACGCCTCACCCCGGCGCGGCCCCGCGGCGCCCGCTCAGCCACGTCATCCCCAGGAACAGCGCGAAGAGCAGCGCCAGCGCCGCGAGCAAACCTTCGGGGTTCCAGAGATCCATGGCGATGCCGCCGAGGCTCGGACCGATCAGCGAGCCCGCGCCATAGGCGATGATGAGCGCGGCATTGGCGCCGACCAGCTCGGCGCCGCGGAAGCGCGCGCCGGCCATGGCGAGCGCCACGGGATAAATCCCCGCGGCCAGCCCGCCCCAGATCAGCATCGCCGGGAAGATTGCGGCGGGACCGGCGCCGGCGAGCAGCGGCAGGAGCGCGGCGCCGATGAAGCCGCCCGCGGCGCAGAGCCGCAGCACGCTGACGCGCTCGAGCTTGTCCGAGAGCCAGCCGATCGGCAGCTGCAGCGCGATCGCGCCGAAGCCCAGCGCGGTGAGCAGCGCCGCCGCCGCGGCATGGTCGAAGCCGACGCGCACGCCCCAGATCGGCAGCAGCGCCATGGCCGCGGATTCGAAGCAGCCGTAGAGGGCGACGGTGAGCACGATGAAGGGCGCGCGGGCGAGGATGACGAAGAGCCCCACGCCTTTCTCGCGCCCGAGGCCGCGCGCAAGCGGCCCGGCACCGATCAGCGGCAGCGCTGCCAGCGCCGTGACCCCGGCGCCGACAAGATACGGCGTCCAGCCGGCGATGCCGGTGAGCCCCAGCAGCAGCGGCCCCAAAGCAAAGCCGGCGGCGAGCGCCGCGGCATAGGCGCCGATGACGCGGCCGCGGCTGCGGTCGCCGGCGAGCATATTGATCCAGGCCTCGCTCGCGGTGAAGAGGCTCGATCCCACCATGCCGAGCATGAGGCGCAGCGCGAACCAGGCGTCGAGCCCGTCGAAGACGCGCATCGGCAGGAACACGGCGATGTCGAGCGCGAGGCAGGCGAGCATGAACGGCCTGAGGCCGAAGCGCCGCACCAGCAGCGGCGTCCAGAGCGGCCCCAGCACCACACCCAGATATCCCGCCGCGGCATTGAACCCGGTGAGGCTCGCCTCGGTGCCGCGCGCTTCGAGCGTCAGCGAGAACAGCGGCGCCGAAAAGCCGATGCCGATGCCGAAGGTCGCCACCGACGCAATCGCCGCCGCCAGGCTCCAGCGCCGCTCGCGCTCGTGCACAGGAGGGGTGAGAACGTCTTGGGGTGCCACAAAGAATTTTCCTCGGCTATGCTGGCGCGAGAGAAGCAGAATCGCCGGAGGAAAGCCATGGCCGAGCCCGCTGTGCTCTACGCGGTGAAAGAGCGCATCGCCACCGTCACCTTGAACCGCCCCGACCGGCTCAACGCCTTCAACGCCGAGATGGAGAGCGGTCTGCGCCAGGCGATGGAGCAGGCGGCGCGCGACGAGGCGGTGCGCGTCATCATCCTCACCGGCGCCGGCCGCGGCTTCTGCGCCGGCGCCGATATGGAGCGGCTCTCCGGCGCCGCCGGCTCGGGCGGCGCCACCATCCCGCGCGAGGCGCCGAAGCCGCTCGATGTCGGCCGGCCGCTGCGCGCCGATTTCCAGCACCATTACAGCTATTTTCCCGCCATTCCCAAGCCGATCATCGGCGCCATCAACGGCCCGGCGGCGGGGCTGGGCTTCGTTTTCGCCTGTTATTGCGACATGCGCTTTGCCGGCAGCGAGGCGATCTTCACCACCTCCTTCGCGCGCCGCGGCCTCATCGCCGAATACGGTCTCGCCTGGCTCTTGCCGCGCCTCGTCGGCCCCGGCCGCGCTGCCGATCTGCTGTTCTCGGCGCGCCGCGTGTCGGCGCCGGAGGCGGAGCAGTTCGGCCTCGTCAACCGCGTCTTCCCGCAAGCCGAGTTCATGCCGCAGGTCCTCGACTACGCCGCCGAGCTCGCCAACGCGGTCTCGCCGCGCTCGCTCGCCGTCATGAAGCGCCAGTTCTGGGACGCCATGCTGAGCGGCCTCGACGACGCCCTCACCCTCGCCACCGAAGAAATGCGCGCCAGCTTCCACACCGCCGACTTCAAAGAAGGCGTCGCGCATTTCGTCGAAAAGCGCCCGGCGCGGTTTACGGGGCGGTGAAGGTTTCAGTGGTGAGTTAGTTGTCAGTGATCGGTTGTCAGTTATCAGTTTTCATCTCTCATCCCTAAGTTAAAAACCCCTCCCCCCTTGAGGGGGAGGGAAGGGAGGGGGGTACCGCCCGCACACACGCCGCCACCTACGCTGAGAACTGACAACTGAAAACTGACAACTGACAACTGACAACTGACAACGTCCCTACTGCCCACCCTCAAACCGCAACTGCGCCACCTCAGCCCCGGACTGCGTCAACAACGCCGCGGCAGGCTCGCCCTTGAGGTAGTGATCGAAGAAAGCGCGGCTATACGCGATGATCGCCGCATGGGCGGCGGCAGGGCCGAGATCGGTCCAGGCGAGATGCCCGGCGCCGCGGAACTCGACAAAGTATTTGGGCGCCGGCGAACTCTCATAGCCACCGCCGGCGCGGCTCACTGTCGGCGTGATGCCGATATCGAGCGTGCCGCCTTGATACATGACCGGCACGGAGAGTCCGCTCAAGCTGTGCGCCGCGAGATAGGGCTCGATATAAGGCGAGAGCGCGAGCACCGCCTTGATCCCGGGAAGCTTCCATTGCGGCCAGGCGCCGGCGAGTCCAAGCACGGTATAGCCACCAAGCGAATGGCCGGCGAGCCCGAGACGCCCCCAGTCGATCCGCTGCCGCCAGGCATCGTCGCGCTTCAACGCCGCGATCAACCGCTTTATGTCCTCGGCGCGATCGCGATAGGCGGCCTCGCTCCACAGATCCGGCTTCACGAACGGCTCCTCCGGCGGATCGCTCAGCCGCCCGCCGCCGCCATCGCAAGTGGCATCGCGATGCTGCGGCGCGAAGACGAGATAGCCTGCCCCCGCCAGCGCCGTGGCGAGAAACCGCGCTTGCGTATCGCAGCCGTGAAAGCCATGCGAAAAGATGATGGTCGGCCGCGCATCACTCATTGCTGCGTCAGGCTGCCAGACCGTCACCGCAAGCCCCGCGAGCGACAGCCGCTCTTCATTGGCCCGCGCACCGGCGACGGCGAATGCCGAAAGCCCACCCGCGATCACCAGAATCAGCAACGCCCGGAGCGCCGCACGCCACGCTAGCATCATCGCACGAGCATAGACCACGTGCGGGTGGATGAAGCGGGAAAAGTCGCTGCTTGAGTCGATACAATACGCGGCATGTACGTCGCATTGATTCTGGACATCCATCTTTTCCCGCTGCAATGTTTCGGTGTGTGAGAGCCGTCCCTCCGAATGCGGCGACCATTTCTTCCCTGCAATCCCGTAACCTCGGATTTCACCATTTCTTCGCCGTTCCGACCGGAGCGAAGCGGAGAGCCGGAACCCAGGAGCGACCGCCCTGGATGCCCGCTTTTCGCGGGCAAAGCGATCGCAGGAGAACGAGAGGCGATGTGGGCTGGAGCAGCCAAGGTGCATACTCGATCAGCCACCCGGCCGAAGCGGGGGCGTCGCCAGGACTCCAATGGTTTCGCGCGCCTGCGTGTCATCGCTTGGCCTGACGCTGCGCTCGCCATGCTGCTGGCTGTCGTGCTTTCGGCGCAGTGCTCAGCCTCCGCTCTGGCCGGCAGCTTTCAGCTCGTATCCGGCAAGCGGTTCGATCTCTGCCGTGCCTATGACAAGAACCTTCGGTCGTTCCCTGATCTGACAAGCCAGACTTACGAATGGCCGCTCAATCCGAAGCTCAAGAGCTTTGCCAAACCCCGCTGGAATGCGGTGGATGCGCGCGAAAATCTGAGCGTCATCAAAAAGCTCTATCTCTGGGCCATGGATCCATACGGATCGCTCGATGCCGCTACAGCTGAAAGCAGGTGGCAGCAAAAGTTGCCCGACATCCTCCAGTTGATCGACAAGGGCATGGTTCGGCTCGAGATCACGCATCTCGATTTTGACAATGCCGGCCGGCCTGATCGGGTCTATCGCTATGATCATCCGATCCGGTTCGACAAATCCAAGTCAGGCCCGCCTCACCCCGTTTATGGCTATTGGTACATTTTCTTCGACGACCGCGACCCGACAGTCTCCGATGACTTTCGAAGTAGCTCCGGCGAGGGCCGCCTCTACGATTCTTTTTTCTTTCGAGGCCGCTTCTATTTGATCGGCTGGTTTGGCGGCGGGCTTGCGATCTTCGAACCGCAAGCAGTGCCCGAAGAGAGCGGTATCTTGGTAAGACCTGTTTGCAGTTTCCGATATGCGGGCGAGTGGTGAGCCCATGCTTCTGTTGCGCCAGCTAAGGTACGATCCCTCGTTCCGCTTAACCGATGCAGGGATCACGCGCGAAGTCGGCAGGCTTCACCTCGGTTGATCGGAGGCATTTGCCATGGGAAAGCAGAACGACAAAGGACGTCCTCCGGGCTGGCGCTTTGCCTACACGGAAGAAGACGTTCAGGCCCTGATTTCGGACCCACGCTTCCTGGTTGCCGCCGACGCCTACGGTGCCCGCTGTTGCACGCTGGACCAGATGACGAGGCTCGCGTTTACCGCACCTCCCTATATTCCACGCAATCTTCAGATTCCCGGCTTCGCTGCGCTCGTCAACGATGTCGTGAAAAGAATCCATGCGGGAAACCTGGAGGTTCGCGAGGAATGGAAGCGGCAGTACGCCGATTTCTATAAGAAGCAGCCCAAGCCGCCGATTGATTAGCAGCTTCAACGAGGAGTCTGACGATGCTCGCTTGTCGTTTCCGTTACGCGGACGAGGGATGAGCTGATGCTCCGGATCATCAAAGAGGCGTTCTCGTGCCTGCCGCGATGGATCGTAACGGTTTTCGTGTTGGGCGTGGCAAGCGCATCGCTTTGTCGCGCCGCCGAAAAACCGAGATCGCCCCTGCGACAAGGAATACGTCCCGAGAATTTTTACAGACTCGTCTCAGGCGCGGATCCGACCATCTGCCGGCCGATCCTCGATTCTCTGAACCGGGGCCACGTTGTGAGCGACAACACGGTCCATAATTTCAATATCGTTGGCGAGCTCCTGTTATCGTCGGAATTGGAAGTGCGTTGGCAGAGACGGGCCGTCGGACCCGACGTGTTCCCGTCATCTCTTGATATAGCAAGCGTGGACATTGCCAGCGACGGCCATCTGAAGACCGTATATCGCTGGGACTTCAATTCGGGGGGTATCTATGCGAACGAGCTTTCCTTGTCGGCCGCGCCGCTAGCGCTCCCCGCAGAAGATCCACTACCAGCAAAGATCATAACTGAAACTGCAGGACCGCACGGCGAGAACCTGATTTCGATAGATGAAAGAACCGCGCCCGCTCTGTGGCGCCAAGTCGCTCGCCTTCCGTCGTTCGATACCTCCTTTGACTTGAACATTGTTACGGTACGAAAAACGGTTTTGCTACTGGTTGCGGGGGCGATAGAGGCGCAATACGCGGTCGAGCGCGGCCAAGCAGTCCATGTATATGTCGTCAAATATCGGTCGAAGACCGACTTGTCTCTGCGGTGCGTCCTGCGTTCACGCCGGCCTTAAGGGGTCTGTCCCAACCGATATCGCGACGATTTCCCCTCGATCCATTAAAATGCACCGCACTACCCTCTCGCACTCACGTCTTGGCCTTCGATATCGCAGCGCGTCTCCGGCGCTCCCCCAACAAAATTTATGTCAGAGGTGTACACCAGTGGCGTAGTCTGCTCCCCGAGCGTCGGCGCTATTTCGCTGGAAACCCGCCGGCGAGCGTGCAGCGCTTCAGCGCTTCGCGGTCCTCGCGCGGCAGGTGGTGCGCGAGCGCGAAGCGGCGCCAGCGCGGCGCCAGCGATTCGATGCGGGTGGCCGCATCGCGCGGCGCGAGCTGCACCACATTCTCGCTGAGCGCGCGCGGCCCCAGAAAGCAGGAGCGGCCGATGGCGGCGGCGATCGCCTCGGCTTCGGCGCGCGCCACGCTATCGTCGACGAAAGCCGCCCAATTGGCGGCAAGGCAGCCGCCCGGCGTCAGCGCCCGCGCGCAATCCTGCCAGAAGCCCGGCTCGATGCTGCTGATGCCGCGGCCGTCGTAGAGATCGGCGAGGATGACGTCGTAGCGCCCTCGGTGATCGGTCACCACCTCTTGCGCATCGGCCTCGACCACCGGTGCCGCGAGGTAAAAGAAGCGCCGCGCCAGGTCGATCACGGTTTTGTCGCGCTCGACCACGGTGACGGCGCAATCCGGCAGATAGGCTCGGAGATGGCGCAGCATGGCGCCGCCGCCGAGACCGAGCAGCAAGGCGGCGCGCGGCTCGGGCACGAGCGCAAAGGCGATCAGCATCAGCCGCTCATAGAGAAAGACGAGCCGCTCGGGATGGAGCAGGTCCATGCCGGATTGCTCGGTGAGCTGCCCCTCGGCGCCGATGGCGCCGAGGATGCGCGTCACCTTGGCGCCCTCGGGCACATCGACGACGAAGAGCGAAGCGCCGAAGCGCGGCGTGCGCCGCACCTGGCGAATGCGGCATTCCCCGCCGTATTGCTCGATGATGCGCTCGCGCAGCATGGTGCGGCCGGCCGCCGCCACCCACCGCTCACCGCGCCGGCACGCCGTGCCGCACCAGCGAGCGGCGGCCGCGATGCCAATAGAGCGGCGGCGTTTCCGGCGCCGCGCCGCGCCAGGCCTCGACCGCGCAGCGCAGCATGAAGCGGGTGACGTTCTGCATCAGCCC
>DATJTL010000072.1:0-34775 GCA_035503415.1 Xanthobacteraceae bacterium
CGCAACCGGTGCCGATATAGCGGCCGCCATCTAACTCGTGATGCAGCGGCGCCGGCAGGCTAAGAATATCGACGGCGTTATCGCGGATGACATTCTCCAGAATCGGCCCGTCGGTCACTGTGTTGGGTTTGATCTGCTTGAAGCCCTTTTTCACATGCTTCCGAAAGTGGTGGAGCTGCGCGAGCCGGTCGTCCGCGAGCTTCTCGTCCATGCCGAGCACAAGCCCAAGCCGGAACGGTGAGCCAAAGATTCCGTATTCGCAGCGGTAGCCTTTCGGATAGCCCAGTATCTCGTCAAAGAGTACCATCGGCGCCTTCTCGACTTTCTGCCGGTACAGTACCTCGGTGACCGCGCCGACCTCTTTGTCCCAATGCGCGCCGTTCACGACCGCGAGCTCGCCACGCTTCTGCACCGCGGCGATGAACTCACGCAGATCGTTCTGCGGAATTGCGTCACTGATGTTGCTCAAATCTTCCTCCGTTCTTGACGAGAATGTTGTCAGGCATCTTTCCAAGGCGCCTTGATCGGCTCAGCATGCTATCTCGACGAGACAAGGCTCGATCAGGCACCGCTGCTCAATATTGCATCAGCTGTTGGAGCCCTCGACCCCCAAATGTTGAGACCAAGCCTTTGGAATAATGCCATCGGCAAGTGCGCGACCCACGTAATAGGCCCATAGTTTGATTGCGTGCTTGGGCCGCTGGAGCGACCGACTGAAGCGGCTCAACTCGTCGGCGTTCAACGGGACTGCCCGGCCGAGAAGTGAGGCGTGGTAAAGGGCTTCCGCGTTCTCGGTGAAATGAACGCAATCCATGAGCAGCGACGGCAGCGTTTCGGCGACAACAACCTCGCCATGGGCGCGGATGATGAGCGCGTGGTTCTGTCCAAGTGTCTTGGCAAGCGCTCGTCCTTGCTCAGCCGTGTTTACATGGTCGGGATCGGGATGGATGGGGATGCCGCTCGCCCACCGCACGGCGTGATTCTTTATTGGCCGAAGCTGCACCCCCTCGACGAAGCTAAACGTAGTCGTCAAGTCGTGATGATAGTGCGCGATGGCGTTTATGTCCGGGCGAGCCTTATAGATTTCGGTATGTATGAAGATTTCCGAGGGGGGCCGTTCCCCCTTCGGCCCGTCGATCATTCGGCCGTCCATATCGCAGGCGAGAAGGTGGTCTGGACGCAATCCGGCACGACTCTGGTGGATCGGCTGAATAAGGATGGCGTTGCGATCCGGCAGCCGTGCGCTGACATGGCCGCTGTAGCCGAGGATTCGTTCGTGAACGAGCAAGAGGGTTACGGCCGCGATCTCATGGCGCAGGCGCTGCTCCACCGCGATTCTCGTCGTCTCGACTTGTCCGTGCATCAGTCTTTCTCCGGCCTTCCAAAAGCGTTGAGGAAGCCAGAATAAGACGCACCTCGAGGCGTATTAGTGTCTGAATTGGAAAAATGGTTTTGCCGAATTGGCGAAAACGTGAACATTGCGTATGCTGTATCCGCTAAAACATCATATCGCGTCGCTCAACCGGCATCTTGTCTGCTTTTGACTCATGCTCGCAATCAAAAGGCGTCTCATGTTTAGGATGACGATTACTATCGACGAGGAACTCAAGGCTGAACTCGACCAGATAATGCAAGCGCGCGGCTACCAGAACCGGTCGGAAGCTATCCGTGACCTCGCCCGCGCCGGCCTGCGACAGGCTGCCGAGGATCTCGGCGAGACGCGGTATTGTGTAGCGGCGCTGGTCTATGCCTTTAATCATGGGACGCGCGCCCTTGCGAAAAAGCTCACTCAAGCCCTTCATAGGCATCACGATTTGTCGCTGGGAACGCTGCATATCCACGTCGACGAGGAAACCTGCATTGAGGTCAACATCCTCAAAGGCCGCACTTCCGCGATACAGGGATTGGCCGATCACGTGATCGCGGAAAGAGGCGTTCGGCACGGCAGAATCGTCACCGTGCCAATCGACAGGCCGGCAACATCCAACGCCAAAAAGGCTGACGATGGCCACGGCCAGCAATCGCACCGGCATTGAACGCCAGCGAGTCTCGCCCGACCGCCGCCGCCTCCCCAGTCTTCCTGTCTTGCTGCGCCTAGTATGATAATTTTTCTATTTTATCATACCAGCCCATGTGCCATGATTCTTCCGCCGGGTTTCTAGCGGAGAGTTTCAATGCATCTCGTACCTCACGAGGTGGACAAGCTTACGCTTGTCGCCGCCGGCCTCCTTGCGCAACGTCGCCTGGCACGGGGACTTCGCCTCAACAACCCCGAAGCAGTCGCCCTGATCTCGACCGTGCTGCTCGAACTGATACGCGACGGCAAGCACACAGTTCCCGAGTTGATGGACATGGGCGCGAAGCTATTGGGCCGCCGCGAGGTGCTGCCTGGCGTGCCGGACGTGATTGGTGAGGTTCATATCGAGGGGACGTTTCCCGACGGCACAAAGCTCGTTGTCGTGCGTAATCCTATCTCGCAGGCGGCCGGAGACTTGAAGCTCGCTTTGCATGGCAGCTTCCTGCCGGTGCCTCACGCCACTCTGTTTGGTGGCGACGGCGAAGCTTCCGCGGGCAAGGTTGTGACCCCTGACAGCTCACTCAAGCTCAATGACGGCCGGCCAACCGTTACAATCACCGTATCCAATACCGATGCGCGGCCGATCCAGGTCGGCAGCCATTTCCATTTCGTGGAAACCAATCCGCGGCTGAAGTTCGATCGCGAAAAGGCCTACGGCAAGCGTCTCGATATCCCGGCGGGCACTGCCATCCGCTTCGAGCCCGGCGAGACCAAAACGGTGACGCTTGTCGAGATCGCCGGCAACAAGGTCATCCGCGGCGGCAACAATCTGGCCGATGGCAGCGTCGGTGCGAGCAACAGATTGGCGACACTGACGCGCGTGAAATCGCGCGACTTCGCCAATCAGGATTGAGGGCTCCCCAATGTCTTTTGAAATCAAGCGCCGCGACTACGCGGCCCTGTTTGGCCCTACGGCAGGCGACAAGGTTCAGCTTGGCGATACCAGCCTGACGCTCGAGGTCGAGAAGGACTTCACGATCTACGGCGATGAATGCGTCTTCGGCGCCGGCAAAGTCATCCGCGACGGCATGGGTCAGATGTCCGGGGTCGATTCCACGATAGCGCTCGACTGCGTGATCACCAATGCGCTCGTCGTTGACTATACCGGCATCGTGAAAGCCGATGTTGGCATCAAAGACGGCCGTATTGCGGGCGTCGGTAAGGCCGGCAATCCGGACGTCATGGCGGGCGTCGATCCGGATCTCATTATCGGCGTCAATACCGAGGTCATCGCCGGCGAAGGCCTGATACTGACCGCCGCGGGGATCGACACACACTTCCACTACATTTGCCCACCGCAGCCCTACAGCGCCATTGCGAGCGGCATCACGACGTTAGTCGGCGGCGGCACCGGGCCGGCCACCGGCTCGCTCGCCACCACCTGCACGCCCAATCCAAATTATCTTCGTCTCATGATGCAGGCCACGGACTCGATCCCGGTCAACTTTGTGTTTACCGGCCGCGGCAACTCGTCGAAGCCGGATGGCTTACGTGAGCAGATACTTGCCGGTGCTGGCGGCCTCAAGCTTCACGAGGACTGGGGAACGACGCCGACTGCGATCGACACCTGTCTGGCGATGGCGGACGATCACGACGTGCAGGTGACGATACACACCGACACTATCAATGAATCCTGTACCGTGGAGGACTCAATTGCGGCGTTTGCCGGACGCACCATTCACACCTATCACAGCGAGGGCGCGGGCGGCGGGCATGCTCCGGATTTGATGCGGGTCTGTTCGGAACCCAATATCTTGCCGAGCTCAACGAGTCCTACCAATCCTTACACGGTGAACACGGTCGCCGAGCATCTCGACATGCTCATGGTGTGCCACCACCTCGATAAGAAAATTCCTGAGGACGTGGCCTTCGCCAAGAGCCGCATCCGCGCCGAAACCATCATGGCAGAAGGCATGCTGCACGATATCGGAGCCATCAGCATGATGACCTCCGACAGTCAGGCCATGGGCCGCGCCGGGGAAGTGATAACGCGCACGTGGCAAATCGCCGACCAGATGAAGCGCCAGCGTGGCAAGCTGCCTGAGGACGCGGCCGGCAATGACAACTTCCGTGTCAAGCGCTACGTGGCGAAATACACCATCAACGCCGCCATCGCGCACGGCATGTCGCATCTGCTCGGATCGGTAACCAAGGGAAAACTCGCCGATCTCGTCCTATGGAAGCCAGCTATGTTCGGGGCTCGCCCCGAGATCGTGTTGAAGAGCGGCTTCATCGCTTTCGCACAGATCGGCGACGCCAATGCTTCCATACCGACGCCGCAGCCGCTGGTGATGCGGCCGATGTTCGCGAGCACAGGGCGGGCCGTCGGTCCGAGCTCGGTCCTGTTCGTCAGTGAGGCTTCGGTGAGCCAGGGAATTGTACAAAACTACGGCCTCACCAAGCGCATCGAGCCAGTCAAGAAGTGCCGCGGCCTGAGTAAGGCAGATATGAAATTCAACGACGCCTTGCCGGCGATCAAGGTCGATCCAAAGACTTATCGCGTCACCGCCGACGGAGCGGATATGATCTGCAAGCCCGCCGAGCGGCTGCCGCTGGCGAAGCTGTACAATCTTTTCTGACCGCAGGCCCTGGACTATTGCGGACGCGTGCCGTTTCCGCTCGATATTTGAGGCCTCTGACCGATCCGCATGCCTTACTTTGCTGCGCGCCATAGGTCGCTATTGGCACTTTGCCGACATCGGCCGGTGTCTGCGCCATGGCCGCTTTCGTAAGGAAAGCGGACATTTCGGGTGCATGCGGTAAGGCCTAATTCCAAGCCGTCTCCGAAGATAGGGCCTACGCAATTATCGGCGGGAGAGGGGGCACTTAAATCAAAGGGCCTTCCCTGTTCGTAACCACAATTTCCCTGTTCTCGGTGACAAAATTCCCTGTTCGACTCCTCAGGGAATTTCACCGAAAAGGCCCGAAGTACCGAGAGATCTCAGGCGACGCGGATGCCCAATGGCGCGGTTTTGGCAAATTTCCCTGTATTTTTCCCTGTTAGCAGTGAATTCGGGGTGGAGACTGGTTCGGGATGGACTGCGTCGTCAGCCAGCCAGTCCGGTCTCTGTGGGCCATTTCACCCTTGCGGAAAAAGGCGCGACGTTTTCGCGTCATCCGCCGCCGTCCTCATCCTGGCGGCGTCTACAGGATCGAATGCGTGCTCGCGGTGTCGACCGGACTCGCAAACGGCCGATAGACGAGCATGTGAACGCCGCCTCCTCCATCCACGACATAGCGAATGCCCCGCCACTCGATCGAGCGTGTGAACATGGCTGCTATCGCAGCACGGGCCATAACGAGCACAATGAGCGCCAAAGCCAGAATGCGCCGAACATTGAGCAATGCCGGGCGCCTGGTTGGCGAGCCTGCGGCAACGGTTCGGTCTATGACAACAAGCGCGGCGTACATGCCGGCCCAATAGAAGCAAAGCAGGATGGCGATGGCGAGCTTCCATTGCCAAATCGTCGATGTGCTGACGAGCAGCAAAAAGCACAACAGAATGACAATGAGATTTCCGAGCGCGAGAAGAACAATCAAGGGCCAGCTTGAGTGGCACAGGCGCATACACAGCATATGGCGCACGATTTGACGGTAGGCACCCCCCAGATCGGCCGACTCCGTACTGGGTAAGATGCCGGAATTGACGAACGCCAGACGCTGACCAATCGCGCGCAACGGGCGGCACGTGCTTGCATCGTCGGAGAAGGATCGAGCCCAAAGTCTCAACAAATTGCAGCGTTCCAGATCGCGGCGACGGAATGCAAGCGATCCCGCCCACGGGACATTCAAGGCGTATGCCGCCAAACAAGAAATCGCATTGTAGGCGTATCTAATTAGGCTGCCCCACGACTCTTCCTGTGGCAAATACCAGCGCAACCCACTTACGGCACCGACTTTGGGATCGGCCATCGGCGCTACCAGTCGACCAAGCCAGTCGGCCGTTGGGATGGCATCCGAATCCAGGAGCGCGACAATTTCTACATCATCGCGCAGTTGGGCAATCGCCTGAAGCAGAGCGCTGACCTTGAGGCTCCGCGTGACGCCTGGGTCGCGAAGGAAGTCGATCTTGACTTCAACTTTGGACCGCGAACGTGCCAAGACGCTCTCTACGACGGAACGTGCCGGATCCGCTCCGTTATCAATGACGATGAAGACCGAATAGCGATCGTAGTTTTGGGCGAGCAGCGCTGTGAGGCAACTCTCCAATGAGGGGTCAACTCCGCGCAGAGATAGAACGACCGCCACGTCGGGCTTTGCCGCCACTTCTTCTGTCACTTGCTGATTTGCACAATAAAACATCACAAAACGTAACATTGCGGCCAATGAGGTGAGCGTTACCGCAGCCAACGACATTGCCGCAACAAACGACAAAGAAAACATCAACCAGCCCCTGAAACCGACGGAATCGACAGAGTGGACCGCCCCGTCCACGCACCCCGGCGCCCGGCCGACTGGCATTCTACTTCGGCACTGCAAAGAAGGCCATGTCGTGCTTAACGTTTCTTGCTTTACGTCTCTTGTCGGCATCGCCTGACGCCTCGCGGGCCGACAGGCCAATGAAACCAAGGACAGCACGATGCGGCTATCGTCACTGCGGCAATGCGCGCAGCTTGGCGAATGTTCTGCCATAAGCTCTTGACGCAGTGTGCGGCCGAACGTAAGCCTCGAAATGGGACGCGGGGCAAGTATCTAAAGCTGAAACCACCACCAATATCGGCACTTAGAAGCGAAGTCTGCCAAAGGCCGCTCACTCGCAAAGAGCGCGCGGCGGCTTCGTGCGATGCTGCGTCCGCTGGATTGGCAGTAACGGCAAATCTCAAGCAGGGCGCCAGGTAAATGCAAATCGAGCCGCTTGCAATCGTCGGAATTGGCTGCCGCTTTCCAGGCGGAGTGAGCGACGCGGCATCCTTCTGGTCCCTCTTGATTGAAGGCAAAACAGGAATACGCGATCTGCCGTCGGACCGCTGGAACGCGGCGCGATTCTCTCAGCGATCGATACCGGGCAAACAGATCGTCACGCGAGCGGGCTATCTGGATCAGGTCGACCAATTTGACGCGAGCTTTTTTGGGATTTCTCCCCGCGAAGCAAATCATATGGATCCGCAACAGAGGCTGTTGCTCGAGCTTGCTTGGGAAGCCCTCGAGGATGCCGGGATTGCTCCGCGTACGTTGCGAGGCTCAAGGACGGGCGTCTTCGTCGGAATATCCAGTTTCGATTATGGAGCCATTCGCAGCAGGGACAGTTACACCGTCGATCTTCACTCGGCCCCTGGGATGGCGCTTAGCATCGCCGCCAACCGACTTTCGTATTGCCTCGATCTAAGGGGGCCGAGCCTGGCAACAGACACGGCCTGCTCGTCATCCCTTGCGGCGTTGCATCTTGCTTGTGAGAGTATCCGGTCGGGCCAGTCCGATATGGCGCTGGTCGGAGGCGTCAATCTCATTCTCTCTCCGAGCGGCACGATTGTGTTTTCGATGGCGAGCATGTTGTCGCCGGATGGCGAGTGCTATGCATTCGATTCTCGCGCCAATGGGTTTGTGCGCGGCGAAGGCGCGGGAATAGTCGTTATCAAGCGCCTTTCCCGGGCAATGGAAAATCAGGATCGCATCTACGCCGTCATTCGTTCCACGGCGATGAATCAGGACGGCCATACCACGGCACTGACGGTGCCCGGCCAAGCCGCGCAAGAGGCGCTGCTGCAAGAGGTTTATGCAAAGGCCGGGGTCGCGCCTGCGGACATCGCGTACGTGGAGGCGCACGGCACCGGCACGCCTGTCGGCGATCCCATTGAAGCCATTGCCATCGGCAACAAGCTTTCCAAAGAACGGTTGCAAACCGCGCCGTTGCGAATTGGGTCGGTAAAAACAAATATCGGCCACCTGGAGGCGGGCGCCGGTATCGCCGGCCTCATCAAAGCCGCGCTGGTCGTTGACCGCGGGGTGATACCACCTAACAGGAATTTCGAAAAACCAAACCCGGCAATTCCCTTTGGTGAGCTGAACCTGCGGGTGGTCACACAAGCGGAACCCCTCGCGATCGATGGTTTTGCGCCAATCGTCGGCGTTAACTCGTTCGGCTTCGGCGGCACAAACGCGCACGCCGTGCTCGAAGCCGCTCCAGTCCGCGGAGCCGAACCGGCTCGCAGCGCTTATCTTGCGGACCGGCCAGCGGTGCTGCCACTGTCGGCGCGAGATGAATTTGCGCTTCGCAGGTCGGCTGAAAGATTTCGCCGTTATCTGACGAATGACAATCTTTCTCTTCGGGATGTTTGCTACAGCGCCGGCGAACGACGAGATCATCATTCTCACCGGCTGGCCGTTGTCGGCCGTGACGCGGAAGAATTACGGCAACGAATTGACACTTGGCTGACGGCTTCGAATTCCGATGCGGGCATCGCCGCCGGCTTGGCAACGGAACCGCCGCCGCGGCTGACATTCGTTTATTCCGGACAAGGCGGTCAGTGGTGGGGGATGGGACGCCAACTGTTGCAGCGCGAGCCAATTTTCCGGACCACGATCGACGAGATCGATGCCGCGCTTGAAAAACTCGCCGGCTGGTCGCTGCGGAGCGAACTCCTGCGCGACAAGGAGAGTTCAAGGATAGACCGGACGGATATTGCTCAACCCGCGATTTTTGCGCTCCAAGTCGCTTTGACCCGGCTGTGGCAATCGTGGGGCGTTTCACCCCAACAGGTCGTCGGTCACAGCGTCGGCGAGGTTGCGGCAGCGCTGACGGCCGGTATTCTGACCTTCGAAGATGCGGTGAAAGTGATCCTTCATCGCAGTCGTCTCCAGCATCAAACCGCCGGTCACGGTGGGATGGCTGCCGTCGGAATACCGACTGACAAAGCCAATGCGATCGTCGCCGAGGTGGGGCCGAAGCTGGAGATTGCGGCTATCAACAGCCCCTCGCTCGTGACTCTTGCGGGTGACGTCGAGACTCTCAATTCGGTACTTCATCATCTGGAGATCGAAGGCGCATTCGTCCGCCGTTTGCCGATCAATTATGCCTTCCACACCTGCCAGATGGACTCGATCCGGGACGAACTTCGAGACAGCTTGTCGGATATTCGCCCACGGGCCGGAAAGATCCCACTGGTCTCAACGGTCACCGGAGCGGCAGTGGACGGCTCGGAGATGGGAGCCGAATACTGGTGGTCGAACGTACGCCAGGTGGTCCGTTTCGCAGAGGCCATCCGAAATAGTTCCAGTGAAACGGCCCACGCATTTGTAGAGATCGGTCCCCATCCCACGCTGGAAAGCAGCATCAAGGAAACGCTCGCCGCGACACGCTCCCCGGTGGTCGTTGTAAATTCGCTGCGCCGTGAGACGGATGAGTCGTTGGAATTGCTCACCGGCGTTGGGCGGCTTCACGTCGCCGGAGTCCCGCTGGACTGGGCGACGATCAACCAGGCCAGCGGCCGCTATGTGCCGCTTCCCGCTTATCCATGGAATCGAAAAACATATTGGGCTGAATCGATCGAATCAAAAAGCTCTCGCTTCGAATCCGAGGTGACGCCGCTTTTGGGGATATCGATTGCCGGCGCCATGCCAACGTGGGAATCGCAGCCCCATCCCCACCGGTTCAAATACCTTCAGGATCATCGGCTGTGGAACAGCATTGTGTTTCCGGCCGCCGGTTTCGCCGAAATGGCTCTCGGTCTGGTTCGCCATCTTCATCCCGACGGCTCGCATGTCGTTGAAAACCTCAAGATCGAGAAGGCTCTCTTCATTTCCGCCGAAAACGTGCCTTTTCTGCAGACCCTATTCGATGAAGAAGATGGTTCATTCGCGATATATAGCGCCGGCGAAGACCGAAAAAAGTGGGAACGACACGCGTCCGGGCGGCTCACCAAGAATCCGGCGGTTGCGCCGGAGCCGATATCTATTCCCCCGTTTCAATGTCAGCGTCCCGATCAGATTGGGCACGACGAGCTTTATCAGGCTCTCGGCAGTATTGGTTACCAGTTCGGCGATTGCTTTCGAAACATTCGACGGCTCTGGAAATCGGCAGATCAGGCGATTGCCGAGATCGCCGCGCCAGATCCGATCGTCTCATCGCTTGCCGATGCATGCTTCCATCCGGCACTGCTCGACGCGTGCTTCCAGGCATGCATAGGATTAATCCCGCCGGAAACCGCCGGCGATGACAAGAACCTGTTTCTTCCGGCGTCGATCAAACGAATTCAGCTATACGGCTTCGTCGCGCCAGAGACCTTTTATGCTCGGGTCGCAAACGCGGACTATCAGGACGATACCATCACCGCGGATATTTCCGTCTTCGGGAAGGACGGGAAGCCGATTGCCGAAATTCGCGGCTTCCACGCCGAAAAGTTCAGACAACGCCGCGCGGTCGACAAGTCCGCGATCTCGTTGTTTCAATTCCGCTGGAATCCGGGACATTTGTGGGGCAGTCGGGCCGGCGAAGCGCCGATACTTCTGCAGCCGGAGCACATCATCGAGGCCGCTCGTGAACGGTGTCCGGAGGTCAATCGGAAATACCGCATCGAGGAGTTTCTGCCGGCGTTCGTTCCTCAGATTGAGCGGCTTACCTGCCTCTATATAGCTGACGCTTATCGGCGCTTAGGGTGGAAGCCGGAGGCTGGCTCCGAGTTTGATCTCGATCAGGCCGTGCGAAACCTTGGCGCGGTCGAGCGCTATAGGGGCCTGGTGCAGGTTCAGCTCGATGCACTCGCTCATTACACGGGCGCAATCTCGGCCATTGGCGAGGAACACTGGCGGGTCAATCACGCCTGGCTCGGCACAGACGTCGAGGACGCTTTACATACACTGAGGCGAACCTTTCCCGCTTTGGAGTCGGAGACGATTCTGCTGGCCGCCACCGGCCCCAAGTTGGCGGACATCCTTTGCGGAGTTGTTGATCCGGTCGACGTCATATTTTCGGGCGGCTCGAGCGAGCTTATCGACACGTCTTATAAGCATGACGCCGGCATGAACGCCACGAATGAATTGATCAAGGAGGCTATCGAGGCTGCGATCAAGTCTTTTCCCGAACGATGCCCGATCCGCATTCTGGAAGTGGGAGGAGGCACAGGATCTCTAACCCGGGCGATCCTGCCAGCTCTTCCGGTTCACCAAACCGAATACACGTTTACCGATTTGGGAGCGTCATTTCTGATCCCGGCACGGCAAAAATTTGCCGAATTCCCGTTCATCAAGTACCAGCCGTTCGACATCGAGCGCTCTCCCAAAGAGCAGGGTATTCCGCTCGCGAGCTTTCATCTCGTTCTGGCAAACGACGTCATTCATGCCGCCGGCTCCGTCGCGGAGGCGCTTGAGCACCTCAAGGAAAGTCTGGCACCCGGCGGGCTCCTCATGTTTGCCGAGGTGTCTCGTAGTCTTGCCGTTCTCGAAAATACGTTTGGCCTCCTTGGTGGCTGGTGGCGATTTCGGGGCCGCGATTCCCGCAAGAAAACACCGCTGCTTTCGCCGGCCGAATGGCGCAAATCCCTTGTTGAGAGCGGTTTTGAGCAGGTCACATCTTTTGTGAGCGTTTCGAGCGATGAAAAGGATGCCGTTCACGCAATATATATCGCGCGTAAGCCGGACGTTGCGGTCACCGCGGAGCAGGGTGTCAACGACGGCAACGATCTGGAGCGCAGCGATAAGATCGATGGCGATCGAACTCTGATATTCGCCGATCGCGATGGCGCCGCCGGTGCGCTCGCCGGTGCGTTGCAGCTCAAAGGGCAGCAGACGCGTACCGTGCGCGTCGGTGAGCGGGCGGTCGCCAGTGGTGATGATGTTTTGCTTGCCGATCCTAGCCGCGAGGGAGCGATCGGCGAGATTCTTGATGCATTTTATGAAGAAGAGAGTGCTCCCAGTGCGATCGTCTATTTTTGCCGTTTGAACGATCCCGATACGGCATTGAGCGAGGACGCGGCCGGATATGCGAATGCTCAGAATTTGGACGTCCAACAGCTGAGGCATCTTTTAAGAGCTGCAGCGCGGAGATGGCCAAAGGGTTTGCCGAAACTGTTCGTCGTAAGTCGCGGAGCATATAGGGTTCTTGATTCAGGAGAAGCCGCTCGACTGGAGGCTGCGCCGATTGTTGGCTTCTTGCGCGTGGCGCGCAATGAGTTCCCTGAAGCGGCATGCATTCATATCGATCTCGATCCTGTGCCCGATGTTCGCGAAGTCGAGGACTTGATCGAGGAAATGGCGCTTGCCGATGGGGAAACCGAGATCGCGTACAGGGCGGGGCGCCGCTATGTTCATCGCTTGCTAGAGATCCAGGAGGATGAGCTCCCGCTGCGCCTGACCGAAGCCCGCAGACGGGACGGCAGCGTTATTCCGTATCGGCTTGAAATTCCCAGACCCGGCTCCATCAGCAATTTATCGCTCAATGCCAACGGCGATGTACGCCGGGCGCCAGGCCCCGACGAGGTCGAGGTCGAGGTGAGGGCGGCGGGAGTTAATTTCCGCGATCTCATGAAGGTGCTCGGCATGTATCCGGGAAATCCGGAAGACCTTCGCTGGCTCGGTGACGATTTTGCCGGAGTAGTCACGCGCGTCGGCAATGCGGTCACTGACATCGGCGTTGACGACGCCGTGTGGGGCGTCGCGCCTTTTTCCTTTTCCTCTCACGTCATCGCCCACCGCGCACTCATTGCCCGCAAACCGGAGGCCATGACGTTCGCCGGGTCGGCGACGTTGCCTTCAGTATTCCTGACCGCTCATTATGCGCTGGTTCACCTTGCCCGAATGCAACCGGGTGAACGGGTGCTCATCCACTCCGCGGCCGGCGGCGTCGGACAGGCGGCGATCCAGGTCGCCAAGGCTCTGGGTCTTGAGATCCTCGCGACCGCAGGAACGCCCGAGAAGCGAAGGTTTGTCCAGGAGTGCGGCGTCACTCACGTCATGGATTCCCGTTCGCTTCGATTTGCTGACGAAGTCATGGCGGTCACTGGCGGCCGCGGCGTCGATGCTGTGCTTAATTCGCTGGCCGGCGACTTCATACCGAAGAGCCTTTCCGTGCTGGCCCCGTTCGGTCGCATGATCGAGATCGGGAAAGTCGATATTTATGCCGACCGCGCGGTCGGCCTCGGCTGGTTTCGCCAAAATATCTCGTATTTCGCGGTCGATCTTCACGAGGTAGTATTGCAAAGGCCGGCCCTCATCGCGCAGTTGTTGCGGGAGATCAACGAAGAGGTCGCCCGAGGCCGCTACAAGGCGCTCCCGCATCAAACGTTTCCGATTACGCAAGCCGGTGACGCGTTGCGACTGATCTCGCAGGCCAAGCACGTCGGCAAAGTCACCCTCGATTTTGACCTCAGCGCGATTCCTCTTGGGCCAAAGTTGGATGACACTGCAATATTCCGGCCTGACGTCTTTTATCTCATTTCCGGCGGCGCATCTGGTGTCGGCCTGGAACTCGTGCGCTGGATGTATCGATCGGGTGCGCGTCATTTCGCGCTATTGAGCCGGAGCGGCCCGCCGGACGAAGCCGCTTTGCGGGCGCTCGAAGAGCTGCGAAGTGCCGGAGCGGAGATTCTCGATGTTCGCGGCGACGTCACCAGTTGCGACGACGTCCGCCGCGCAGTTGCGCGAGCGGACCTTCCGAACACACCTTTGCGCGGCATTTTCCACTGCGCGATGGTGCTCAACGACAAATTCATCACCGAACTTGATGACGAACAATTCAACCGCGCTCTTTACCCGAAGTTTCTCGGCGCGTGGAACTTGCACGTTGCCACAGGTCATCTGGCGCTGGATCACTTCGTCTGCTTCTCGTCCTCTTCGGCCACCCTTGGGCTGCCGCGCCAAGCCAACTATAACGCCGGGAACTCCTTTCTGAATGCGCTCACCCAATATCGCCGGCAAAAAGGTCTGCCCGGGCTTACGATCGAGTGGGGCGCCATTCGAGGTGCGGGGACACTGGAGCGTCACAAAAGCATCGGCGACTTTCTTAGCCATATCGGCGTGCCGGCGCTCTCGCTGGATGAGGTGTTCGCCAATTTGCGACGGGTGCTGGCTCGAGACGTGGGCGAGATTGCCGTCGCCAAGATCGATTGGCCAAAGATATTTCACGCTCTTCCGCAGATAGGCAGGAGCAGGATCTTCGAGATGTTCTCCTCCTCCACGTCAGGAGGACGCAAGAACGAGCAGGTCCATGATGCGGTGGTGAAAGCCGCGACTTACCGGGAAGCGTGCGAAATACTGGGCGCCTATCTTGTCGAACGAGTGGGCAAAGTCCTCAGCGCCGATCCTGCAGCGCTTGACGTTCGAAAGCCGTTTAAGGAACTCGGCATCGACTCGCTCATGGCCGTTGAACTCGTCCAGTATGTCGAATCCGATCTTGATCTGTCTGTGGGAATGGGCAGCGTCCTTGGCAGTTCGTCCCTGACAGACCTTGCCGAAAATCTGGTGCGCAAGATGCGCGGCGGGCCAAGCACAGGCTCCGACGACAAAGGCGAGCCGCTCTTCACGCCTGATCTTGAAGAGCAGATGATCAATGATTGTCACATCGCTGACGCGATCTATCTTCGTGGAAGCGCCGGCGCCCACCGCAACGGTCACAGGATTCTGCTGACCGGGGCGACGGGGTTCCTGGGCGCGTATGTCCTCAGAGAGCTTCTGCGGGATGAAAAAGCTGAGATAATTTGCGTCGTGCGGGCGCAAGATTCGCAGGCCGTGATCGACCGAATTTGCGAGAATCTGAAAAAATACGATCTATTGGAAAGTGACGTGATATTGCGGCAACGTGTCAAAGCAGTGGCCGGCGATCTTGGTAAGTCCGAATTTGGCCTCGGCCAGGACGAGTTCGCCGACCTGGCGGATGGCGTCGACTGCATCTATCACCTCGCGGCCGAGGTCAATCACATAGCCGATTACGGCTCCTTACGAGACGCCAATGTATTGTCCGCCAAGCATGTGCTTGAGTTTGCTGCCGCCACAGGTCGCCGGACGCCGATCCATTACGCATCAACCGCGGCGATATTTGCTAACTTCGAGTCCGCCGAATTGTCCGAGAGAACCGAATTCGACAGGGCGCCTGACGAACCGCCTCGTGCAAGCGGATATGTGCAGACGAAGTGGGTCAGCGAGCATGTTTTTGCCGCCGCGCGCGAACGCGGCTGCTCGGTAACGATCTATCGTTTCGGGGTCGTTACAGGCGATGAACAAACCGGAAAATGCAGCCCGGACGACGTCTTGTGGCGAACGGTCAAGACCGCGCTCCAACTGGACAGGGCGCCGGCCTCGAGCACCCTGATCTACATGACACCGGTGGATTTCTCGGCTCGGACAATGGTCGCACTTTCCCGGCGCCAGGACAGTGAGCAGCAAACCTATCATGTCATCGGTGATCGTACCGTCGGCCTTGCGGATATCGTGGACATCGCCGAAACGGTGATGCATCGAACGGTGGAGCGAGTGCCACTCGATGAATGGACCGCATTGCTTTTGCAGCAAGAGGGCATCGAACAATTAACGCCTCTCGCGCCTTATCTGAGTACATATGTCGACTACATAAGACGTGGCGGCTTGAATATGATTACGCAGTTTCCTGCCATCGCCAATGAGTTTACGCATCGGAAGCTGGAGGACGAAGGCGTTGCCGTCAACACGGCTACCTCGGTGTTGGTGACAAGATACCTGAATTATTTGAACGACACCGGTTATCTCGACCTGCGCTAGGCAATTGGCAGATCGGTACTTCGATAATGCTGACGAGCGGCGCCGCCGGCCGCACATCAAGTTTGTGCCCAAAACGAAATCCGAAAGGGAGGCTCCAAAGAACGATCAGTTGGAGCCATAAAGTGCCAGGAAATCCTTCCGGGTTAGGAACGCGAAGGCGATTTTCTTCCGTTCGTCCTTCTCGGTAATGTTTAACCCAATCGATCTAATCCATTTTTCATGTTCATAAATCAAATATGACCAAGCTGTTATGGCGGTAATGCCCGCGAGCTCGGGATGTTGGCTCGAATTCTTCAATCGGTTTGCCAGTTCGCCTAGACCTTCTTTAAGAAGTTTGGTGTGGTGTAAGACGTCGTTGAGAGTCCTCTCTTCGTGCTGCATTTGTCCGCGCAGCAGCGGAAAAAGTTGGCGCATCTCCCCGGTTAGAACTGGGAAAAGGTGAAGCAAAATATCCGCCGGGTGATCTTTGAGGACGTTGTACCAAAGCGCGTCGTTGACACGCTGGCCGCCTGAGTACATGCACAATCGTTGGAGCGCCCGCTTCACCAGATATTTGCGCAGTCCCATCGTAGCCCCGAACTCAACGTTACATCTTGGTGTTTGCTGTATCGCGGCAGATCGCGCAACTCAAGGCCTGCGCCGCGTGGGATACTCCTCCCAGCCTATTGAATTATGTTAGCCGAAATCCATGTTGAATCGCCATGGCGGTCGCAATCCGGGACGCTGGCCCGACGAGATAGATGTGGCATAACGCAGCAAGACAAGGCTCCCAAGCGCTTCCAATGCCATGAGACAGACGACCACCCAGGTAAATCTCAAATCGACACGCGGCAGCTGCACCGCCACCACGATTGCCCCGTGATTGATTACAAGGGTCAGGCAGATGGCCTGTAGCCGCCACCAGGTATCGCGTCGCGTGCCAAATCCACGAAGGACGAGACCTATTCCGATGAGAGCGTAGGGGATCATGAGGCCGGGAACGCCGAATCGCCTGAGGGCCTCGCTCTCCCAATCCCACTCTTTTATCGATTTTACATTCAGCTCCTTGAAGCCCGTAAAAAATTCCGCGGGGCCGAGTTCGCCGGCACTCGACCACTCTCGGATCGGGGGCTCGCTTCCCCGCAGACCCGTCGCCAGCCATAGATGATTGAAGCGCGTCATCCTAGGTTCTGCCTCGCCGCGCTTCCTCAATTGAACGACTCCGTCGATCAGATAAAGATAGCTCTGCCTTTCAGTTTCAACGAATTGGGCGACATCGGCGGTCGTGATATTTTCCGTCCCGCCGCGATCGATCTCGCGTAAAAAGATGTCGGCGACGTAGCCGTTACCCAGCCTATGATCGAAATAGATCATGTATTGATCGCCGTCGACCTTGTAGCGGTAGAAATTTTTCTCGTCCAATGCCGATGGACTGAGATTGTGCTCATAATAAAAATTGAGATCGACAAAACGCGTTATGGCGTCCGGCGCGACAACGCATGAGAGCAAGAGCCCGAGCGCGGTTCCAAATGCCGCGAGAGTTATGGCCGGTGCGATCAATTTTAAACTTGAGTATCCGGCTGAATAGGCCGCTACGACTTCATGATCTGAGACGAGCTTGTCGTAGTACCAGGTGACGGCAATTGCCAGACCGATCGGCAGTCCGGCAGAGTAGACGACTGTCGGCAGAATGCCGTAAATGACCGTCCCGATGTTTTTGGAATAAAGCAGGGAAGTCGGCACCTGTTGGAATATGTAAGCGAGGGTGATCGGAAGGCTGCATGCAGACACAGTAACGAGGGTGGCGAACAGCAGCCGCCAGATGATATGCCGTTGGAACGTCGTCACAGTTGTGCTTCCGCTGCCTGCCGCAACGACGAGCGCTCGGGACGGCGCATCACGAGTGCCCAAGCTGGGCATGCAAACGCGCGAAGCGCCGAAGCTCACAGGCCTCGGGAAGGCGGAATGGAAATTAACACGCAGGGCAATAGAAGGCGAGGCCGACGAATGGGGCGCCGTGGGCCATCGGCTGTGCCGGACGTGCAGTTAGGCTCTCAGGCCGGAACGAACCGCGGCATGCGTTGTCAGCTCTGCGATTTCATCGCAAGAACGCGCTCTGCGCTCGCCGCGGCGCGAAACGCCGAATCGAGGGCGTCACGCACGGCATCGGTGGAGAATTTCGTCGCCACGAATGCGGCTTGCGCCTTAGAGCGCGCGCACCAAAGCACGTCGTCGGCGACCAGCCGTATCACTGCATCGGCAATCGCTTGCGCGCTGTCCACCACGTCGCATACCGCCTCAATTCCCTCCAGGCCCTGAGCGCCAATCGACGTTGTCACCAACGGCAGCCCCCGATACAGCGCCTCTACAACCTTGAACTTCACGCCTGCGCCGAAACGCAGCGGGCAAACTCCGACACGCGCCGTGGCATAGCGCTCTGCCAACTCTTCTTCGGGCACGTAACCTGTCACCTCGATCCCTTCGCCGGCGAGCGCGGTGATGGCCGTCGTCGGATTGGAGCCGACTAGCGACAGGAGCAGGTCGGGATATGCCGCGCGAATGCGGGGCAGGATGTCTCGAACCAGCCAGATCGCGGCATCAATGTTCGGCGGATGCGAGAAGCCGGCGACGAACATCAATCGCGTGGTGAACGGCGCTTGACTGCGCGCCGGCAAAGGCGGAGGCAGCGAATAAATAGGCACTGCCCGAACGGCGACGCCGGGCTCCAGTGTTTTTACAGCCTCAGCCTCTTCCTCAGACGGGTACAGTACAAGATCGACCGCGCGCCACACGCGCCGTTCAAGCGCCTCCATGGCATCCGCCTCGCTGCGTCGCGCAGTATCGTGATTGGCGTCCAGTTCGCGCCGCAGGCGCGCATGATGCAGATCATGGCCAAAGTACACGATGGGCGCACGGCAGTGCGCTCGCAGCGGTCCGAGGCATTCCTCGGCAACATGCGGACGGGCAAGCAGTACCTCGTCGATCTCGCTTCCATTGGCTGCGATCCATTTGCCGAACTGGCTGCACCATGGTCCATAGAAAACCTCTATGCCGCGCCGTTGCAGCGCCTCAGTGTAACCGGGGATCGCAGCGCGGTTGGCGGGAAAGAACTTCACCAACCGCCCGGTTTCCATCAAACCTTCCATGAGAGAGAGAATGGAGCGCGAGCCCGCATCGTGGTCAGGCTGCGGGACCGCGTGATCGATCACCAGCGTAACCTTGCGATGAAGTGAACGATCGCGCGCGCGCATGATGCGCCATCCGTTGGGGAGGTGATCGCGCCGTAACGTCTCCTGCCAACGCGCCGTTAGCTTCGGCAGGTTTATCGCCTGGTACGCCTTGACACCCGAGCGAACACTGGTGCCGTGCGAAACGCCCTCATGATGGATCACGCAGGCTTCGGGATGATAAAAGACCTTCAGACCGGCGGCGCGCACGCGGAAACCGAGATCGCTGTCCTCGCAATAGGCCGGCGCGAAGTGTTCGTCGAATCCGCCGAGTTGCTCCCACAAACCGCGACGGAGCATCATGGCGGCGCCTGAGACATAGTCGACTTCGCGCAGATAGCAGTATTCGGGCTTGCGTGGATCATCGCGGCGGCCGTAATTCCACATTGAGCCGTCATTCCATACGATGCAGCCCGCTTCCTGCTGCTTGCAATTCGGATAAAGCAGGCGCGCACCCACGACACCGGCATCGTGTCGTTGCATCAGCAATCCCGCCAATGCGTCGATTGCGCCCGGCATCACTTCCGTGTCGTTGTTCAGCAGCATGAGCAGTTCGCCGTGCGCGAGCCGCGCCGCATCGTTGCAGGAGCGCAGGAAGCCCATGTTCTCTTTGCGGAGCACGAGGCGGATGCCGCCCACGTCCGCAAGGGCGGCAACACTCGGGTCTCCCGACGCGTCATCGACGACAATGGTTTCGATCGAGACCTGCGGCGGCGCCGCAGCGATCGAAGCGAGACAGCGAAGCGTGTAGGCGGCCTTGCCGAAGGTAGGAATGATGAGAGACACCACCGGCTGCGACGTGCAGGACGGAAGCTGTACCTGCGATGGTTTGGGAAGCGGGTTGATCGGCGGTGGTAGGCCGAGCATCGCCCGACTGTCGGCGAAGCGCCAGCTCTTGGGATTGCGAATGCGATGCCATCGGGTCTTGAGCCAGGGAATCCACCACTTCTCGATGTCTCGCAATGGCGCACCGATGCGCCATGAGGCGCTGGCGTGTATTGCGGCGATCTGTTCCGATGCCGCCGTGAGCTGCGCCGTGACCGCGTGCGCCCTCATTCGTTCTTGTAGAGCGTCGTGCCGCGCCCGGTCCAACGCCGATTTCGCCGCAAGCACCGCGTGGATCGAATCGTGATGGCTGTGTACGCTTGGACCAAGGCGCGGGAGCGGCCCGTCGCTGGCGGCACCGATCAAGTAGGAGGAGCGTGACAGCCCGGGAACGGCCTCAATCATGCCAGGCGCGCGTCGCTCGTAGCTACGCCAGTTGCCCTCGGTTTCCGCGATAGGCGCGATGATCGAGCCGATCAACGCCTGCTGCTTGAAGATGCAATGGTGGGCGAAGCGGGCGGCAAGAAACTGCTCCAGTTCCGGACGCGACACCCCGCGCGCGTGGAAGGACTTTTCCGGCAGGCCAGGCGCCGCGTAGACCTCGCGATCGGGAATGCCGATCAGCAACACGCCGCCAGGCCGCAGTACGCGTCGCACCTCATCGAAATAAGCGTTCCGATCACGCAGATGCTCCAGTGCTGCAAAGCTTACCACCACATCGAAGAGATCGTCGGCCAGCGGTAGAGCTTCCGCGTCGCCGACGATGAAGTCGAGGTTGGGGGCCGCGTACGCGCGCGCGCGAGCGATGGACGCTGTGTCAAACTCGAGGCCTACGACCCGCCGGGCGACGGTCGCCAGCAGCGCGGAGCCGGAACCCTCGCCCGATCCAACCTCAAGCACTGCCTTGCCGGCACAGATATCGCGCGCGACAAAGTAACGATGATTGCGCTCGAAGGCGATCTGGGCGTCAAAAGCGAAGGTGTTGCGCTCGGCCGTGGAAGGCAGCGCATCCTTTGGTTGGGGCAAGGCGAAAGTGCCGTTCGGGGGACCCGAGTGAGCGATCTTCGGTGGCGTCTGGGAGAAGGGTTCGGGCGACTGCCGTGCACCCGGCGCCTCGATCTTCTTGTCACTCACGCCTACGCCCCTCGGTCCAATCCTTACAATCTAGCACCAACCGGAATTTTGCAAATCCTGGCTATGGTCGTCACAGACTGCGGCAAGCGCAGACTTGACTTACATAATGCAACAATGCCTTTTGTTGTCTGTTCGGCGGGACTCTGGATAATGATCGACCGCGAGTATAGTCCGTTCACCCTCCTTGGCGACGTGTGGCGGCATCGCCAATTGCTGCGTCGCCTTATCGAGCGCGATGTCGCTACGCGTTTTAGAGGCTCGGTGCTTGGCAAGGTCTGGATAATCCTGACGCCACTCGTCATGTTGGCGCTCTATACTTTCGTGTTTGGTGTGATCTTTCAGCCGCGCTGGCCGGGGGCGGTACAGCGTCCATCGAAAGTGGCGCTTTATTACTTTGCCGGGCTCATCGTCTTTGAGTTCTTTATGGAATGCATCAATCGGGCGCCGACGCTCATGTTGGCGCACGTCACCTACATCAAGAAGGTATTGTTTCCGGTCGAGCTTCTGGCGTGGATGGTCGTCGGCGGAGCGGCTTTACGTTTCATCATTGGCTGCCTGCTCTTGGTCGTGCTTTACGTTGTGCTCAATGGGATGCCGCCGGCTACCGCCATGGCCGTGCCATTGTTGGTTCTGCCGCTTGCGCTGTTCGCGATTGGCTTCGTATGGTTTCTTTCCGCGATTGGCGTCTTCATTCGCGACGCGGGGCCTGTCGTCATTGCCGTCACGCCTGTCGTCATGTTTCTCAGCCCGATCTTCTTCCCCATCGCCGCAATACCCGCGCAATATCAGGTTATTTTTTATGCCAACCCGCTGACGCTCGCGCTGGAAGACGTGCGCGCGGCATTGTTCGCCGGTTCAGTTGAGATTTCCCTGGGGTTCGGCGTCTATTGCCTCTGCGCCTGGGTATTCGCGCAGATGGGTTACTACTGTTTTAGGAAACTGCGTCCAAGCTTCGCCGACGTCATTTAGGCGGAATGACTGTGTGGCGACGATGGTATGGTGCGGACCAAAGCTTGGGAGACCTCGGCTATCGCCCTCATTGTGCGATTGGGCATTTCCCTGCGCGATAGGACGTCTCTCAAATGGCGTCTGACCTCATTATTCGAATGCGCGATTTGGGAAAATCCTATCGGATCTGGTCTCGTCCGGAGGATAGGCTAAAGCAAATCGTTTTCCCGTGGCGGCGGTACCACCAAGATTTCTGGGCATTGAGGGATGTGAATCTCGAGATGCGACGCGGCGAAGCGGTCGGCATCGTCGGCCGTAATGGCGCGGGGAAATCCACGCTTCTGCAACTCGCCTATGGAACCCTGGAGCCAACCAGCGGCGCTATTGAAAGATACGGCAGAATTTCGGGAATGCTTGAGCTTGGCGCGGGTTTCAATCCTGAATTCACCGGCCGCGAGAATGTCGTGCTCTCGGCTTTGGCTATCGGGCTCAGCGAAAAAGAGATCCAAGATCGTTTCCCCGCCATCGAAGAGTTCGCGGCCATCGGCGATTTCATGGATATCGCGGTCAAGACTTATTCGAGCGGAATGTACGCCCGTCTCGCCTTTGCCGTCGCCGCCCACGTCGATGCGGATGTCCTGATCGTCGATGAGATTCTCAGCGTCGGCGACATTGCGTTTGCGCAAAAATGCACGCGTTTCATCCGATCATTCCGCACACACGGCACATTGCTTTTTGTATCGCATTCTCTCGACGCCGTCATGACCTTATGTGATCGCGCCGTATGGTTGGACCGTGGTGAACTGCGAGCGGACGGGCCTGCCAGAGAGGTTTGCCGCGATTATGTCGCTGCGCTCGAGGGCAGCAAGGATAATGCAACAACGTTCAAGATCGGAGGGCGACGGCACGCCGGCTCAGAACGAAATACATCAGAAATGCCGCTTGCATCGCCTGCCACGGAAATCCGCGTCTCCCCCTTTGACCCAGAGGGGCCTTGGCATGGCCGGCGCGGCGGCAGCATTGTCGATGTGCGCGTGCTGGACGTTGCCGGAAATCCGGTCCAATTCCCGGCAGCGGGTGACGAAATCATTCTGGAGATTCTTGCCGAGGCCCACATCGAGCTGCGCGGCGCGATCGTAGGATTCGACATTCGTAACCGTTTCGGTCAGGCGATATTCGGCGAAAATACTTATCCGGTTTATCGCGACTCTCCGGTTTGCCTTCAGCCAGGGCAGCGGTTCGTCGCCCGGTTCCGCTTCCAATTGCCGCATTTGCCCGACGGCGAGTACGCCATCAATCCTGCGCTGGCCGAGGGCACGCAGGACGAGCATGTGCAGCATCACTGGCTCGACGAGGGCGTGGTATTGAGGGTGAGGGGAAGTCATATCCGCTTTGGCGTGGTCGGCGTCCCAATGCTCGGCATCGAGATTGAAAAGATCAACGAAGCCGAAGCCTCGGCCGCGGATGCCGCGAGCGGAGGAACATGAGCCGAGTGTCGCCGCGATCCCGGGCTCGCTCAATTTCGCGGTTATTCCCGACCAATAGCCCGGCCGCAACGTCAAGACATTGAACGTCCCATGAGTGCCCGCGCCGTAGCATTGCGCCGAGGCAGTAAAGTCGCTCAGACACGCGCGTTGTCGATATATCCGCGGCGCTTCGGGGTCCTTACAAATTCCGTCTTGAAACCGAGCAATGCCTCGATCGTGGCACGGCCGACAGCAATGAGCAACGAGCCGAAGGCGAGGATAATCAATGGCACTCGAACAAGTTCGACAGACAAACTTGAGTGGCGAATTTCGATCTGGCTCAACAACACCATCGCCTGGAAAAGTAGCAATTGCACAGCGAATATCGCAGAGAGAAGAATTGTGCCGGTTGTCGCTCCCTTGCCGAACGTCAGGTCAATTGCTCCGAAAATGAGCGCGGACGCCAAGGCCAGCCCACATATATCGGTGAGGAAACTTTCCGCGAGGTGCAGTGTAAAGCGGATCTTCTGGCGCAATCCGAGTTTGGATGACGACAGCGAAGAGAATGTCTTGCGAACGACTTCGCCTTTGCCCTTGGTCCAACGAGATTGCTGCGGCAGCCAGTCCTTGAGAACTGTGGGCAACTCACCGGGAACCGCCACACTCATCAGGAACGACCCACGCCAACCGGACAATTGCGCGCGGTAAGCAAGATCGAAATCCTCGGATAACGTGTCATCCTGCCAGCCGCCGGCCGCGTCGATGGCTGCCCGCCGCCAAATGCCGCAACTTCCGCTGAAATCGACCACAGAGCCCGTCCAGGCGCGGCTCGCTTGGTCTATGGCAAACGTATCGATCGAATACTGCTGTATACGCGTGACAAAAGTCTCGTTCGGATTGGAAAAATCCCAGCGTGCCTGAACGAAGGCCAGGCCTGGATCGGCAAGCAGCGGGCGCATGCAAAGCCGCAGGAAATCGGGTTGCGGCACATAGTCGACGTCGAATATCGCAACGAAGGGCTCGTTTGAACGGGCGAGACCTGCCTTCAGAGCGCCTGCCTTGAAGCCGGAACGCGCAGTGCGCTGAATGAGGGCGACAGAGTGGCCGCGGCGCCGAAATTCGTCAACGGCAGCTCGGACAATTTCCGCGCTGTCATCGTTGCTGTCGTCAAGCACTTGCACCTGCAGCCGATCCGCCGGCCAATCGAGCGCGGTCACGGCCGCAAGCGCCCGCCAGACGAGCGCTCCTTCATTAAACGTCGGGATTTGTATAAGCACGTGGGGCAGATCGCAATTCGGTGGCAACGGTGCGTGAAGCAGCTGCCTTTCCGCAGCGAGCGCCAGCCTCCGATGCTTCAAATACCGGGCAAGCTTCCACGCATATGCCGTGCCGAGCGTGCACAGGATCGCGAGCGAAGCTTCGAAGAAAAAATGGCTTACGTCGGCAAAAATGCCAAAGTACATCGAACGCCCCCCTGACACTTCCCAAGGAGCCGTTCACGGCCGGTGCTTGAATGAGTGCCGTATCGCGACAAGGCTACGCGATTGCCCCAACACATCCCTTTTGCACAACCGCAGTCGCGAGCCCCGAGGGAGACACGTCCACCACAACATCCCCGAATTTGCGATGTAAAGCAGAGTTCTTTTGTTTCTGTCAACAGGGCAGGGCTCCTCGTCGGCGAGGCCTCACTGCCCGTGAATTTTGGAATTTGGCGTTGCCTCGAGCTCCTGCCAACTGACGGGTAGCTTGATATTTTCGGCGTTCGTAGGTGAACGACACCATGCTGCATCGCGGGCATCGCCTGTGCTGGGGAAGCGCGATATAACCGTGCACTGGCACGCGATGACTCGGGTGTCTGGGGCGGCAACGGTGATGAGCGTGCGGGGATGGAGATTGGCGGCATTGTCGGTCGGGCAGCCGACGTTCTTCTGATCGTTTGTTTGATTGTTGCATATAGCTTCTGTTGGAGCTTAACGCGCACCGTATGGCTGTACGTGCGCCATCGCCGTGCCGGACTGCAGCGTGAGCGGGAGATGCTCGGCGGCGCGCTGCCGCCTGATGCGGCGCTTCCTGCGGTTGTCGTCCAAATTCCGACGTTTAATGAAGGAGCGCTTGTCTGGCGGGCGCTCGCGGCCGTGACCGCGCTCGATTGGCCGGCGGATCGGCTGCAGGTGCAAGTGCTTGACGATAGCAACGATGACAGCGCGGAAATTGTCCGAGCTGCCGTTCACGAATTTCAGCGCCGCGGCCACTCTGTAGCCCTCATTCAGCGCACTGCGCGTACCGGTTTCAAGGCAGGCGCCCTGAAGGCCGGCCTTGCCCGCTCCAACGAACCCTTCGTTGCGATATTCGACGTCGACTATGTGCCGCGACCCGATTTCCTCCGGCTGTGCATGCGACCGCTGCTTGCCGATCCAGGTCTGGCCTTCGTTCAGGCGCGCTGCGACTTTCTCAATGGGACGACCAATCGCATCACGCGCGCGCAGCAATTGATGCTGGACAATCATTTCGGCGTGGAACAGGCCACGCGCTCCTGGACCAACCAAATCCTGCCATTCAACGGCACCTGCGGGGTCTGGCGGCGTGCGGCGATCGAGGCCGCCGGGAGCTGGCACGGCGACACATCGACCGAGGATCTCGACCTCAGCTATCGAGCGCAGCTCGCTGGCTGGCGTGCCGTCCACCTTCTCTCGGTGGCGGCTGCCGGCGAACTTCCGGCTACGCTCGATGCCTGGCACAATCAACAACGGCGCTGGAACCAGGGATTTGCCCAAACTACGCGAAAGCTATTGCCTGCGATTTGGCACAGCAAGCTGACTTGGAAGTGCAAGGCCGAGGCGATGTTGCACCTTGGCGGCTGCTTTTCAGGCATTGTCGTGACGGCACTGGTCGTGCTTTGGATCGCTGATTGGGTGTTGGGCACAATGTCCTACGCGATCGTTCTGCCACTTGCCGGATTAGGACTGCTGATTGGCGTCGTTGACACGCTGGCATTGCCCATCGCGAGCCGAAACCTCTTGCAATTGACGCTATGTGTGCGACCGCCGACCACATTGTGGCAGACCTGCATGCTCGTCCTGGTGGCGAACTGGATGTACCTGCGTTCCAAGGTCGCGATGGGTTGGGATATTTTGCAGGCACTGGATGGTGAGGTGTTGTTCGAGCGAACTCCGAAGGCGGCTCCCGGGCGGATGGCGCATGTCGATAGATCTCGTTTGAACCACGAAAGCTGACAGACCAAGTCGTCATCCACAAGGTAGGACGATCTATTCGAGCGTCACTCCCGTTGCCTTTAGGATATCACCCCACTTCACCACTTCTTTTCCCGTGAAATCGACAAGAGCCGGCCGGCTGACGCTCGGCAGATTGAAGCCCAGTGCGGCTAGGCGTTCGCGAAAGGAGACTTGCTGAATGGCCTGCTGGAAGCGCCTGTTTTCTGTGGATCGCGCCGCGGTTCTCCTCCCATTCGCGGCGACTCAGCGCATCCTTGCGGTCTGGCTCTCAGCATCAGGAGGAAATCGTGGGCCGCATCGGAGTAGCGTTCATCGCTTTTTTGCTTCTGTCCTTCGCGTCAGCCTCAGCAGCGGAGTTTCCTACTCGCAAGGCCGGACTGTGGGAGATTACAATTGTGGGCGACCACCCCATCAAAGTACGACAGTGCTCTGATGCGGCAAGCGATGAGGCCATGGAGCAGGCTGGCATCGGCTTTCCCGGCGAATGCGCCAAGCGCGATGTGGAGAAATCCGGCAATACAATCACGGTGGTTTCGGTGTGCACATCTGCACGCAAGACAACAGTCTCGCACATGGTCATCACCGGCAGCTTGGACAGCACCTACACCATGACGATGTCTACCCAAGAGTCCGGACGATCTGCTGGGCCATCAATGACATTGTCGGGCAAGTGGCTTGGGCCATGTGCAGCAGACCAGAAACCAGGCGATGTGATGCTGCCGAACGGCGCGAAGTTCAATATTCTCAAACTGCCAAAAGGTGTGGATGCGGCAGCCCGCTAGTGGATGCACCGGGCATTCAGTTCCGCCGTTCCAGGGTCATCGGCAGCCCGTAGCGGGGCCGTAGCGTGATCAGGCCCTGCGGTTCGACGGGATGGCCGGGCCTGAGACGGAGCCGATAGCGCTGCGCGACGGTCGCGAGAATCAGCAAGGCCTCCTCGATAGCGAACGCCGCGCCGATGCAGATGCGCGGGCCAGCGCCGAAAGGAATGTAGGCGTAGCGCGGGCGTGCCGCGGAACGTTCGGGTGAAAATCGCTCCGGCTCAAAGCGATCCGGATTCTCCCACAGCGAGGGCTTGCGATGCAGGATCCAGGGAACGATCAGCACCGTAGCGCCTGCCGGGATACGGTGACCGATCACTTCATCTGCGGCGATCGCCTCGCGCCCCAAGGTGTGCGCTGGGGGGTAGAGCCGCATCGATTCGTCGATCACCATGCGCGCGTAGCGAAGCTCCGCAAGATCTTCATGGCGTGGCGTGCGGCCGCCGAGCACGGCGGCAAGTTCGTCATGGAGCTTGGCTTCTGCCGCAGGGTGTTGTGACAACAAATACCAGGTCCACGCGAGCGCCTGGGCAGTTGTCTCATGTCCGGCCATGAAAATGGTAACCACCTGGTCGCGCACTTCCCGCGCTGTCATGCCGCCACCGGATTCGGTATCGCGCGCGGCAATCAGACGGGCGAGCAGGTCCTTAGGTTCGGCATCCGGCGTGCGGCCGCGCGAGGTCAGCAACCGGTCAACCGATCTATCAAACTCATCGAAAATTCCTTTGGTGCGCTGCGGTAGAACCAATTTGGTGAACCAAATGGGGAAGTGCAGCAGATCGAGCAAGCTGGGCCGTACCAGCGCCTGATATTGGCCGACCCCGCGCTCGACGACGTCGACGATCTCATCGGAATCCGAGGAGAACATCGCGCGCGAGATGATGTGCAGCGTAGTGTGCATCATCGCTGCCGCCGCATCGATTTCGCTTCTTTCGGGCAACGCGTCCCATTGCGTCAGCAATCGTTCGGTGACCTCGGTCATGAGCGACGCATAGCCGACGATGCTGCGCGGATCGAAGGAGGGGGCCATGATGCGACGGTGCCGGCGCCAAGTCTCACCTTCGCTCGTGAGGAGGCCGCGGCCGAGCCCCGGCTCGAGGATACGGCGGCCGATCTCGGATTTCGTGTAGTTCTGCGCATTGTCGAGAAGCACGTGCCGGATGCCGCTTGGTTCATTGATAATGAAGGTGCGGCGCCACAACAGGCGGCGCGACAGGACGTCCGCGCCAAAATCTTCCGGCGCGTAAGTGGCAATCATGTTGTCACGGATGAGGCGCAAGAACTGCCGCAAGCTCATGCGGGCGTTCCGGCGGCGCGGCCAAGATCGTGGTCTCGCTTGCGTCAATGATTGCTGCCTCCGTCGCTCCAGCATTGCCGTGGCCCAGGGCCGAGATCTTCTGGGGCGTTTTGTCGCCCGGTCAGGCCTGATTGGCCGCGATTGTCCCAAGCTCAGCTAAAAGTGCATCGATCTGCGCATCTATGAGGGAAAAAGCGTGGTGTGGCTTTACGAGATCCACATCTGCGACGCCCCAATATTGTATGCGCTGCTCCCAGCCGGCAAAGCGTTCGCGCATGAGCGGGCGATGCTCGGTCTCATTCAGCGCCACAACGTGATCGGCGCTTTCCAAATCGACGACAGTACACTGCTGCGGAAATCGGCCCGCCCCTGTTGCAATTACGCCGCGCTCCCTCAAGCCGTGCAGGGCAAATGGCGACATGGTTCCAATGTTGTGTCTGCCTCGTTCGATCGCGAGGGCACGGGATTGCGCCCGCCAATGTGCCGCCACGTCAGCCGCACGGTGATTGAACAACTCCTCGGCGAAGCGGCTTCGGTAAAAGTTGCCGGTGCAAAGGAAAAGAACGCTTTTCATATCCGATTTCCATCCGGCAAGCTCCCGCGACCTCGCGGTAGGCCTTCATCCGGCTTGTCGACGAGCCGCGTCCTCCGCGGCTTCCCAAGTGAATGCGTCGGTTTTCGGGGTCTTACCCTCTAATCCGATGCGGTGCGCGACCCCGCGACCCAGCTGTCACGCACCTCGATGGTCGTCGCGTCCAGCGCCACGATGTCGGCGCGGTAGCCAGGTGCGAGCTTGCCCAGCCGGTCCCCGAGGCCGAGGAATTCGGCCGGGTGAGTGGAAGCGTAACGAAGCGCGTCGGTGAGCCGCGCACCCACCAATCGCACACAGTTGCGCACCGCCGTCGCCATATCGAGGCAGGTGCCGGCAAGTGTGCCATCATCAGCCGTGCAGCGCCCGTCGCGAACCGCGATGGTTTTTCCATCGAGCATGAAAGATGACCGTGAGCCACCAACAGGCGGCATGGCATCGGTCACCAGGATCGGGCGACCGGCCCCACGCAGCGCAAGACGCAGCATGGCGGGTGAGACATGAATACCATCCATGATCAGCCCATAGCAGGCAGCAGGCGATTCCAATGCGGCGGCGATCGGTCCTGGCTCGCGCGAAGCCAACGGCCGCATGGCATTGAAAAGATGCGTGAAGCCGGTCAACCCCGCGGTCATGGCGGAGACGGTCTGCGCGTACGTCGCCATCGAATGGCCAAGCGCGACGCGCACTCCGGCAGCGGTAAGCTTGGCGATAAGTTCGTCACTTACTTGTTCGGGCGCTAGCGTCACTAGCGTAACGGCACGGCGCGGTGCCGTGATGCGTGCAACGTCTTCGGCGCTAGGCCGGCGAAAGAAACGCAGATTGTGCACGCCGGCTTTTTCCGGCGATAAATACGGTCCTTCGATATGAAGGCCGAGCACGGCTGGTTCGATACCCGCCAGCTCATCAACGGCTGCCAGGGCTGTCGTGATCTTAGCCGTCGTGTCGCTGATGAGCGTCGGCATGAGCGCCGTGGTGCCGAAGCGGCGATGGGCTGCGACGATTGAGCGAATAGTCTGCGGCGTCGGCGCATCGTTGAACAACACATCTCCGCCGCCATTGACTTGGATATCGATGAAGCCAGGAGCAAGCCACAGACCCGGCAGATCCTGCACCGGCAAGTCAGTCGGGAGGTCGGCGCGCGCGACCACGTCGACGATGTCGGCGCCGTCGATGATCACTGCTGCGTCTTCGCGCAGGGTCACGCCGTCGAAAACGCAAGCTGCGGCAATGGCGCGTGGCTGTGGTCGTGCACTCATTTGGTGCGCGTTACTTTTTGCAAATGTCGTGGTCGGTCTATGTCAGTGCCGCGGCGCGCCGCAAGCTTAGGCAGAAGGGCATAAAAGCTCTGGATCAGGCAGATCGCGTCCGCATCGGGATGTTCGGAGGCCAGCGCCGGCAGCCGGCCGTTGCCGCCTTCGCCCGGTTCGGCGAGGAGTACACGCGCGCCCTTGCGGCGCAAGTCGTTGACGAGTTCGGAAAATCCGGCGGCCGACTCATCGGCCGTGCTGAATGCAAGGATCGGGAAAGCGCCGGAAACCAAGGCGATCGGTCCATGGCGGAATTCGGCGGTACTGAACGACTCGGCGTGCAGCGCGCAGGTTTCCTTCAACTTCAGCGCCGCCTCGCGGGCGATCGCGAGCGTCGGGCCGCGGCCGATGGCGATGAGGCTTGTGGCATGAGTGAGCAGCGCGATGGCGTCGTTCCAGTCGAGCTGCGCAGCTGCAAGCAGACGTTCGGGCAAGCGCGCAACGGCAAGAGTCATTGCGGCATCGCCCTTCCAGGCCGCCGTCATACGCAACAGCGCGGCAAGCGAAGCCACGAAGCTTTTGGTCGCGGCTACGCCGAACTCGGGTCCGGCGCACAGTGGCAGCACAACCTCCGCTGTGTTGGCCAAAGGGCTCTGCGTGTCATTGACGATGGCCGCCGTGATGGCGCCGGCAGCGCGGGCCATTCTCGCCATTTCGATGAGATCGTCGCTCCGGCCGGACTGCGAAATTGTCAAGAACAATTGCCCGCGCAACGCCAGCGACTGCCGATAGACGGAAGCGATATTGGGCGCCGCGGCCGCTACCGGTATGCCGAGATAGCGCTCGATCAGATGCTTGGCAAAAGTTGCCGCATGAGCTGACGAGCCTCTGGCGCAGGTCACGACCACGTTCGGCTGCCGCCGCTTGAGCCGCGCCGTCAGTGCATGAAGCGGTTCGGTTAGCACCTGCGCCTGGCGCGCCACTGCAGCTGCCGACTCGTGCAACTCCCACTGCATGCCCGCAGCTTTGGGTATCATCACGTTGTCTCTCCGCAGCACAATCACGCCGCACGCGCCGGCGGTTGGGCGGCAGCGCGGGCGAGGTCCAGTGCTCCCGCCAAGGCATCCCCGGCCGGTTCGACCAGATGCCCGGCGGTCGTCGGCGACAGCCACCTCCGCAACCACGGGGCAAAACCTCCGACCAGCGCCAATCGATCGGCGCCGACGGCGAGCAGTCGCGCTGCCAGCGCGTCGATATGGGCTGCGGATTGCTGCAGCAGTTCGATCGACGCAGCATCGCCTTGCGCGGCATAATCGACGATATGCGGCGCCAAGCCGCCGAAATCGGCTGGAGACGCGGTCGCGCTCCAGCTGACGATAGCATGCGGATCGCAGCCAAAATTGCCAAACAGCGCCTGCAACATCGGCGTCCAAGCAATGCGGCCGTCATTGGCCCAGAGCACCCGGCGCAGCGCTTCGCACCCGGCCCAAGCGCCGCTTCCTTCATCGGAAATGGGCAGACCCCAGCCGCCGACGCGGTAGGTCCGCCCCTTGACCGTCGCCCATCCCACCGTCCCGGTGCCGGCGATGATGATGCCGCCGTCCGCCTGACCATGGGCGCCGACACAAGCGGCATGCGCATCCGTCGTGACAATCGCTTTGCGAAACGGATGCTGGTGCGCTCGTGCCGCGGCGAGATACGTCGGCTCGCTGGCGCCGGCTAGAGCGAGGCAAGCGACGATGCGTCCCGCGTCTGTTGCCGGTAGCGTCGCCCGTTTGAGGCAGGCGCTCGCCACTCCGACCACCGTGGCAAAACTTCGGTCGACGCCAAGACGCAAATTCGCTGGTCCGCCGACGGCCTCGCCGAGCAAGTTCCCGGAAAAAGTCGCCAACTGGGCGCTGCAGCGGGTACCACCGCCGTCTACAGCCAGAAGCAAGGGATCTCGCGCCGTCATTCGGTATCCGACAAGGCTGCCGCCAGCCGATGTCCCGGATGTAAGAACAAATTGGGCGCAAAGTAGTTTTGTCTTAGGCACTTGACTGAATTTTGAACGGCTGCCGGAAACCATGGAAACGGAGCGCGTAAGTCCACGCTATTCGGACATCGACCTCTGGGACCCCTGCGACATTTTGGATGCGCTGGTGGAGAGCCAGATGGCGGCGGTTGCGGCGGTTCGCCCGGCGCTTGGAGCCATCGCGCGCGCAGCGGAGGCGATAGAAGCGCGACTGCGCACCGACGGTCGCCTCATATATGCCGGCGCCGGAACCTCGGGCCGGCTCGCTGTCCAGGACGGCGCCGAACTCATTCCAACCTTCAACTGGCCGCAAGAGCGCCTGTTATTTCTCATGGCCGGTGGCAACGAGGCGCTGCTGCGCCCCGTGGAAGGCGCCGAGGACGAGGTCGAGCGCGCCGTGCGGTTGGTGCGTCAACACGGCGTTGCTGGCGCCGACGTCGTAATCGCTGTCGCCGCCAGCGGTCGGACACCGTTCACGCTGTCCTGCATGCGGGAAGCCAAACGGCGCAACGTGCTCACGATCGGCATTGCCAACAATCGCGCCACGCCGCTGCTCGATGAGGCCGATTTCCCGATTTGGCTCGACACCGGGGCCGAGCCGATCGCCGGTTCCACGCGCATGAAAGCCGGCACCGCGCAACGCGTCACGCTTAATCTGCTTTCGACGCTGGTGATGATCCGTTTCGGCCGTGTCCACGAAGGCCTCATGGTCGACGTTCAGGCAGTCAACGCCAAACTCAGCGAGCGCAGCGAAAACATCTTGCGCCGGCTGTCCGGTCGCAGCGGCGAAGAGGCGCGGGACGCTTTGCAGCGCGCCGGCGGGAACATCAAAGTGGCGATGCTGCTGCTGCACGGCTGCAGCAACGACCAGGCCGGCGCGCTGTTGGAGCAGGCCGGCGGGCGATTGCGCATCGCGCTGAGGCTTGCCGGCGTCGTGCCCGCCACGCCGAATGACATGCTCGATCTCGGCGGCGTTGCGACTGTGGTGCCGGACAAGGTCGGAGAAAAGTGACGGCAGGCCGCGCCCCAAAAACCTCGCTTCCGCCTCAAGTCATCTCTGGGTGGATTGCGACTTTAGGGACGACCTTGGGGCACCCCGTTTGAATCGAAGCAGACGTCATTGCTTTGCACGCGGTCGGTGTCTTCGGGGATTGGCGGCATGAAGAAAGCCTCATCTGCTGGTTATTCGCCCACGTCCACGATTGCGATGACCGGCCCACCGCCATGCGGCCCCTGATGCATGGCGTCCACTGAGACGAACACGGCCGGGTCGCCGATCGCCAGCGCTGCGATGGCGCTGACCGCCGCTTTGGAATGGCGATGATGGTGCACGTCGGAATCGTCGAGCATGATCTGTCGCCGGTCGCGTAACTTGCCGCGCCGATCTGCCTCGCACTTCATGAAGCAGTTCACCACCTTGCCGGCCAGGTCTTCGGCTCGCGGACGCGCGGGAAGATCAAGCCCGGCATTGCGGATCGCATCGTAGATACCGTCTATGTCCAGGGCGTCCTTCATCACGCTGTGGCCGATTCGGTAACGGCCGCCCGCTGCCGCTTTGTTGCCGAGCAGAACGATTTGCGCCCGTGTCAGCTCAACGCCGGAGGAGCATGAGGCAACCGATGAATAAATATCCAGATCCTTGCAGATCTGCTCGGCGCGCGGCATTTTTATCTCGCCGAGCGCCATCCCGATGCCAAGCGCGGCCGTGCCGTTGGAAACGCCCATCGAGTCATGGACCTCGCAAGCCGCGGTCTGACCGCGCCGCTCGGCGTCTTGGACGGAATCGATCGTCAACAGCGGTGTCTTGGTCTGCACGTAATGCACATCAGCCGGGTTGTCGATTCCGGCATTGCGCATGGCTGCCCGAACGCCCTCGGCGACTTTCTTGACCATCGAAGGCCGGCCGATATCCTCAGGCAGCAATTCAGGACTCATCGCCGTGCCAATGACCAGACGTGGCTTGTCGGCCGGACCTGTCGTGGCGTTGCGGGCGAAGACCGTCGCATGCGGCGTCATGATGCCGTCGCAGCCGCCGGACCAGACCATTGGAATGTCCGCCACCGCCGCCTCGGCACGGCTGCCGCGCTTGATGAGGACAGCCCGAAAAGCCTGATCCGCGAGGATGCGGGTGAAATCGTTGACGCCGCCATTGCCCTCGGTCTTGCCAATCACCGCGACAACTTCGTCCGCGGCAAAACGGCCTTTCTGGATCGCCTGATCGAGCCCGGAAGCGTCCTGTACCGTCTTCAACTC
>DATJTL010000073.1:0-3349 GCA_035503415.1 Xanthobacteraceae bacterium
ATAGTCGTTGACCAGCCACGGCGCGGCCACGAGCGCCGCGAGCAGCACGCCGAGCAGCACAATGCTCCGGCGCGGCACGCCGTCGGCGAGGCGCGCGATCGCAAGCCCGCTCATGACGCCCTCTTGCCGAGCAGGCCCTGCGGCCGGAACAACAGGACCAGCACCAGAATGCCGAAGGCGAACATGCTCTTGGCCGACGGCGAGAACAGAAGTCCCGCCATCGCTTCGGTGACCCCGATGAGAACGCCGCCGAGAAGCGCGCCCGCCATCGAGCCGAGCCCGCCGGTAATGACGATGACGAAGGCGAGCAACGTGTAGCTGGGCCCGATGTTCGGGGTCACGTCGACGATCAAGGTCATCATCGAGCCCGCCGCGCCGAGGCAAGCCGCACCAAGCCCGAAGCTCAGCGCATAAAGCCGATTGACGTCGAGCCCCACCACCAGCGCGCCGGTGTAATTATCGGCGCAAGCGCGGATCGCCTTGCCGAGCAGACTGAAGCGGAAAAATGCGAACAGCGCAGCCGCGAAGCCGATCGCGGCGAGCCCCGCATAGGCCTTGGAGGCATCGACCAGGATCGGACCGAGCTGAAAACTGTCGTAAGCATAAGATGTCTGCACCGTGCGGGCGTCCGGCCCGAACAGGATCAACAACACGTTGACGATGATGATGGCGAGCGCCACCACGAGCAGAAACTGGCTGTGCTCCGGGCGGGTGACGAACGGGTTGATCAGGCCCGATTGCAACAAATAGCCGAAGGCGAACATCACGGCCGCGATCGGGATCATCATGATCAGCGGATCGAGATGGAAGGCCGAGAACAGCAGAACCGCGATATACATCGCGATCGACATCATCTCGCCGTGGGCGAAATTGACGATGCGCACGACACCGAAGATCACCGACAACCCGAGCGCCATCAGCCCGTAGACCAGACCGGTCAGAACGCCGGCGACGGCGACATTCAGGTAAACGTCCAACGCCACTGCCTAGCCCCCAGGAATCCCAGTTTAATCCTCCCCCGGATACGGGACCCATAATGACAGATCGAGCAAGACCGTCCTGGGCAGCGATGTCGCGGGCAGTGGAATTTCGTTCCCGCCGGCGCGGGAACGGCGTCGGAACTTACCCGCGGCTCTGATAGGACTTCATCGGCCATTCCGGCTTGGCATTGGCGGCCTCCTTCGGCGCGATCGTCACGGTTTTGCCGTCGCGGTTCTGGATGGCGCTGTCCTTGACCTTGTCGTTCTGTCCCTTGGCATTGAACGAAATTCCCGGGCCGACGCTGACATTGTTGGTGATGTTGGTGGCGCGGATGGCGTCGGCGAGCGCCTTGGGATCGGTCGAACCGGCCCGCTTGTAGGCGTCCGCGGCGACCAGCAGCGCCTCGAAGGTGAACACCTGATTGGTGTTCATGTTGCTGCCGGGATAGGCCTTGACGAAGGCGGCGTCGAGCGTCTGGGCGAGCTTCTTGTTCGGATCGAACCAGGGAACGAAGCTGATCGGCCCGGCAGACATTTTGCCCAATGTCTTGAAGTACTGGTCCTCGTACCAGCCCGGTCCCATGCTCAGGATCGCCTGCGGGGTCCAGCGCTGCTTGATCAGTTCCCGCGTCATGAGCAGGGCGTCGTTGAGGCGCCCGACGACGAGCAAGACTTCGGCGTTGGTGGCCTTGGCCTTAGCGACTTCGACGGAAAGGTCGCGCGCGGCCGGATCGTAGGAAATCTCGTCGAGAATCTTATACGGCATGTTGAATTTCGGCATCAGCGCGGCGACGCCTTTCGACATGGCGGTGCCGTAGGTGTCGTTGACACGCATGAACACCGCGGTCTTGGGCTCAACGCCGGCGACCGAGAAGAGCTCCTTCTGGTTGGCGAAGGCGTCGGCCGTAATGGTGATCGCGGTGGGGAAGTTTCGAAACACGAACTTGTAGCCTTGCTCGGTGATGGCAGGCGCGCCGGCGATATTGATGACGAGCGGAATGCCCTTCTGTTCGGCGACCTGGGCGATCGCGGTGGTCTGGCCGGAATCGAAGGCGCCGACCAGAAGCTGGGCGCCGTCGCTGATCAGTTTTTCGGCGTGCTCGCGCGCGGCATCGACGTTCGACTCGGTATCGCCGTTCATGATGGTCAGATCGGGCAGGCCAAGCGATTTGAGGATCGGCGGCGCGATATCGACGCCGCGCTGGCAATCCTGGCCGATGGCCGCCTCGAAACCCGACCGCGGCAGCAACACCCCGACCTTCAGGGGGCCGCCTTGGGCGCGCACGATCGATGGTGTGGCGAGCGCTGCGGCGGCTGCGGCCGAGCCGGCGAGCACGTGGCGGCGCGTGGGATGCATGCGAGTGCGGGTCATGGCGTTCCTCCTCCCGGTGTCATTATTGCCGAAATGCTAGGGAAGTAGAGCGCTTAGGGCAAGCGGCGATCAGCCGGCGAATAACTCCGCCACCGCCGCGGCGATGCTCAAAAGCCGCTTGTCCTGCCCGTTGCGCGCCACCAGCATCAGGCCGACCGGCATTGTGCCCGCCGCAACCGGCAGCGGCAGCGTGATGGCGCAGAGGTCGAAGAAATTGATGATGTTGGTGTTGCGCAACAGAAGCATGTTGCGCGCATTGAAAACTTTCCGGTCTTCGACCTCGGCGATGGTCGGCGCCACGATGGGCGTCGTCGGCATGACTAACAGGTCGAGCGCGGCTAACCGCCCATCCATGGCGTTCACCAGGCGCGCACGCTCGCGCATCATGTCCACGTAATCCGCAGCCGACACCGAACAGCCGCGCTCGATGCGCACCAGCACGTTGGGGTCTATGTCGGCCGGGCGCCGCTTGAGGAGGTCGCGATGGATGGCGCAGGCTTCGGGCGGCGATATGCCGCCCTTGGCGTTGACCGCCACCATCTCGTCGAACGGCAGGTTTTCACGGCTGACCCGCAGGCCCGCTTTTTCCAGCGCCGAAATCGCGGCGGTGAATGCCGCGGAGACGGTGTTGTCGAGATTTTCGAGCGGCAATCCTTGCGCAATGCCGCAGCGCAATCCGGCGAGCGCGGCCGGCTCGGGCGGCGAGAAGGAAAACTCCTCACCGGCCATCACCGCGTCTGCTCTGGCGCAATCGGCCACGGTGCGACTGATCGGCCCGATCGAGTCGAGCGTATAGCTCAGCGGAAAGGCGCCATCGGTCGGAACGCGCTGCCGGCTCGGCTTGAAGCCGACCAACCCGCATAACGCCGCCGGGATGCGTACCGAACCGCCGGTGTCGGTGCCGATGGAAATTTCGCACATGCCGTCGGCGACGGCGACCGGCGCACCGGCCGACGAGCCGCCAGGCACCCGCGCGCGGTCGTGCGGATTGCCGGGC
>DATJTL010000074.1:0-22104 GCA_035503415.1 Xanthobacteraceae bacterium
GAAGCCGGCGGCAAATATCTCGCCGGCCGGCCGACGTCGCCGAACTCCTTCTACGAGGCAAAATACAAGGATCCCAACGGCGTGGTTTTCGATCTCACCCATAACGGCTGGGCCGGCGCCACCAAGGAAGTGCAGCCGAAGGTGTGATCAAGATTTGCGTTTCCCGGGCGCAGTGCAGCACGAAGTGGTGCACTGCGCCCGGGAAAAGCCCATTGGTTGACCGTTCCGAATGCCCAATTACCCAGACCGCATCGTCGTCATCGGCGCCGGGCCGGTCGGCCTTTGCCTTTCGCTCGCGCTCGCACAGGCCGATCTGAAAGTCTGTCTGGTCGAGGCGCTCGGCGATGACAATTTCCTCGAACAGGTACCGCGGGCAGGGACCAATCATCCCGCCACGCTCGAAATGTACGACCGGCTCGGGCTTTACCAAAAGCTCGAGCCGCGCGGCATCATCGCCCCGGTGTTTCACTACTGGGACAGGCACGAAGGCAGGCTTATCGCGGCATTCGATCACGCCTATCTGAAAAACGACACGCGATTTCCCTACGTGCTGCAATGCGAGCGCATCAAGATCGTCGAGGAAGCGCTGAAGATGGTGAAGGCGCATCCCAATATCGATCTGCGCCTGAACACCGAGTTCGTCTCGTTCAACCAGGACGGCGACGGCGTCATCGCGCGGCTGATCGATCCCGCCGGCGAGCAAGAGACCGTCGAGGGCCGCTACATCGTCAGCGGCGAGGGCGCGCGCAGCATTATACGCAGGGACCTCTCCATCGCGTTCGAGGGATTCACTTACGACGACCGCACGCTCAACATCGAAGTCGCCTACGATTTCACCAAACACGGTTATGCCCACCGCAATTACATTTCAGATCCGAATCAATGGTCGAACCTGTTCCACTGGAAAGGTCCGCCGGATCGCTGGCGCGTGCATTTCCCGACCGATCCGAAAGCCGACGAAGAGGAACTGATGCGGCCGGAGGCCTTGCAGGCGCAGATGCAGAAGTTTCTGCCGACCGGCAGGCCGTTCGACATCATCGGCAGCAATTTGTATGTCGTGCATCAGCGTGTCGCAGGGAAATTCCGTGCCGGCCGCGCCATCCTGGCTGGCGATTCCGCGCATGTGAACAGCCCGATCGGCGCCATGGGCATGAATTCGGGCGTCCACGATGCCATCAATCTTGCCGATAAACTCATCGCCATTGCGCGCGGCGAGGCCGACGACGGTGCGCTCGACCGTTATGAGCGCCAGCGCCGCCATGTCGCCATCGCGCACACCCAGGCGCAGACCATCCGCAACAAGCGGCTCCTCGCCGAGCAGGATTCGGCGGTGCGCGCGCGCAATCACGACGAACTGCGGCGAACGGCCGATAATCCCGAACTCGCGCGCAAGTTCTTGTTGCGTACAGCTTTATTCGAAAGCCTGAAGGAAGCAGACGCTATCCTTTGAGAGCATGAGGGACCGACGATGAAATCGGGATCGTTCGCCGTGCTGATCGCGGTAATCGCGGGCGTATCGATGGGCGCCCAGAGTAAGGCAAGCGCGGCGGATTGGCCCAGCCGTCCTGTTCATTTCATTGTGCCGTTTCCGGCCGGCAGCAGTTCCGACATCGTGGCGCGAGTCGTAGCTCAAGCATTGGGCGAGAAACTCGGCCAAACGTTCGTTGTGGAGAATCGGCCCGGCGCCAGCGGCGAGATTGCCTACGAGTACGTCGCCCACGCCGCACCGGACGGCTATACGCTCGGCCTTCTCAACACGAGCTTCACGCTGCTGCCGAGCCTGAGCGCCACGCTCAATTTCGATCCGATCAAGAGCTTCGCTCCGGTATCGATGATTGGCGCCTCGCCGTTTGTTCTTGCCAGCTATCCCGGCCTTTCCGCTCATACTGTGAAAGACGTTATTGCGCTGGCGAAATCCGAGCCCGGAAAGCACACGTTTGCCGAGGCCGGACCGGCTACGCTCGCCAATCTCGCCGGCGTGCTGTTCAACAAAATGGCCGGCGTCCAGATTACGCCGGTGTCTTATCACGGCACCGAGCAGGAGGTGCCGGACTTGATTGCCGGCCGGGTCGACATGGCATACGTGACCATTCCGCCGACATTGCCACTCATGCAGCAAGGTCAGGTCCGCGCAATCGCCGTGACTGGGGCGCAACGCAGCGCGGCAATGCCGAATGTGCCGACGATCGCAGAGGCCGGCCTTTCCGGCTACGAGGCCGTCCTTTGGCAAGGCATCAATGCACCGGCTGGAACGCCGGCGCCAATTTTGTCGCGGCTTAATGCGGAGACCAGCGCTCTCCTCCACGAACCCAAGATCGTGAGCCAATTGGCCAAAATCGGTGTTGAAGCCGAGCCGAGTTCCCCGCAGCAACTCGCCGACCGCGTCGCGGCCGACATCAACAAGTGGCACGACGTGATCGTCAGCGCCGGCATCAAGGCGAAATAGACTTCAGGGCGAAACAAACTTGCGCCAACAGCGCTTGACGCTGCCCAGGTGGCGGCAGATGCTGAACGAACCATCTTCGGCGGGCTTTCCCGCCCGCAAAGGAGGCTGCCATGGCCGCACGGCTTCGTCACATCGCGCTTTCGGTTCCCGATCCCGAAAAGGCAGCCAAGTTCTTTGAAGAAGCCTTCGGCATGAAGATCGTCGGCAAGGCCGGCATCGGCTGCTACGTCTCCGACGGCACCGTCAATGTCGCACTGTTGAAATACGACGGCGAGGTGCCAGGCTTCCACAAGGGCTATCACGGCCTCGTCCATTTCGGCATGTGGGTCGATAATCTCGAAGAGACCGCCAAGAAGGTCATCGACGCCGGCGCCACCCATTTCAGCGGCGCGCCGCAGAACAATCCGCACGCTTTCTACGAGGTCAAATACAAGGACCCCAACGGCGTCATCTTCGATCTCACGCACAACGGCTGGCGCGGCGCTGTGAAAGAGGTTGTGCCGGCCGAGGCAGAGAAAGTCCCAGCCGAATAGTTTTACTCTTTTAGATTATTGTGCCGTCAGCGCCGCCACGGCAATCCGGCTGCGTGCTCAACGAAAAACCACGCACCTTCGCCGAGCTCGACAGGGAAGGCTGCGGCAATGCCGTCTTCGAAGGTGTGCCATTCCAGATCGGCGCGGTCGACCACGGTTTCGGCGATCGCGAGGGATTTAACCCGTATCGCGTAGCCGGCCACGAAGGGCAGCTTGGTTATGGCCACCTCCGGCAATCGTTCCGTTATTCTGTCGTAGCTGACGAGGTAGACCCCGCCGCGATCGAGATTTAGCACCGCGCCGCCCGCGGTCCGTGTTGCGTTGCGGCCGGTGAAGCGCGCGAAGCGTTGCGCGGCCTCTTCAACATCGGCCACGGCGATGACGACGTCGATCAGGCCGATCGCGCCGTTCGAATGAGTGAGCCATCGCTTCTGCCACACCGCCTGTTCGGTGTGGTGGGTGAGCATCTGGATCCGCCCCTCGGGCATCACGCCGGGTTCAACGCGCGCGATGGTGAAGGCCGCCGTGGCTGGGCCTGCCTCAGTGTCAACCGGCCGCGACATGCTCACGAGCGGTTGGACGGGAAATCCGCTCGCCGAGAGCCGCCGGTGAGCCGCTGCTGCGTCGGCGACGGCAAAGGCCGCGAGATGGAGTCCTGCGTGCTGCTGGAGCATCGTTTCGAACTCGCGTGCGAGCGGCGTATCGGCGGTCTTGAACAGCACTTCGGCGTAGCCGCGCTCGAACATCGCCGTGACGTTCCCGGTGCCGGTCGGACGCGTACCGCCTGAAGGGGCAGGATTGGTCTGGATCGAGATCGGCGTCGGTGCGAAGCCGCAGCGGATCAGCGCGCGCCGCGCCGTTTCGGGATCGCGCACGAAGTGGGCGATGTGATCGAGGAAAATCTCATTGCCGGCCGGAAGTTGGCGATCGATCTCGTTTAGAGCGGATGACGACATCGGCGGCACCAGCCTTGCGTCACTCGGATTTGGCGATGCCGGCTGTCTCGACGATCTTGGCCCAGCGGGTGATGTCTGCCTGCAAGAACGACGCGAGCTCGTCCGGATTGCCCGTGCCGATCGGGTTCATGCCGAGATCGTTGATTCTCCCCCTCACTTCCGGCGTGCCCACAAGCGTGTTGAGCTGTGCGTTGAGCTTGAGGATAATCTCACTCGGCGTCGCCGCCGGCGCGATCACCCCTTGCCAGGCGGCGAGATCGAAGCCCGGAACGCCAACGTCGTTGAGTGGGAGAACGTTGGGCAGTGCGGCCAACCGCGTCTTCGTTGTCACCGCCAGTGGGCGGAGTTTTCCGGAAGCGATCAGCTGTTCGGCCGGGCCCAGATCGGTGAACATCAGCTGGATGTAGCCGCCGACAACATCATTGAGTGCCGGCACAGTGCCGCGATAGGGCACATGCCTGAGCTTGATGCCGGTCATACTGGCAAAATATTCGCCAGCCAGATGATGGAAGGCTCCGATCCCGCCGGAACCGAAACTCAATGACTTTTTCTTCGCGAGTTCGATCAGATCGTCGACGCTGTAGACCTGCAGCGACGGGTTGACCACAAGCACGAACGGCACCGAGGCAACGAGAGCGACCAAACACAAATCCTTGGCCGGATCGTAGGGCAGTTTCTTGTACAGGGTCACGTCGATTGCCAGCGTCGAGACCGCCATCATGATCGTGTAGCCGTCGGCAGGCGATTTCGCCACGAAGTTCGTGGCAATGACCGTGCCCTCGCCCGAGCGATTCTGCACCAGAAAGGGCTGACTGAACTGTTCCTGCAGCTTTTGGCCGAGTAGCCGCGCCAGCGTGTCGGTGCCGCCGCCGGGGGCAAACGGCACGACGAACGTGACCGAATGGGTTGGGTAAGCGTCAGGGTCCTCGGCCCGCGCCGCCCTTGCTGCCAAAGCGGGCAACGCTACAGCGAGCAATGTGCGGCGCGATAGCCCTTTCATTGCCGTTTCCTCTGTTCCGGCGGCTTCTCACTGACGCCGTTCAGATGCGATCGGGCTGGACGAGCCCATATTCCCGCACAACTTCGAAGATTATAGAGGCGACTCGGCGGCGGCACGTCGCCACAATTGTGGTAACGCTAACAAACGTCGCTTTATTCCGCTCTGTCCGCGTCGGCGGCCGAGCGCACTTTGCATTTCTTGACAGGGACTTAGGGTCCCGCCATAAGGGCGGCGGCCCGGCGTCGCGCCAGTGTGGTCCTAGCCCGTGATCGCGCCGCCGGCAACCATCAACCCATCGACTGGAAAAAGCCGGTCCGGACTTAAATCCGAGCGCCGGGATCGAACACGGAGAATAGGATGTTCGCGGTCTTCAAGACGGGCGGTAAGCAGTATCGCGTGGCCGCCGATGATGTGCTCGAGGTCGACAAGATCAAGGGCGAGCCGGGCGAAATCGTCGAGTTCGGCGAAGTTCTCGTCGTGGGCGGCGAAGCAGTGACGCTCGGCGTGCCCACTGTCTCGGGCGCTACTGTCGCAGCCGAGGTGCTCGAACAAGGGCGCGGGCCGAAAATCATCGCCTTTAAAAAGCGCCGGCGGAAGAATTCGCGGCGCAAGCGCGGCCATCGCCAGGAATTCACCCTTCTGCGCATTACCGAAATCCTCACTGACGGCAGCAAGCCGAGCAAGACGGCTAGGCCGAAGGAGGCGGCTGCAGCGCCAGCGGCCGAGACTGCGCCCGCGGTAGCCGAGGGCGGCGCCGAAGAGGCCAAGGCGCCGGCGGTCAAGCGCAAAAGGTCCACGGCGAAGGGCGAGGCCAAGGAATAATCGGAATCAAGGAATATTCGGATTCATAGATGCTTTTGTCACGAATCCGGTATAGATAGCGGCTAACAAGAGTTCGGAGCGAACGAGATGGCTCACAAGAAGGCAGGCGGATCCTCGCGCAACGGCCGCGATTCGGCGGGCAAGCGCCTGGGGATCAAGATATTCGGCGGTGAAGACGTGGTTGCCGGTAACATCATCGCGCGCCAGCGCGGAACCAAATGGCATCCTGGCCGCAATGTCGGCATCGGCCGGGATCACACGCTGTTTGCCCTGATCGACGGCAAGATTGAGTTCCGTACCAAGACCAAGGGCCGCGTTTTCGTATCGGTACTTCCGATGACGGAGGCTACGGCCCAGTAACACGGTGGATCAAATTGAGGTCCGCCGGCATCCAGTCGAACCGGCGGGCCCTAATGGGCTCCGAGAGAGGGGGAGACCGGGATGCCGGCTCCCCCTTTCGGCTTTTTTGGCAGGAGCCCGTGCCATGACCTGCGTGGAATGTGCGGAAGAAGCGTTTGTGCAGCTGCAGCAGCAGCGAGCCGCCCCGGTCCTCAAGACCAAACGGCTCGTGCTGCGCGCGCCGCGCGGCGATGACGCGGACGCGATCGCGCGGCTCGCCGGCGATCGCCGCATCGCCGTGAACACCGCACGCCTTCCGCACCCCTACGGGATCGCGGACGCCGAGCAATTCATCGCCGCCGTCAACCGGCGCGCGGGTGAGGCCGTGTTTCTGATTATGCTCGATGGTGCTCTGATCGGCACCTGCGGCATCGATCCGCGGGAAGACATCCCAGAAATCGGATATTGGCTTGGCGTTCCCTATTGGGGCGAGGGCTACGCCACCGAAGCCGCTCGCGCGGTGATCGACCATGCCTTCGGCGAGCTGCGGCACGAGGCGCTGCAGGCCGGCGCGCGCGTCAGCAACCCGGCTTCGCGGCGGGTGCTGGAGAAGTGCGGTTTCCAATGGACCGGAGTCCGCCTGTCGCGTATCCGCGCCATCAATTCGGCGGCTCCTACCGACCGCTTCCGCCTCGATCGGAAATTGTGGGAATCGCTCAAGTCATGGGGGCAGGTGAACTGTATCGCGTGATTGCGCGCTACTGCCCTTGGCTCGCGCGTGCGCCGGCGAAGAACGGCGCGAGTTTGGCGACCACGGTCGGCCCGAAGGAACCTTGCGGATTTGACGGCGGCGCGCGATCCATCATTTCCCAGCCTTCGATCAGGATACGTGCATGATCGAAGGCGCTCTGGAAATCCGTTCCGGGCTGAAGGGATTGTCTGAAGAACGCGTCGCCGAAATAGGTCCAGTCGTTTTCGGGAGCGCAGCCGAACGAGGTGTGATTGGCGTCCGCGGCGGTCATGACGATGGTGCTGTCGTTCTGCAGCGGCGGCACAAAATTCCCGGAAAAGCAGGCCGAAATGATCACGACACGGTATTTGATGCCTTCGTGGTCGAGGGTCGTGGCGACCTTCGCGGGCGTCAGCTCGAGCGTCGTCAGCGGCGGTTGGAGCCCGAAGCCTTTACGATCGCCGTGCGAGGTCATCAGGAGGACGAGAACGTCGTTCATCTTGTCCATGACGCTGCCGACAGCATGTATTGCGGCGGCGAAATTCTCCTCGGTGGCGAGCGGCACGGTCGCGACCGTTGCCGGATGATTGATGAGGCGAAGCGTTCGGTTTTTGATCGGCAGCATGGTGCCGATCACGGCCAGCCCGCCGTTGACCTCTTTGACGAAGACGTCCATCGGCCAACCGGCAATGCCGACAGCATAGACGTCGGTTTCGCCTTTGCGGTGCGGCGTCAGTTTGCCAACTTCGGCCTTGAGAAGCTTGGGCTGCGACTGTGTGATTTGACCGAAATCGAGAACCTGCGGCTGCGGCTTCGGCTCGCCGGCCGAAGCGGCAAGACTGCCCAGAATAAGGCTGCCCAACGTAAGAATGCCCAGGATACGAGCGCCCAGAACGAGAGTGCTCTGAACAAGGGTGCCCTGAAGCAGCGCGCCGCGGCCCACTAGTAATGCTCGCAGCACCCTTGCCAACTCCGCCTGCAATGCGATCCCAAGCACTGGTCGCATGTGCAACTGCCCCCTCTGAACGTTCCGGCGTTCAGTGCCGCGCCTTCTAATTTTTATACTATATCAGGTTATATCAGGTGCGCCGATCAGGTGAGCGGCGCCGATCGTCTGTCAGCCGGCAACTGCGGGCTGGCCCGCGCGCGCTACGGAGTGCAGATGAAATTCCTCGACGAAGCCAAGATTTATGTCCGTTCCGGCGCTGGCGGAAACGGCTGCGTCTCGTTCCGGCGCGAGAAGTTCATTGAATATGGCGGGCCGAACGGTGGCGACGGCGGCAAAGGCGGCGATGTAATCGCGGAGACTGTCGAGGGCCTCAACACGCTCATCGACTACCGCTACCAGCAACATTTCTTCGCCAAGAATGGCCAGGCCGGCATGGGCAAGGACCGCCATGGCGCCAACGGATCCGATATCATCCTCAAAGTGCCGGTCGGCACGCAGATCTACGAAGAAGATGGCGAGACGCTCATAGCCGACCTGACAGAGCCCGGCGAGCGCATGGTCTTGCTGCGCGGCGGTAACGGCGGTTTCGGCAACGCCCATTTCAAGAGCTCGACCAATCGGGCACCGCGCCACGCCAATCCGGGCCAGCCGGGCGAGGAGCACACTATCCGGCTCCGGCTCAAACTGATTGCGGATGCCGGCATTGTCGGGTTGCCAAACGCCGGAAAATCGACATTTCTCGCCGCCGTCAGCGCCGCCAAGCCGAAGATCGCCGATTATCCGTTCACCACGCTCACGCCACAGCTCGGCGTGGTCGATGTCGACGGCCGCGAATTCGTGCTTGCCGACATTCCGGGTCTGATCGAGGGCGCACACGAGGGTACGGGTCTCGGCGACCGCTTTCTTGGCCACGTCGAACGCTGCCGGGCGCTCCTGCACCTGGTCGACGGCGCGCTCGGCGATGCGGCCGAGGCCTACAAGACTGTGCGCGCCGAGCTTTCGGCCTACGGCCAGGGGCTTGCCGAAAAGCCGGAGATCGTCGTCCTCAACAAGGCCGACGCCATGAGTCCGGCCGCGATCAAACAACAAGTCGGCCGGCTCAAGCGCGCGGCCGGGAAAACGCCGCTCGTCATCTCCGCCGTCAGCGGTGACGGCGTGAAGGACGTATTGCGTGCAGTGCTCAAAATGATCGAGGATGCGCGCGACATCGGCGCCGAACGAAAGCCGGTGCCGGCGGCCTGGCACCCTTGAGATTTCCGCGGCGTCAGTGCGCTGAGGCGCCGACGCAGAAAAAGTGCAGAGACCCGTCGCGTGCGATGCGCGGCAAGAGGTCGGTTTCCCAAGCCAAATATTCGCTCATGGCCGCCCTGGTGTCGCCTGATCGTTCGTAGGGCTTGCGCCACTGATCGACCGCCTCGTCAGCCATGTTGCTCGGCTCGGCCGCGAGCCTGTAGCCGGCCGCCTGCCAGGCGGCATTGCCGCCGGCAAGGTAACGCACCGGAATGTCGATGAGCGCTTCGGCTTCGGCCATTGCGAGGCGAGCAAGGACGCCGTCCTCGGAGGTGAACACCAGCGTGCCGCGCAGCGGAATTTTACTCAGCGCGCGGTCCAGCCGGGTTCGAATGGCAAACCATGCGCCGGGAATGTGTGCTTTCAGATAGTCGCGGCTCGGCGAAAGATCGACGACGGTCGCTTGGCCGCCGGCCAGCAAATCATTGAGCACGCCGCAGTCGATGGCGGCGCCCGTTGCCGGCGCGGCTAGCAGAACCGGTGCGCTCGGCCAGCCGGTCTCGGTTCCCGATTCTGCCAGCACGTAAACGTCCGGCCAGCCCATCTGCCGCAGCCAGGACCCTGTCATCAGCGCACGCACCTCGCGATCGTCGACGAGTACGATGCGCGCGCCGAGCGTACCGACATACTGGTCGGTGGCCTGCACCAACTGGCCGCCTGGGGCCGAAATCGCACCGTCCACGTGGCCCGCCTCGTACTCGGTGGGATCGCGCACATCGAACAGATAAAGCGTCCGCTCCGTGTCGGCGCGAAGCTCATCCAGCATCCGCCGGTCGATCGTTTTGACGCCGCACTTTCGCGCCACGTCGGCCGCGGCTTCCCGCGCCCAGTCGAGCGTTTTCGCAGAGACGTCAGGCGCGCGGCGGTTTTTGCCGCTCTCGCAGGAAAATCCGGCGAGGCTAAATCCCATCGTGCCATTGCGCAGGGCCACGACCTTGTTCGGCAGGCCGGCGTTGATCAGCGACTGCGCGCCAATGATGCTGCGCGTGCGTCCGGCGCAATTGACGACGACCATGGTGGCCGACGACGGCGCAATTTCGCGGGTGCGCAGCACAAGTTCGGCGCCCGGTACGTTGGTCGCGGTTGGGATCGACACCCGCGTGTATTCGTCGAGCGGCCGGCTATCGAGCACGACCATGTTGGAGCCCTCGCGCAGCAAACGCGCAAGCTCGTCGGCCCCGATGTTCGGCGTTCCGGCGGTGTGCTCGACGTACTCGCCAAACGCCTTGCTCGGCACATTGACGCCCGAAAACAGCTCGAAGCCTGCAGCGTCCCAGCCGGCAACGCCGCCCGCAAGGACGCTGGCGTTGGCATAGCCGTTGCGGGTCAGGATCGCCGCGGCACGTGAGGCCAGGCCGTCGCCGTCGTCGCAAAGCACGATGCGCGTGCCGCGGCGGGGGACAAGCTGGGCGAATTTCAGCTCGAAACGGCTCAGGGGCACCGATCGCGCCAGCAATAAATGGCTTTGCGAAAAAATCAGCTCCTCGCGCACGTCGACGAGCGCGAGTTCGTTGCCGTCGGCAATCATGCTGCGGAGCTGCCGCGCGCTGATCGATGACGGCGATCCTGACTCTGCTACCGGCACGGCGTCTGCGTTCTGATCGATGGCGGTCGGCGTCACGTCGCCTGCTGCGGCGTCATCTGATGCACTTCGCCGGTTTTGAGGTCGAAGCGTACGCGATTGATGTTGTCGAGATTGGTTCCAGTCACGCGCACGAAGCGGGCGTAATCGGGGTAGTCGATCGAATGGATCTTGCCGTCCTGGTAAATGCCGGCGTGGCCCGGGGTGAGACGGTATTTCTTCACCGGCTTGAGCTTGGCGTGGCTTGGATCGCCGTCCTCATCCTCACGCTCCCATTCGGTCATTTCGGTGTAATGGGTCGCCTGGCCGTAGATCGCCCAGGAGGCGCCATGGTCATGCGGCGGGGACACCCGCGCCTTGTCGTTGATGTGAGCGAGGATTTGAAAGCCGAGTTCCGGATCTTCGTAGAGCACGTGCAGGCCGCGCGGCGTCTGCTCGCTGCAATGCTCCCGGATGAAATCCGGATTCTGCAGCAGCGTTTCGAGCTTCACGCGCACTTGCTCGCGGCCGTTTGGCCCCGGGTCACGCTTGAGGGTGGAACGACAGTCGGAAATGAACTGATCGAGCTGGTAAGGCATTGCCGTCCTCCATTGGATCGCCCAACGCTGCTTTCATTCTATCGCAGCGGGGCGCCATGCTGATCTCATCCAATTTTGCCGCATCGGCGGCGCCGGCGCCAGCGTCACCTTACCCCATTTGGATTGGGCACCGGCAAAAGCTACATTGACCATTATGCTCGGCTTGCCCCGAAGTTACGACCGCCCACGGAACGTACGGCTCGATACGCTGGTGCGCCTGCGCTGGCTCGCCGTTTGCGGTCAATTGGCGGCGCTTTTCGTGGTCCATTTCGGACTCGACTACGTCGTGGTTCCGATCTGGTCCTGCCTCGCCGTGATAGCGGTTGCAGCATTGCTCAACGCGGCGCTGCGGCTCGGGTTTCCGAAGACACAGTGGCTTGAGCCCGACCGTGCCGCTTGGCTCCTCGGTTTCGACATTGCCGAGCTTGCGGCGCTCCTCTACCTCACCGGCGGTCTGGAAAATCCGTTTTCGTTTCTGCTCCTCGGTCCGGTGCTGATCTCGGCAACGGCGCTGCCGCCGCGGATGACGCTACTGATCGGCACCTTCGCCATGCTGTGTGCGACGGTGCTCGTCTTTTTCCACTACGACCTGCCCTGGGCGACCCCGCACGGGCTCGAACTGCCCGAAATCTACATGGTCGGGGTTTGGTTCTCGATCCTGCTGGCGATCGGATACATCGGCGTCTACACGTGGCAAGTCGCTGAAGAAGCGCGCCAACTCTCGGACGCGCTGGCCGCGACCGAATTAGTGCTGGCCCGCGAGCAACATCTGTCACAGCTCGACGGTCTGGCGGCAGCCGCGGCCCACGAACTGGGCACGCCGCTGGCGACCATCACGCTCGTGGTGCGCGAAATCGAGCGCGCGCTGGAGCCGAACTCGCCCTACGCGGATGATGTGAAGCTGTTGCGCGAGGCGGCGCAGCGCTGCCGCGAGATCATGGCGAAGATCACGGAATTGCCGACGGCTGAGCCCTTCGACCGGTTGCCGCTGTCCGCCCTGCTCGAAGAGGCTGTCGCGCCGCACCGCAATTTCGGCATCTCGGTCACCGTCACCTATCCGCCGAACCGGGCGGGAGAGCCGTTCGGCGCGCGCAATCCGGCGATCCGCTATGGCCTCGGCAACTTCATCGAAAATGCCGTCGATTTCGCCCGCGGTCGTGTGGAGATTTTAGCGCAATGGAGTGCCGAAGAGGTCAGCGTCACCATCAGCGATGATGGTCCGGGGTTCGCGCCCGAAGTGCTCGACCGCCTGGGCGAGCCTTACGTCACCCAGCGCCATCCTGAGCCGCGCGGTGTCGACGGCGATGACGATACAGTGTTCGGTTTGGGTCTCGGCTTTTTCATCGCCAAGACCCTCTTGGAGCGCTCGGGCGCCAGGCTGGCGTTGATCAATCAAGCTCCGCCGTTGCACGGCGCCACCATCAAGGTGACCTGGAATCGCGCCGATTTTGAGCGTCCGCTGGTCTCGCCACCCTCGGCCCCACTTGAGCCTGCGGTCTCAGCGCCTTAAATCTTAAAAAGCGATCGGCCTGATCGTCGATCGTTCTCTGACTGGTCTCCGCCGGCCAATGCGGCATAGTCCAATTGCGGCCGGCGCCGATCGCGGCGATACTATAACTGTTGGCAGGCCTCGGGCGGCGCGCGCATGGTGTGGAAGGCCTCGTCCTCGCATTGACGGAGAATTGCCATGACCAATGCTGCCGCCGGCCCGGTTCCCTCGGAGCGCTCGCTTCTGATCGTCGAAGACGACAAATCGTTTCTGCAGCGCCTCGCGCGGGCGATGGAGGGCCGCGGCTTTACCGTTTCCACGGCCGAATCGGTCGCCGACGGGCTGTTGCAGGTCGAAAGGGCCGCGCCTGCCTTCGCGGTCGTGGACATGCGGCTCGGTGACGGCAACGGGCTCGACGTCATTTCGGCGATGAAGAAGCGGCGGCCGGAGGCACGCGCCATCATTCTGACCGGCTATGGCAACATCGCGACTGCGGTCAACGCAGTGAAACTCGGCGCGGTCGATTATCTGGCGAAGCCCGTCGACGCCGACGATGTCGCCGCGGCGCTGCTCGCGCTCGACAACAAGAAGATCGAGCCGCCGGAAAACCCGATGTCGGCGGACCGCGTACGCTGGGAGCACATCCAGCGTATTTACGAACTGTGCGGCCGCAACGTTTCGGAAACCGCGCGCCGGCTCAATATGCACCGTCGCACGCTGCAGCGGATTCTTGCAAAGCGCGCGCCCAAATAATCGAAAGGTTGCGGTTGCGGCCCATTGTTTACCGCCGACTAACTGCATTGGGCCGCGGTGGCGGAAGTTCGAATTGCACGGAAGTCATTAAGCCAAATTTCGCATCGGCGGCGTATTCTTCACGCCAACTATCATTGCGATAGTTGGTGGGGGACCGGATGTTCGAACAGTCTGAATTTGCCGAGACTGGCCAGGAAAGCCTGGCTCAGGCAGGTCTTGCACCCGCTGCGCCGCTGCGCCTCCTCGTCATTGATGACGACAACCTCCATCGCATGATCATCAGCCGGGTTGCCGCCAAGGCCGGCTATCTTCCGGCGGGTGCGGCAAGCTACGACGAGGCCGCGGAGTTGGTGCAGAACAGAACGTTCGACTGCATCACGCTCGATCTGTCGCTCGGTGAACATGCCGGCGTCGAGATCCTCCGCCGCCTCTGGGTCATCGGCTGCAAGGTGCCGATCATCATCATCAGCGGCTGCGATGACACGGTCTGCGGCGATGCCGAGAAGGTGGCCGAGTCGCTCAAACTCAACGTCTGGGAATCGATCGCGAAGCCGGTCAATCTTGCCGAACTGCGCGATTGCCTCGAACGGCTTAAGGCGACGCGCGATGAAGCCGCGCTCGCCGTGCTGCCGTCCGATCAGATTTCTCCCGCATAGGGCCCCTGCGGATCAGCCAAGGTCTGCAGACGCAGCGCCGCCGCGTGGGCGAAGCGCAGCATCATCGCTTTGCGCGTCGCCGGCGGGAGCCGATGTTCGGGCGCCTCGCCGATGATGGACGCGCCGAATGCGTCGGCGACGATCAGGCCGGCATCGGTCGGAAAAATCTCGCGCGGAACTTCGAGCAGCGTGGCAAAGAACAGCCGGTCGCAGTGCAGCCGATAGTCGGTCCACTTTTGATCCGCGCGAAAATCGGCCACCGACGATTTGATCTCGACGATGAGGATTTCGCCGTCGCCACCGAGCGCAACCAGGTCGGCGCGCCGTCCCGACGGCAGCGGCAGTTCGCTCACCACGCAATAGCCGAGTGCATGCAGGTAGCGCGCGGTGCCGCGGGCGACGGCCAGCGCGTTCGGCGATTGCCGGCCGTCGACCGGCAGCGCTGCGGCGAGCGAGTTGACGCTCATGGCCAGAATTCCCGGAAGCGGCAGGTTGGCCGAAGATCGGCCCGAGAGCTTACGCACGACAAGGACTCCGAGGGAAAGACCAGACGACGGATGACGGACGGCAGGGAACGGATCATTGCAACTTATCCGTGTCTTGTCATCTGGGTTCGGTCGGCGGTTTGCCGGCGCGCTCGGGAAATGCCTCGGTCAAACCCGCACGCGATGCGGCGATAACGCCGCGCTCGGTAATGAGGCCGGTGACGAGCCGCGCCGGGGTCACGTCGAAGCCGTAGTTCGCCACCGCCGAACCGTCGGGCAGGATGCGCACCGTCTCGATACGTCCATCGGCGGTGCGGCCGGTCATCGCCGCCACTTCGTCGGCGCTGCGCTGTTCGATGGGAATTTCGGCGATACCGTCGGCGACGGCAAAATCGATCGTCGGCGAGGGCAGTGCGACATAGAACGGCACGTCGTTGTCGCGCGCGGCGAGCGCCTTCAGATAAGTTCCGATCTTGTTGCAGACATCGCCATTGCGGGTGACGCGGTCGGTGCCGACGATGACGATGTCGACGAGGCCGTGCTGCATCAGATGGCCGCCGGTATTGTCAGCGATCACCGTGTGCGGCACGCCGTGGCGGCCCAGTTCCCAGGCCGTGAGCGAGGCGCCCTGATTGCGCGGCCGCGTCTCATCGGCAAACACGTGAACCGGCAATCCCTTGTCGTGCGCGAGATAGATCGGCGCCGTGGCCGTGCCCACGTCGACCGCCGCCAACCAGCCGGCGTTGCAATGGGTGAGGACATTGACGCGCTCGCCCGCCTTCTTGCGCGCGGCGATGGCCTCGATGAGCGGCAGACCGCTGCGGCCAATTGCCGTATTGATGGCGACATCCTCATCGCAAATTTCAGCAGCGCGCCGGTAGGCGGCGGCGCTCCGCTCGGCGCGCGGCTGGTTGCGCACGGCGGCCATCATCTCGTCGAGCGCCCATTTGAGATTGATCGCGGTCGGCCGAGTGGCGATAAGCTTCGCATAAGCACGCTCGAGCGCCTCATCGGAAGCATCGGCGCGCAGCGCAAGACAGATGGCGTAGGCGGCGGTGGCGCCAATGAGCGGTGCGCCGCGAATAACCATGCTGCGGATCGCCTGCGCCGCCTCGTCGAGCGTCGTGAGGCGCGTAGTTGCAAATCGGTGCGGCAGCGCGGTCTGATCGATCACCCCGATGGACCAGCCGTCGGGTTCGACCCAGATCGTTCGCATCGCTTTGCCATCGACCTTCATGAAGGCTCACCTAGTGGTCAGATTCTAACATTCGCATCCGGGTTCGGGCGTCTCTCATGCGAATGTTAGAATCAAAGGACCAATAGCAACTATAAATCCTAGTGGAGCTTTTGGATTTGACATTCGCCGCAACGGTTCTCGGCCAGGTGGGAAACGAATGTCAAATCCGCTCCACTGGCAGTCTTCCGCCGCCTGTCGACAGCGAATATGGCGGAGCCGCGGTGGCTTGCCCGGGGAGCGGCCTTGCCGCAATCTTGAGCCAAGAGCTTGTATAAGAGCTCAGGAGGCGTCAATGCCCGATATGGATTATGAGGCCGAGTACAACAATCGCGCCCGCGTGCCCGAGCACGCGGAGATTTTTCTACGCTGGGCGCGCGATTCGGAAAACTACCGGGCCGACGCGCTCAAGGCGGGCCGCGCCGAGCTCAGCCTTGCCTATGGCGATACGCCACGGCAGAGTCTGGACCTGTTTTTTCCGCAGGCAGGCAGCAGCGCGCCGCTCGCTTTGTTTGTTCATGGCGGCTACTGGCGTTCGCTCGATCAGTCCTTGTTCAGTCACCTGGCGGGCGGACTGAATGCGCATGGCATCGCGGTCGCGGTCACCGGTTACGACCTGTGTCCAATTGTCACCATCGCCGACATTATCGAGCAAATCCGCCGCGCTTGCGTGTTCCTATGGCAGCGGCTCGGCCGGCGCATGCTGGTCTACGGCTGGTCGGCCGGCGGACATCTCACGGCCAGCATGGTCGCCACCGATTGGCCGTCGCTCTATCCCAAGGCGCCGGCCGATCTGGTGTCTTCGGGGTATGCGGTCTCCGGACTTTACGAGTTGGCTCCGCTCATCAAGACCAGCATGAACCAGGATCTGGCGCTCGACGCCGAACGGGCGCGGCGCGTCTCGCCGCTGCTCTGGCCGCTCCCGCAAGAGCGCACCCTTGACGTCGTGGTTGGCGCGCTCGAATCGAGCGAGTTTAGGCGGCAGAGCCGTGCTGTTGCCGATGCCTGGCAGAAAGCCGGAGCGCAGACGCGCTTTAAAGAAATTGCCGGCAAGAATCATTTCTCCATCGTCGCGGAGCTCGCCGATCCGCAAAACCCGATGACGGCACGCGTCGCCGAGCTTGCGCTCGCCGTCAAACCGTAACTCGTTCCTTGTCCGCCGTGGAGCGCGGAGCGGACGCTTGCGGCGAGAACAGCACGCAAGCCGAGGCAGCGAGAATCATCACGAAGCCGACGATATCGGTTGCGGTGGGCCGCTCGCCCAGGATCAGCACCGAAGTGATGACGCCGATCACCGGACTGCCGAGTATGCCCAGCGATGCCGTCGTCGCCGGCAGGCGCTGGATAATCGAGAACCACAGTCCGTAGGCAATGCCGGTGCCGAGCAGTCCCGAGAGCACCGTCGCAATGACCCCTTCGGTATGCGAGGTGTGAAAGTCGGGGCCGCCCTCGAAGATCAACATAGATGCGCCGATGATGAAAAACGAAATCACCACCTGCCAGAGGGCGATTGCCATCGGGTCGGCGTCGATCCGCGCCCATTTCAAATAAACTGTTCCAGCGGCCCAGGTCACGCCCGTAGCGAGCGCTAACGCGATTCCGAGCGGAATGCCGGTCGCGGTCAATGGATAGATCAGGGTCGCAAGCCCGGCAGTGCATAGCGCGATCGCGATCGGCTGCGTGCCGGTCGGCCGCTCGCGCAGGAAAATCCAGCTCAGTACGACCGCCCAGATCGGCATCGTGTAGGCGAGTATGGCGACGCGCGAAGTCGCGGCGCTGAGCTGGGCGAAGGTCGAAAGCAGGCTGAAGCTGGCGACGTTGAGAATTGCGGCGATGAAGACGTGGGCCCAGCCCTTTGCACCGGGGATACGCAGGTTGCGGCGCATGACGGAGCAGAGCACGAACAACACGATGGCGCCGACGAGCGTGCTCGTCGTGCGCATGGTGAATGGTGGAACGTCACTGAGCGCGATGCGCATGATCGGCCAGGTGCTGCCCCAGACGATGCACAAGGCGACCAGCATGACGCGCGCTCCGGCCTCGGCGCGTGCCGGAGCGTCAGCAACACGTTCACGCTCTTTCACGGAATGATCCCGGACCAGATCTCAATCTCACGGCGGTTTGGGCCCCGCGTGCAAATACCAGTCGACGATTTGCGCGCCGGTGCAGAACAACACGTCGTGTTTTTTTCGAATGGTCTCGAAGACGCGGCGGAAATATTTGACGCGGTGCGGTGCGCCCATGATGTAGGGATGCACGGAGAGCGCCATCACGCGCGCCGAATCGGCGGCATCGGCATAAATCTGCTCGAACTGATCGAGCGCGCGGTCGCAATATTCCGAAGCCTTGTGATGCTGGATCAGCATCATGGCGACGTCGTTGCATTCTTGCGTGTAGGGTACGTTGACGATCGGCTTGCCGCGCGTCTTCAGCCACACCGGTTGATCGTCGAGCACCCAGTCGGCAACGTAGTCGTAGCCTTCTTCGACCAGTAGATCGGGCGTCTGCCAGGTCTCGGTCAGGCCGGGTCCGAGCCAGCCGCGCGGCGGCTTGCCTGTCGCCTTGATGATGGCGTCGCGTACTTTGCGGATGTCGGTGCGCTCGTTGGGCACTTTCTGCATGTTCCGCTGCGTAAAGCCGTGACCGATAAACTCCCAGTTGCGTTCGACCGCGGCGCGCACGATCGCCGGGTAGGCCGCGAGCGCGGAGCCGTTAATCGCGATCACCCCGGGAATTTCGAATTCGTCGAACACTTTGACGAAGCGCCAGAACCCGACCCGGTTGCCGTATTCGTGCCAGGCCCAGTTGGGCACGTCGGGCATTGGCGACCCGCCTGCCGGCGGTGTGAGCACCGTGCGCGGCATCGGCTGCGTCGGGTCCCATTCCTCGACATTGACGATCACCCACACCGCCATGCGGGCGCCGTTCGGCAAGTTAAGCGGCGGCCGCTCGGTGATGGGCGAGTAGGGAATGCGGTCACTCGGCAGTATCCGTTGCATCGATGGGCGCTTGCGCAGCGCGGTCTTTTTCGGTCGGCTTGCCATTGCAGAATCGTCCTCCGCGCTTCGCTATACCAAATCCGCTGTCGATGTCGCGCTGCGACTTTCGACGAAGTGTGCAGCGTTATCGATGCGGCATTTAGCCGGGCAAGCTTCCATGATCGTCGCTTCGCGCCGGCGCACGATATCGGGTCACCATGGAACCGAAGACGGTCACTCCCGCCGCGCACAGGCAGAGCGGCAGAAAGGCCGTCCACGGCCTGCCGGTCAAGTCCCATAGGGCGCCACTGATGGCCGGAATGATGATGCCGCAGCTGTAGCTGATGGTGAACATGCCGGCCGAGGTGCGCGGCACGTCGCCCGGCGGACTTAACAGTGCAGGGAGCGCGAGCACTGGCGCAAACGTCATCGCGGTGGTCAAACCTACCAAGGCGGCCGACACGATGATGCCGATTCGGCTCGGAAAAAATATAAGCATCAGGAATGCCGCAAGCAGCAATGGCCCAAAGAGCAGAAACGGCCAGGCGCGCCGCTCGAACCGCTTCGCCGTGAGCAGCAGGAGAATGGGCGCTACCAATTGCAATCCGTTAAGCCAAGCCAGCGCGGGCCCGAGCAGGGCGGGTTTGCCCAGGCTGGCAAGATATTCGCCGAGGAAAGCATTGGTCGAAAAGAACGAGCTGTTGTTGCAGCCCAGCGCAAGCCCAAGGAGCCAGGTCAGCGGACTTTTCCAGTCCGGCCACCAGCGGCCGCCGATTGCGCTTTGTCCCGTATCGCCGTCGTGGTGCTTTGGACTGAGCAGATAGAAGACCGGCGCGATGAGAAATGCTGGAACCGCCCAGAATACGAGATCCCGCCGCCACGAGCCGCCGAGGAGCGGCAACGCGAACGGAATGGTCAAGGACGATGAAATCGTCGAACCGATCAGCATGCCTGACGAATAGGCGATTGTGCCGAGCGCGATGTGGCTTGGCATCCATTCGCGCACCAATGTCGGCATTCCCGGCTGCATGATTGCGATCCCGAAGCCGGTTGCTATCGCTGCAGCATAGAGTGTCGGCACGTCGATTGCCGCGCCGCGGGCGCCACTGGCGAAAGCGGCGATCACCATGCCGGCGATCACCGCGAGATTGGGACCGATTCGCGCGATGAGCAGCGAGCCCGGCACAGCCGCGAGGGCGAACAGCGCCAGCGGAAGCCCAATGAGCAGGCCGACCTGGGTCTCCGACATGTGCAATTCGTCGTGCACGAGCGGGATCACCGGCGGCATGGCAAGAATCGTCATGCGCATCGCGACGCCGGCGAGGAAGAGCAGGAACAAAAGCTTGAGCAGACGGCCGCGCGAGGGGCCGGCTGCGGAATTCCCGGCAGAGGGCATGGAGAGGGACAATCCGAGAGGGCGCAACCTGCCTCAGCGGAAGGCGCTGTGCAAGGAAGTGCAGCAAAGCGTTTTCCGCGTCGCTCCCGCCGCTTGCGCGCTATTCTGAACAAAGATAGAACGCCCCTATGGGAGCCGAAGGGGCCAATCTTGCGATTGCGCAACGTGCACTTCGCGCCACCTTCGGCTTCGAGGCCTTTCGGCTTGGCCAAGCCGAGATCGTCACCACGATTCTCGAGGGCCGCGATGTGCTTGCGGTCATGCCGACGGGCAGCGGTAAATCGCTGTGCTACCAGCTTCCGGCGCTCGTTCGCGACGGCCTCACCATTGTGGTGTCGCCCTTGATCGCGCTCATGCGCAATCAGGTGGCGCAGCTTTGCGGCTATGGCATTGCAGCTGCGGCGCTCAATTCAACGAACGATCCGGCCGAGAACCGCTCCCTGCTCGATCGCATCGCGCGCGGCGAATTGCGTCTGCTCTATGTCGCACCCGAGCGCTTGGTGAAAGCTGAAACGCTCGGTCTCCTCAAGCGCGCCAAGGTGGCAATGCTAGCGGTCGATGAGGCGCACTGTATCTCGCAATGGGGCCATGATTTCCGTCCCGAATACGCCGAACTCGGCAAGGTGCAGGCTGCGCTCGACGGCGTGCAGACCGTCGCCTTTACCGCCACCGCGGACGCCGCCACGCGCGCGGATATTTTGATGAAGCTTTTCAGCCGTCCGCCAGCATTGTTCGTGCATGGCTTCGACCGGCCGAACTTGCGCCTGGCGATGCGGGCGAAATCGACCAGCGGCAAGCAGGTCGGGGACTTTGTGAGGGCTCACCAAGGACAGAGCGGCATCGTCTATTGCGCCTCCCGGCGCAAGACCGAAGAACTGGCCGAACACCTTCGTCAGGAAGGCGTCAAGGCGCTGCCTTATCATGCCGGCATGGACAAGGCCGACCGCTCGCGCAATCAAGACGCTTTCCTGCAAGACGACGGTGTCGTCGTTGTTGCGACGGTCGCCTTCGGCATGGGCATCGACAAGCCCGATGTGCGTTTCGTTCTGCATGCCGACCTGCCATCGAATATCGAGAGCTATTACCAGGAGATCGGCCGCGCCGGCCGTGACGGGCTGCCGGCTGATACGCTGACGCTCTACGGCATGGGCGACATCCGCTTGCGCCGCATGCAGATCGACGATAGCGACGCCACGGACGAGCAGAAACGGGTCGACCGCCATCGACTCAATGCGCTGGTCTCATTGTGCGAATCGCCGCGCTGTCGTCGGCAGACGCTTCTGGCTTATTTCGGCGAGACGACGCAGCCGTGCGATAATTGCGATTTCTGCTGCGACGGCGCGCAGCTCATCGACGGCACGATCGCGGCGCAGAAAGCGCTTTCGGCCATCGTGCGCACCGGCGAGCGCTTCGGCACCGAACACTTGACCAATGTGCTCATCGGTGAAAGCAGCGAAGCGGTGGAGAAATTCGGCCACGCTCGCCTGCCGACTTTCGGCGTCGGTAAGGAATACGGCAAGCAGGAATGGCGGTCGATCTTCCGCCAGCTTTATGGCGCCGGCATCATCGCGCTCGACGTCACCGGCTATGGCGCCTGGACGGTGACCGAAGCTGGCCGGCGCGTGCTCAAGGGCACGGAAAAAATCACGCTGCGCAAGGACACGCTTAAGGTTGGGCGTAAGGCCGCGCGCGCCGCAGCCAACAACGCCGCGTTGGCCGATCGCATACCGGGCAACACCGAATTATTCGAGGCGCTGCGAAGGCGGCGGTCCGAACTGGCCAAGGCGCAGGGGATTGCCGCCTATGTGGTGTTTGCGGATCGGACGCTGATCGATATGGCCCAGCGCAAACCGAGGAACGCGATCGAGATGGCCGCGGTGCATGGCGT